>CAYMKQ010000012.1:0-25334 GCA_964391175.1 uncultured Gemmatimonadaceae bacterium | reverse complement strand
AATTCCAGCGCAAGGATCTCCGTCTGACTCCCCAGTGATCGTGGCGCTCGCGTCATCGCTCAGCTCGCGATTGTGGGGCGGCTCGAGATGAGCAGCAGGCGGCTTGGAATCGGTTTTGTCGGGAGCGGCTTCAACGCGCGCTTTCACATCCAGTCGTTCGTGGGCCTTCGCGACGCGGATGTGGTAGGCGTCTGGAGTCCGAGCCAGAAAAACGCCGCCGCCACCGCCGCTCTCGCGCGACAGCTCGACGTTGGCGACGCGCGTCCCTACCGCTCCATTCGTGAGATGGTTGCCGATCCGGCGATCGAAGCCGTCTGGCTATGCGGTCCGAACCACGCGCGCATTTCCAACGTCGAGGAGATCGTCGGCGCCATTCGCGATGGGGCGGGCACGCTGCGCGGGCTCGCGTGCGAGAAGCCTCTCGCGCGGAACGTCGCCGAAGCAAAGAAAGTCGCGAGCCTGGCGCGGAGCGTCGGACTCAATACCGGGTATCTCGAGAACCAGCTTTTCGCGCCAGACATCACGCACGGGCGCGAGTTGATCTGGGCGCGGGGCGCCGCTCTCACCGGACGACCGTATCTCGCGCGAGCCGCGGAGGAGCACAGCGGGCCCCACATGCCCTGGTTCTGGCAGGGGACGCTTCAGGGCGGCGGAGTGCTCAACGACATGATGTGTCACTCCGTCGAAGTGGTGCGGCATCTCCTCACCAAGCCCGGGGCGCCCCGCTCATCGATCCGGCCCGTCCGCATCACTGCCCACATTGCGTCGCTCAAATGGAGCCGGCCGGCCTACGCGAAGCGTCTGTCGCAGTCCATGGGCAAGGAAGTCGACTACACAAAGACGCCGTCGGAGGACTTCGCCCGCGCGACGATCGAATACGAAGCGGACTCTGGCGAGACTCTTATCGGCGAGGTGACCACGTCGTGGAGCTTCGTCGGGGCGGGTCTCCGCCTCTCGGCGGAGCTGTTGGGCCCCGAGTACGCCATGTCGTGGAACACGCTCGACAGCGGACTGAAGCTGTTCTTCAGCCGGGAAGTTAAGGGCAAGGCGGGAGAGGATCTCGTCGAGAAGCAGAACGCCGAGATGGGACTGATGCCGGTGGTGGCGGATGAGCCGTCGGCTTACGGGTACACCGCAGAGAACCGCCACTTCGTTCGCGCGTTTCAGCGGGGGGAGGAGCCAATGCTGACCTTCGAGGACGGCGTCGAGGTGATGCAGATACTCATGGCGGCGTACATGAGCGCGGAAAAGGGCAGGACCCTGGAGTTCCCCCCGCGGGGTCTCGACTCCTTCGTTCCCGAGGTTGCAAAGGGGACGTGGAAGCCCAGACTTGCCGGAGAACGGACAGTTAACCCATGATCTTGGGGGGTCAAAGGGTCTGGCACGGCCAATGCTACTGATGAGGTTGCCACCGCTTCAGGGGAAAACATGAACACTACTCGTCAGATCACCGCCTTCGCCCTCTTCGCTGCCGCCACCGCCTGTGCCGGCCCGCGCGCGATCGCTCCCGAGAGCCCGGCTACGGTAGCGTCGAGCGCCGTCGCTCCCGCACAACTGCCGCTGCTTTATGTAGTCGATGGTGTTCGCCTCGGGCGCGACGAAGTCCCCAACCTCGATGCCAGCCAGGTCTCGCACGTGCGCGTCGTCAAGGGTCGGGCGGCGTTGGCCAAATACGGGCAGGACGCATCCTATGGAGTCGTGCTGATCACCACGAAGCAGCTAGCAACAGCGCGTTAACTTCGGATCGTCCGGGGCTATAGCCCCGCAGGAGTCCAGGACAAGTGGGGCATCCAGCGGATGCCCCTTTGTTTTTCCGAGTTTTCTTTTCCGACGACGTAAACAGCGCGTCGTGCGTTTCCCGTTAATCCGTTAACCGTTATTGCGTTAGCTGCCAATGGGGGGGGGTCAACGGGTAAACGGATAACGGATAAACGGACAACGCACAACGCGTCCGTCTTATCCCACGTGCCCACCTCGTCCCATCCTCACGAACAATAGGCCGGCTCGGTAGATTCGAGCCCATGACGCATCCTTTCGAGCGGCCCGCCCCCGGATCTCTTCCCCCGATCCCTCCGGGCGCACGCAGAATCGTTCTCGGCATTGTCGCGGCTTTCTTCGTCGCGCTCATAGTCCTTCCCTGGCTCGCCAGCTTCGCGACCGACTGGCTCTGGTTCAACGAGATCGGATTCAAAAGCGTTTTTATCACCTCGCTCGTCTGGCGCGTCCTCCTCTTTCTCATCGGCGGCGCGTTGGCGTTCGCGTTCTTCTACGGCAACGTCAAGATCGCCCGCGGCGCGGGGGCGACATTCCCCGTGCTCTACGTGAACCGCGGTGATGGAGTCACCGTCGATGTCTCGCGGATGTTCACGAAGGTCTTCCTGCCGGTGGCGCTCGTCCTGGCGTTCCTGAGCGCGATCACGGCCTCCGCCCTGTGGATGACGTTCCTGAAGGCGTTCAATGGTGTCGATGTCGGCACGCTCGATCCGCTGTTTGGACGGGATATCGGCTTCTACCTGTTCCGGCTGCCCGCGATTTCGGCGGTTCTGAATACTCTCGTGACGCTCACGCTCCTGTCCATCATCGCCACGGCGGTTCTGTACTGGATGCGCAACGAGATCACGCTCCCGCCCAAGCGTGCCTCCGCCAAGCCGCGCGCCGCCCGCCATCTCGGCGGTCTCCTCGCGTTCCTGTTCGTGGTCCTTGCGCTGCGTCTCTGGTTCGTCGGCACATCGAACCTCCTCTATTCCACTACCGGCCCTCTCGTTGGCGCCAGCTACACCGACGTGCACGTCGGACTTCCGGGTATCCACATCTCGGCCGTCGTCGCGCTGCTCGCCGCCATCTGGATCGTCGTCGGAATTGTGCGCGACAGGTTCGCCGCCTCAGCGGTGTCCGCGATCATCGTTTATGTGTCGGTCAGTGTGCTCGCGCGCGGAGTCGTGCCGGCGGCTTTTCAGAAGCTTGTTGTCTCCCCGAACGAGCTGACTCGCGAGGCGCCCTACCTGCGCAACCACATCGCGGCGACCAGAAAAGCGTGGGGGCTCGACAGCATCGAAGCAAAGGATCTCTCTGGAGAAGCAAAGCTCACCCAGGCTGACATCGTTGCCAACGCCACCACGGTGGAGAACGTCAGACTCTGGGAGCGCGAGCTGCTCCAGCAGACGTTCGGTCAGCTCCAGGAGATCCGCACCTACTACGATTTCGTCTCGGTCGACGACGACCGGTACATGATCGACGGCAAGTACCGCCAGGTGCACCTCTCCGCGCGCGAGCTCAACACGCAGTCGCTTCCAACGCGCACCTTCATCAACGAGCGCCTCACCTTCACGCATGGCATGGGTGTGACGATGGCGCCCGTGAACCAGGTCACCAGCGAGGGACTCCCGGTTCTCTTCATCAAGGATCTGCCACCGGTTTCGACCGTGTCGATCAAGCTCACGCGGCCGCAGATCTATTACGGCGAGCTGACGACGGGCCACGTATTCGTGGGGACCGGCCAGCGCGAGTTCGACTTTCCCGCCGGCGAAACCAATGTGTACACGAACTACAGCGGAAAGGGCGGCGTTCCGATCGGATCGTTCCTGCGCCGGGTGCTTTACGCGTGGCAGCTCGGGTCGCTCAAGATCCTTCTATCCGACGACATCAAGGGGAAGGCGCGGATCCTCTACCGCCGGAACATCATGGAGCGCGCGACGACGGCGATGCCGTTCCTCGATTTCGATGGCGACCCTTACCTCTTCGTGACCGACGCCGGCCAGCTCAAGTGGATACTCGACGCGTACACGGAGAGCAATACCTACCCGTACGCCCAGCGGACCGCCAACGGCACGACCTACATGCGCAACAGCGTCAAGGTCGTGATCGACGCGTACGATGGCACCGTGGAGCCGTATATCGTGGACCCCGGCGACCCGGTATTGCTCACGTACGCGCGCATTTTTGGCAGCATCTTCAAGCCTCTCAGCGCCATGCCGGAAGACGTGCGGCGACATGTGAGATATCCCGGAGACCTTTTCCGCGTGCAGGCACTGCTCCACGCGACCTATCACATGCAGGAGCCCGCGACGTTCTACCACCGGGAAGACCAGTGGCAGATACCCGGCTCACTCGAAAAGCAGGCGACCGAAAATCCGTACATGCGCCACATGATAATGCGGCTGCCGGGTGAGAGTAGTGCGGAATACATCTTCATGACT
This sequence comes from uncultured Gemmatimonadaceae bacterium, assembly GCA_964391175.1. GTDB lineage: Bacteria > Gemmatimonadota > Gemmatimonadetes > Gemmatimonadales > Gemmatimonadaceae > UBA4720. The sequence goes on along the minus strand of CAYMKQ010000012.1, from coordinate 21,138 downwards.
CCGTTCTCGCCGCGCGGGAAGGACAATCTCGCCGCTTGGATGGTGGCGCGAATGGATGGCGACAACTACGGCAAGCTGTCCGTTTACCGCTTTCCCAAGCAGAGTCTCGTCTATGGGCCGAAGCAGATCGCGAACCGGATCAATCAGGATACCGAGATCTCGCGACAGATTACGCTCTGGGACCAGAGCGGATCGGAGGTGATACGCGGCGAGCTGCTGGTGATACCGATCGAGGAATCGCTCATCTATGTGATGCCGATATACCTGCGCGCTCAGGGAGGAACGATCCCGGAGCTGAAACGTGTCGTCGTCGCCCACGAGAACCGGGTGATAATGGAAGAGACACTCGAGGAGGGTCTCAACATCCTCTTCGGGAACGGCTCCGCCGGCCGGACGAGAACGGTCGTCCCGGATGCCTCGACCGCGCCAGGGAGAGCCGCTCCCGTGGGGACTGCGGGCGCCGTACCGACGCCGCAGCCAGTTCCCACTTCGGGCGTTGATGCGGACCTGCTCCGGCAGGTGCAGCAGCACTACGATCGCGCGATCACGGCGCAGCGCTCAGGCAACTGGGCCGAGTATGGGCGTGAGATCGAGCAGCTGGGCGCCACGCTCCGAGCGCTGCGAGAGGCCCGGCGCTAGGGTGCAACTGCAACTGAACTAGTGGTGAGTTTTCAGTTTTCAGCTGAAGGCTGTCAGCTTGGTAGCTGGCAACTCACAACTTTAGTTGCAGTTAGTCTCGGCTACGTGGCGCGTTTGAGAAATTCCTGAACCGCCTTCCGGTAGCTCCTGCCAGTCGTAATGCGCTTACCGTTGCGAAGGATCAGGAGCTGGTCGCCCTGATCGAACGGCTGCGCCTCCCGCACCTGAGCGGTGTTCACGATCGTCGACCGGTGAACGCGCAGGAATCTGTTGCTCGGCAGTCTCGCCTCGAGCCGGCTCAGGGGCTCGCGCACATCGTAAGCAACCTCGGCGAGATGAATTCGCGCCAGGTCGTCGCGCGCCTGGATCCAGTAGATCTCGTCAGGGTCGAGGAAGAGGATCCTTCCCTTGACCTTGACGCCGATCCGGTTGGCCGGCGGCTCCAGCTGCCCCACGTACTTGAGTAGCGCGCTCAGCTGCGAAGCGACGCCTGGCTGTGGCGACTCCCTCAGTCTTTTTCTCGCGCGATCGAGCGTGTGGTGAAACCTCACGTGATCCACGGGCTTGAGCAGGTAGTCGAAGGCGCCGAACTCAAAAGCCGAAACCGCGTAATCGTCGAACGCGGTCACGAATATCACGGGTGGCATCTTGTCGGTTCCGACTTCGGTGATCACGTCGAATCCGTCGAGCTCGGGCATTTGCACGTCGAGGAAGACGAGGTCGGGACGGTGCTCGCGGATGGATGCGACCGCCTCCAGTCCGTTCTCGCACTCGCCCACCACGTCGATGTCCGGTACCCGGGCCAGCAGCGAGCAAAGACGCTGGCGCGCGAGAGCTTCGTCGTCGACCACCAGCACGCGCAGAGACTGGGCGATCACGGCTGCTCCGCCGGAACCAGGTCTTCAGCGATCGACGCCCCGCTGCGCGCGGGAAGAGGACGTCCGAGCTTGAACGGAATCATAATCCGGACCGAGTAGCCGCCCTCTTCCCGCGGGCCGCTCTCGAACTCGTGGTTGTCTACATAAAGATGATTGAGCCGCGTGATGGTATTCGTGAGGCCGAGCCCGGTGCCGCGAGAGCGCTCACGCGATCTGCGCGCCCTCACCCCCACTCCGTCGTCGAGGATCGTGATCGATAATCTGTCCCCGACGCGCCGGGCTGTGACCTGGACGTAGCCGGCGCCCGCGCGCGGGCCGATCCCGTGCCGTATCGCGTTCTCCACCAGCGGCTGAAGCAGAAGGCTGGGAACGAGCGCGGCGCGCACGCCCTCCTCGATGTTGCAGCTTACTGTCAGGCGGTCCTGGAATCTCACCCGCTGAATCGCCACGTACCGGTCGAGCAGACCCAGCTCACGCTCCAGCGGCACTTCCTGCTCGGTGGATGTGGTCAGCACAAGGCGCAGAAAGTCGCTCAGCTCGGACACCATGCGCTCGGCCGCCGCGGGATTGCTGCCGATCAACGCCATGGCGCTGTTGAGAGCGTTGAAGAGAAAATGTGGATTCAGCTGAAGCTTCAGTGTGTCGAGCTCTGCCTGAACGAGACGGGTGACCACCCGCTGGCGCTCGGTCGATTCATTGCTTGCCTCGTGAACCAGGTGCTCGACCCAGGAAGTGGCGTAGGTGGCGACGATTCCGAAGACGGCCAGCAGTATGAGCTTCGCTGCTTCGTCGAGGGGAGTGATGCGCGCCATCTGCACCGCATCGATCGGATCCATGGCTAGCGGAACGCGGTTGGTCCCCCAGAGCCAGACGAGGAGGACCGCGTATTCCGCGACGGCGAGAGCGGAGATGAACGCCGCCTTCCGAACGGAAGATGCGACTGGCCTGCCCGCGAGAACGACGAAATACATTAGGAAGATCGGCGAGCGGAGAGCGAGCACGCCCGACTGCGCCACCGCGTAACCGGCTATGATCGCGGTTACGGCCGTCACGTCGACGATGGGGTTGACGGCGGAGAGCCAATCCGGGAGCTCGGGGCGCCGATACCAGATGAGATACTGCGCGACCGTCCACAGCAGCAGTGGGCCGAGCACGAGCACGTTGGCGATGTTGAGCGCTCTCGGCAGGTGCGGCGCGTACATGAGCGCCGCAGCCGTGAGGAGGAAGACGACAGCGGCGCGAACGCCGTTGAGGATCCTCTCCGCCCGGTCGCGGCGGAAGCGGAGGCTGGGCGGTGGCGCGAACGAGGCTGGAGAGAACAGCTGCATCAATGGAATTTGCTCAGGCCGGGGTGGCTGGGGTAGCAGGCCGACGAGGTACCTGCTACCCCCGACGCCGTTTAGCGGCCGTCGTTGCCGTGATGAGTCCCGGGGGGCCTCTCACAAGCTACATCGACCACAGTGAGAGACGAGGGAGTATGGGGCGGAGGAACTCCGTGCGAGGGCGAGCGCCGCCTGGGACGCGGTGAAGGATGCTCAGCGCCCGACGAACGGATCGTCTATCGGGCGGCAGCATCGCCCATCCGCACCGCCTCCATGAAGCTTGAAAGCTTGCGCTCGTCGAGGAGGCCATCCGTGCGCACGACCGGTGCCTCCCAGCTGCTTGACGGCGAGCGAAGGATTGCCCGAGTCGAGGAGGATCGCGTCCACTTCCTGTGCGGCCTGGACGGCTTGACGAATCGCTCCCTCATCGCGGATGTGAACCACCTGGACGATCGAGATCCCGGGTAGCGCCTCCCGCAGAGCCGCGTGGACTCCCGGCTCGACCTCGTCCACGAGCTGGATCGTATTGGTGCGACAACGCCGCTGTTGGCGATCGTCATCGCGGCCTCCGCGGTGGATTGCATGCAGCAGATCTTAACCCGCACTCGCGCATGGAACATATCAACGTGCCCGGTGGGTATTACGTACAACTTATGCAGCCTTCATTTCGGAGAGGCTGCACGGTGAATGGGCCGCGCGCGGCTGGCGCTACCCGGACTATCAACCAGTAACGCGCGAGGCATCGATGCTCACGAGAAAAGTCAGACGGCTTCTGAGCCTTTTAGCGGCGGCTCCTCTTCTGGTGGCCGGCTGCACGGATAACGATCTCACGGGTCCCTATGGCGAAGTTTCAGGCACGTATCAACTGACGATACACGGAGACCAAAGCGTTCCCTACACCGAACCGTGTCAACCGGGATTCTGTGGTCTTCCGAATGGGGGCATGTTCCAGGTCACCGACGGAACACTCGTTCTCAACAGAGACGGGACCTACACCGAGACCAATCATTACGTGACCACTGAGACGGGAGATGTCGCGAGAAATTCGACCTTCGTCTCCACGGGAACGTTCACGGTCAATGGCGACGATTTCACGCTCTCGGACGGGCAGTCTCAGCGTTTCGTGAGCGGAACGATCCGCTTCGACACCATCAACTACATCGAGGATAACGAGGGGTACGAGTACAAGCGGTAGTGCCAGCGGAAGGCACCTCGTTGAAAGAGCGCTCTTTTCGGGGCGCTCTTTTTTTGCTATCGTATCACCTGCGCCGTCACGGACGCAACCATTCCGCGCACCGCACCGTAGGGATTCCACAACTCACAAGGACGGACACGATGGGAATACTGGCATGGATCGTGGTTGGTCTCGTCGCTGGAGTGCTCGCATCGCTGGTCATGGGCGGCACCGGCTATGGCATCATCGGTGACATCGTCATCGGCATCGTCGGCGCATTCATCGGTGGCTGGCTGTTCAGCATGCTCGGCATCGCCACGCCGTTCGCCGGAATGGGAGGAACCATTTTCGTCGCGTTCATCGGCGCGGTCGTGCTGCTGCTGCTCCTGCGCCTGATACGCAGGTCCGGTAGCCGGGTCTGACGCGCCCGACCGCCGGATATTCCGGCACTTCTCTCGTCGCCAAGCTCGGCATCAAGCCTGGCGCGCGCTGAATGAAAGCCGTCGACTCCCTTCTCACCGGCCTCATCGACTATGCCGGTCTCTTTCCTCCGGCGAATCAGGAGATGCGGCCCGCGATCGAGAGCTATGCCGCCCTTCGGAGCGGACCCGATCGCTCAGCGCTCGGACGCTTCATCCTGCCGGTGGCGCGCCTGGGCGAGTTCGAGGAGCAGGCGCGCGATCTGCTGCCGCGCGGCGCGGAACCGTGGCTGATGAGCGTGCTCGTTCCCGAGGACGTCCGAACAGCCGGCGAGCGGATGCTCAAGTTCAATTGCCACCATTGGTCCGGGTCGGAGGACGGCCACGCCATAATCGATGTCGCGGAGCTCAAGGCGTCCAGCGTGGAAGAGATCGAGCGGCAGCACAAGGAGCTTCCTGTTTTTTTCACGCGATACTTCGAGATTCCGCTAGGTGGCGATGTTGCTTCCCTCGTGAGAGCGATCGGACGAGTGGGCGCGCGCGCCAAGGTTCGAACCGGTGGCGTGAGATCGGACGCCATTCCGCCCGCGCGAGAGCTGATCGCGTTCATGGCCGCTTGTCAGCGGGAGCAGGTGCCGTTTAAGGCGACCGCCGGACTCCATCACGCCATTCGAGGCTCCTACAACCTGACCTACGAGCCGAACAGCGCGACGGGAACGATGTACGGTTTCCTCAACGTCTTTCTTGCCGCGGCGCTGCTCCGCGCTGGAGAGAGCGAGGCGACTGCGCTGGCTGCCCTCGAAGAGGGTGATCCGTCGGCCTTCGCGTTTTCCGACGATGCGGTCGCATGGCGAGGCCATCGCATCTCAAACGCGGACGTGCGCGCCATGCGTGAGCGGTTCGCCATCTCGTTCGGATCGTGCTCCTTCCGCGAGCCCGTCGATGAGCTGACTCAGTTAATTTCAGCACATGCCTAGAGTACGAGAGCTGCTCGCCGCTTTGCGCGGCTGGTCCGTGTCCGAGAGCGCACATCGAAGGATAGGTCAACAGCGCGCGTTGTGCGTTTCCCGTGTATCCGTTGTGCGTTTGCCAGTTAACGGTTCAACGCGCCACTGGAGAACGGGAAACGCACGACGCGCCTCTTTCAAGGCTGAGGCGCGCTTGAAGCCGTTCCCCACTTCACGGCTGACACGCCCAGAGTGAATCAGACGCACGATCCCGGTCTCCGCTCGTGGGTGGAATCGGCCAACTCCCCCGACAACGATTTTCCGATCCAGAATCTTCCGTTCGGCGTTTTTTCCCGAAAGGGGGATAAGCTGCGGAGAGTGGGCGTCGCGATTGGCGATCAGATAGTGGACGTCACCGAGTGCGAGCAGGCGAATCTGTGGGCCGGTGAAGCGCGCGACGTTGCCCTCGCGTGCGCCGAGCCGACGCTGAACCGGCTGATGCAGGCGCCGAAGGAAGCGCGGTTGCGCTTCCGTGCGCGCCTGAGCGAGATACTCGCCGGTGACCCTCCCCCTGGCGCGGCTGACGCGATCAAGCCGCTTCCTGACCGCGCGCTCGTTCCGATGGCCGACGCGGATCTGCACGTGCCGGCCAGGATTGGCGACTACACGGACTTCTACGCCTCGATCTATCACGCAACCAACGTCGGCAAGCTATTCCGGCCCGACAATCCGCTGCTGCCGAATTACAAGTACGTCCCGATCGGGTATCACGGACGCGCCTCTTCGATAGTGCTGAGCGGTACCCATGTCGTCCGTCCCAACGGACAGACGCTCCCCGCCGGAGCAACCGGTCCCACGTTCGGCCCTTCGCAGCTCCTGGACTACGAAGCGGAGGTTGGCTTCTTCGTCGGCGAGGGCAACGAGCTCGGGAATCCTCTGCGCCTCGAAGAGGCCGAGGACCACATCTTCGGCGTCTGTCTCGTCAATGACTGGTCGGCTCGCGACATCCAGTCGTGGGAGTATCAGCCGCTGGGGCCATTCCTCTCGAAGAATTTCGCGACGACCGTTTCGCCGTGGGTGCTGACTCTGGAGGCGCTCGAGCCGTATCGCGTTCCCGCCTTCTTCCGCCCGCCGACCGATCCGGTGCCTCTTCCGTATCTCCGTTCCGAGAAAGACCGGAACGAAGGGGGCATCGATCTGACGATCGAGGTTTACATCCGCTCGATGCTCATGCGCGAGGGGCACATGCGCCCTTATCGCGTGAGCGCGGCCTCGCTCAGCGACATGTACTGGACGCCGGCCCAGATGCTGACGCATCACGCCAGCAATGGATGCAATCTCCAGCCGGGCGACCTGTTCGCCAGCGGAACCGTCTCGGGCCCCGAGCCGGGCTCGCAGGGCTGCATGCTCGAGCTGACGAAGCGGGGAGCCGAGCCTCTCGCCCTTCCCACGGGGGAGGAGAGGAAGTTCCTCCACGACGGCGATGAGGTGATCATGCGCGGGTATCTCGAGCGGGAAGGTGCCGCGCGAATCGGCATGGGCGAGTGCGCTGGCCTCGTAGTAGCAGCGCATTCCCGATAGAGCCCAACACCAACCGATGTCGATGTCGAAGAACGGGCGCGAGCCCCTGTACGTCGTTCGCAACTCGCTGATTCACGGCCGAGGCGTGTTCGCTGCGCGCAGGATCAGGAAGGGAACGCGCATCGTCGAGTACGAGGGCGAGCGGGTCAGCAACGACGAGGCCGACCGCCGCTACGACGAGACCGGCATGCGCCGCCACCACACGTTTCTCTTCACGCTCGACAGGAAGACGGTGATCGACGGCGCGATCGCGCGGGGAGGGGGAGATGCGAGCTACATCAACCATTCCTGCGAGCCGAATTGCGAGGCGGTGATCACCGACAAGCGGATCTTCATCCACGCATTGCACACGATCGAGCCGGGCACCGAGCTCGCCTACGACTACCAGTACGAGCGGACCGGCGAAAACGACGATGAGCTGGAGAAGTTCTACGTGTGCGAGTGCGGCGCGCCGGGGTGCCGCGGAACAATAATGAAGCCCGCGCGAAAGAGACCCCCGCGCAAGTCGAAGTCCCGTCCTCCCTTGAGATCCAGGCGGAAACGTCGAGCGCGCTAGCCGAGCATATTCTTGCGGTTCCCGTGTCACTCTGGAGATTGCGGCGCGGTCGGTCGGTGAGGATGTCCTCTTCGGCGGCTAGCTCGCTTACACGCTGCGAGCCCCGCAAACTACCGCGGGTCTCTTGCTACGCGAGCACGCCGCCTGCGAGGACATCCTCACCGACCTCCCCACGTTTTCTGCAGTTTGCCCCGTGACCTCATGAGTGGTTTCGTCGCGCGCTCTGCGTTTTGGCTCCCGCGCGCACCAATCCAGAAGCTTCAAAAAGAGATGCGCGCGACTAAGTTGCACTCATGTCCGCCAAGAGTTTCTTCTACCGGGAGTCTGACGGCATCCGCGTGACCGTCCGGCCCGTTTACCTACGCGACCACTCGGAGCCGTCGCAGAGCCACTACGTTTTCGCCTACTTCGTGCGCATCGAGAACGTCGGAACGCTCGCCGCTCAACTTCTCACCAGGCGGTGGCTGATCCACGACTCGGTCGGCGATGGGGTCGACACCGAGGTCATCGGAGAGGGGGTAGTCGGCGAGCAGCCGACGATATTGCCCGGCGCGGTGCACGAGTACCAGAGCTTCTGCATTCTCAAGTCAGGCGAGGGCTACATGGAGGGCCACTACGGCTTCCTCCGGCAGGACGGCACCTCATTCGAGGGCGAGATCCCGCGCTTCGTCCTCAGCGCCAGCGAATCGACGAGTCTTCCCTCTTAGAGCAAACGCCACCCGGTCGGGCAGAGGGGATGCAAGTAGTGAGTTATCAGTTGGTTAGTTGGCCAGTCGACAGTGGTTTACAGTCTAACCCCCGACAAACTGATAACCACTGACCAACTGACAACTCAAGACTGTTCACTCAAGACTTGAATCCCCCATAATTGCTATCGACCTATCCCGGTGAGGAATGACAGTTGCTTCGCAATCGCGCGTGAGCCGCATATACGACATCTCGGTGCCGGTCAGATCGGGTGGGCTCGTCTACCCCGGAAACCCCGACATCGACATTACGCTCCAGCAGGCTGTCTCCAAGGGCGCGAGCACGAACGTTTCGAGGATCAGCTTCGGCTCGCACACCGGCACCCACGCCGACGCCGCTCGGCACTTCTTCGACGACGGTCAGGCCGTCGACCAGATTCCCCTCGGGAAGCTCATCGGTCCAGCGCTGCTGGTGGCGTTCGCCGACGATGTCCGCGCTGTCGGTGAGGCGGAGCTGCGCAGATTCGATCTCAAGGGACACACGCGCGTCCTCCTCCGCACGCGAAACTCAGCGCTTCTCTCCAGCAAAGAGTTCGTCCGGGATTACACCTATCTCGCACCCGACGGCGCTCAATACCTGGTCGACAACGGAATCGAGCTGGTAGGAATCGACTATCTGTCCATCGAGCAGTTCCACTCCGGACATCACCGTACGCATCGCACCCTGCTCGAGCGCTCTATTGTGATCGTCGAGGGTCTCGACCTCTCCGTGCCTCCCGCGGGAGAGTATCAGCTCATCTGCCTTCCCCTCAGAATCGAAGGCTGCGACGGCGCGCCTGCACGCGCGGTACTCGTCGCATGAAGTCCATCCACCACATCTTCTTCGACATCGGCGGCGTGCTCGGCACGAATGGCTGGGACAGGGAACAACGGTGCCGCGCGGTCGAGCGCTTCCACCTGCCAGCCGATGACTTCCAGTGCCGGCACGAGGAAGTCGTCGGAGAGTGGGAAGAGGGTAGAATAACGATCGACGAGTACCTCGACATCACCGTCTTCCATGAGCCGAGGAGTTTCTCACGGAAGGAGTTCGTCGATTTCATGTTCTCGCAGAGCGTGCCCGACACGGGCGCCGTGGACATCGCACGCGCCCTCACCAGCGAGCCGCGCTATACGCTCATGACTCTCAACAACGAGGCCGACGAGCTGAACCGGCATCGGATCGACAAGTTCGGCATCTCCGGAATCTTCGAGGCATTCCTCTCCTCGTGCTGGCTCGGTGTACGCAAGCCCACGCAGAAGTTCTACTCACGCGCGCTCGGCATCGCGCAGGCGACTCCCACGAGCTCGCTGTTCATCGACGACAGGCAACAGAACCTCGCGCCCGCGAGCTCGCTGGGGATGAGCGTCATCCTGTTCCAATCTGCGAATCAGCTTCGCTCCGATCTGGGGCGCTTCCTCGATCTCGAACTTCCCGGAGAATAGTCAATGCGCTTGGCGATGATCGGCCTCGGCCGAATGGGCGGCAACATGTCGGAGAGACTCATGAAAGGCGGCCACGAACTGGTCGTCTTCGCTCGCAGCGCTGAGTCTATTCAGCGCTACGTCTCTCAGGGCGCGACCGCGGCGGCGAGCGCGAGCGACGTCACGGCCAAACTCAAGCCGGCGCGGATCGTGTGGATCATGGTGCCGGCGGGGAAGCCTGTCGAGGACACCATCGCTTCGCTCGTTCCCGGCCTGTCGAAGGGTGATGTGATCATCGACGGCGGGAACTCCAACTACCGCGACACGATGCGCAGGGCGGCAGATCTCCAGGCCAAAGGAATCGAGTTCATCGATTCGGGGACGAGCGGCGGAATCTGGGGGCTCGCGAACGGCTACTGCCTGATGATCGGCGCGTCGCCCGGCGCATTCGAGCTCTGCGAGCCGATTTTCAAAACGCTCGCGCCCAAGGATGGCTACGCTCACGTCGGTCCACCGGGCGCCGGGCACTACGTGAAGATGGTTCATAACGGCATTGAATACGGGATGCTCCAGGCCTACGCCGAAGGCTACGAGATCCTGCACGCCTCGAAGAACTTCAAGCTCGATCTGCATCAGATCGCCGCGGTATGGAACCGCGGCAGCGTCGTGCGGTCCTGGCTGAACGAGCTCGCCGAGCAGGCTCTCGCGAAGGATGCTGCCCTCAGCGACCTCAAGGGCTACGTCGAGGATTCGGGCGAAGGGCGGTGGACCGTGCAGGAGGCGATCGACCTCGACGTTCCGGCGCCGGTGATCACTCTCTCGCTCCTCATGCGCCTCAGATCCCGCCAGCCCGACTCCTTCTCGGCGAAGGTCATCGCGGCTCTGCGAAACGAATTCGGTGGACACGCGGTAAAGAAGGCATGAAGACTCCCCATGCCGTTCCTCTGATACGGGCCTCACGACAGTCCGGGAGCCGCGAAATGGCGGATCCCGGCACGCTCGTGATCCTGGGCGGCGTGGGAGATCTCACCAAACGCAAGCTGATCCCGGCGATCTATCATCTCGCCGAGCAGAAGCTCCTGCCCGATAACTTCGCGCTCCTCGGCGTCGCGCGCGATCAGAGCAGCGACGAAGCTTATCGCGCGCTGATACGCGAAGCGATTGACCAATCCGACGAGATCCATCGCGTCCACGAAGATGTCTGGCAGTGGCTGTGCGAGCGTACCTTCTACGCGAACGGCGACTTCGCGAAAGATGAAGCGTATCAGGCTATCGGAAACCGGTTGTCCCAGATCGAGACCCGCTTCCCCGACGCGCAGCGGAACAGGCTCTTCTATCTGGCAATCCCGCCGAGTGTTTTCGAGACGACCGTCAAGCATCTCTGCAAGAGCGGACTGGCCCGACGAACCCATTCTTACGAAGAGCGTCCGTGGTACCGCATTGTGATCGAGAAGCCGTTCGGGCGAAGTCTGGAGACCGCGCACCATCTGAACAGGCTCGTTCTGGACGAGTTCGGCGAGCACCAGATATATCGCATCGATCACTACCTCGGAAAGGAAAGCGTCCAGAACATTCTCGTTTTCCGGTTCGCTAATTCCATCTTCGAGCCGCTCTGGAACCGCAATTACGTGTCGCACGTGCAGATCACCGTGGCGGAATCGGTCGGCGTCGAGGGCCGGGGCAAGTACTACGAGGAAGCGGGCATACTCCGCGACATGTTTCAGAACCACCTGCTCCAGCTTCTCACTCTTGCGGCAATGGAGCCCCCCAGCTCCTTTACCGGTGACGCCGTGCGGGACGAGAAGGTGAAGGTGCTGCTGTCCATCAGCCCCCTGGTGCAGGAAGGCGAGCCGGCGGTCATCCGCGCGCAGTACGCGGATGGCACCCTCGACGGGAAGATGGTCTCCGCATACAGGAGCGAACCGAATGTAGCACCGTCCTCGCTCACGCCGACCTACGCAGCCATGCGCATCTCCATCGACAACTGGCGGTGGAAGGGCGTGCCGTTCTATCTGCGCTCGGGGAAGAGGATGGCGCGCAGGATATCGGAGATCGCCGTGCAGTTTCGCTCGCCGCCACTTCTCCTGTTCGGGCAGAAATCGATCGAGGACATGGCTCCGAGCGTGCTCGTGATGCGCGTGCAGCCGGACGAAGGGATCTCACTCAGGTTCCAGGTGAAGACGCCCGGCGCGATGCACGAGCTTACGCCGGGGCTCGAGATAACGCCCGTGGACATGGAGTTCAGCTACGCCGAAGCGTTCGGCAACAACCCGCATCCCGCGTACGAGACATTGCTGCTGGACTGCATGATCGGGGACCCTACTCTCTTCACTCGCAGCGACGAAGTGGAGATGGCGTGGAGCATCATCGATCCCATCCTCGAATATTGGGAAAAGAATCCCCTGAGCAGACTCCCCTCATATCCGGCCGGCAGCTGGGGACCGGCCGAAGCCACTCAGCTACTGGACGGAGATCATACACGTTGGCGATAGCATCCCTCTTCCTGCCCCTCGTCGCGCTCGTCGTTTCGACCAGCGCGTGCCAGAGCCAGAAGCCAGATCAGAAGGATTCAGCCGCCGTTCTCGCGGGCGACACCACTCAGCACGTGTTGCCGCCGGAGGACCGACAGATTGTCACCCGCGCGCGTGAGCTCGACCGCGCGGACAGCCGCGACAGCGCGCGGATCGCGTACGAGCAAGCCGCCGCGAAGCTGCCGCAGATATCCGACTGGCTCTATCTGCGCGCGGCCGGAGTGACGGCCGACAGCGGACAGCGCGCCGGGTATTACGCCAAGGTGCGAACCGCCGTCGCGCGGGATCGAATTCGATGGACGGAGGCGCAGGCCAGAGAGCGGACGGGCGACATTCAGGGAGCCATCCGAACGTTCGCTGCTGTCGGCGCGCGCCTGAACGTGCTGCGACTTCGCGTGGCGCTCGGGGCGAACGACACCGCCAGGACGTCAGCGCGGGGCGATCTGCTTTCCTTCATCACAAGGTCCAACAACTCCGCGGAAACGCGGGATGCGATCGACCTGTTCGACAAGGTGTTCACGACGACGTCTCCCTCTGAAGAGCTCGCCCTCGCCCGCGCCGCGGCGAGATCGGGGCTTCCGGATCGCGCGGCGACCGGGTTCGCGCGCGCGTTCAAGGCCGGCCTCGGGGATGCATCGGACAGGTTCGCGTATGGATCGACGTTGTTCAGGCTGAGACGCTACAGCGAAGCCGCCACCCAGTTCGCGAGGATCCGGAGCCCTGCATCGCGCGCCGCGGTAGCGCAATACCAGCGGGCGCGGTCGCTAATCGCTCTCGGGAACACCACCGCGGGACGCACAGTGCTGAGAGGAATCACGACGTCATATCCCACCGACACCAGCACCGCATCGGCTCTGCTGCTGCTCGCCGATCTCGCCAGCGACGACAATCGCGATCAGGACGCGCGCCAGACGCTTCTCGCAATGCTCAAGCGCTTTCCAACAGGGCGCCACGCCGCGAACGCGCGGTTCCGGGCCGGAATGATCGCGTTCATTCACGGGAACAAGAAGGGAGCGGCAGCCGAGTTCGACTCGCTCGTGGCCCGTGACCCAAACAGCAGCGAAGCGCTCGGCGCCGCCTATTGGGCGGGACGCTCCTTCGCGACATTGGGCGACACCGCGCGGAGCAGAGCGAGGTGGCGTTCCGTCATCGCCAGGGAGCCGCTCAGCTACTACGCAGTCATGGCCGCGAAACGACTGGACACGACGCTCATCGCCCCCAATCGCGTGCCGTCGGATTACCCGAAAGTGGCGGCCGTCGATTCGGCGGTGAGCCGCGTCGCGGTTCTCAAGGACGTTGGAATGGATGTCGAAGCGGGATTCGAAGCTGACAGGCTGTTCCGGGACGCGACCGAGAGCCCTCAACAAATGCTGGCAACGGCACGTGCCCTCATCGGGACGGACCAGGCGTCGCGCTCGACCGCGCTTGGCCGCCGCGCACTCGATGAGATCGGTCCCAGCCCCGCCAACTATCGCCTGTACTTCCCGGTGGTGGAGCGCGAGACGCTCATCTCGAGCGCGCGCGAGAATGGTCTCGACCCGGTGTTCGTGGCCGCGCTCATTCGCCAGGAGTCGAACTGGAATCCGCGCGCGACCTCACCGGTTGGCGCGAGGGGATTGATGCAGATCATGCCGCCGGTCGGACAAGCGCTGGCGAGGGCGAAGGGGATCAGTCCATGGGACCCGGAGATGCTATATCTGCCGGCGATCAGCATAAGACTCGGGACGGCGCATCTGAAGGACCTCGTCCGAAAGTATCCTGAAGTCGTCAAAGTCCTCGCAGCCTACAACGCGGGAGAGGCGAGAGTCGAAAAATGGGAGACGAAGGCGGGGGCCGGGGATCCGGAAGTCTTCACCGAGCGCATCCCGTTCGTGGAGACACGCGACTACGTGAGGATCGTACTGCGGAATCGCGCCTACTACGACGCGCTCTACCCCTGGTAGGAAGATTTTCTCTTCTTCAGCCAGTCGAGAAGCCACGTTCCGGGGACCAGAAACAACGGGGTCAGGAAGAGCGCTAGCAGTGTGTTCAGCCAGGTCAACGCGATGTAGAAGGCGATGAGTCCGAGCGATACCCAGAGTGTTCCCAGCGGACCGTGCGTTTCCAAGCGAAACTCCACCGCGAATAGGTAGATTAAAAGTATCATGCCGACTCGACGGGTTGAAGTATCGGAAGCAGGCGGAGCCGTAGAGTCCGCGCTGGCGAATCGCGGGCATGTGAGCGGGCATGTGGTGCTCGCCGTCTCGGGCGGCATCGACTCGATGGTGCTCCTCTCCGCCGCCGCGAGCCTTCCATCCCGGGCGCGCTCGAAGATTATCGTGGCGACGTTCGATCACGGCACTGGCCGCGCCGCCGGGCGCGCCGCGGCGCTCGTCGCGCGCGAGGCTGCGCGCGCAGGCTTTCCTTGTGTCACTGGGCACGCATCAACGACCGGCACGCGTGAAGAGGAATGGCGGCGAGCTCGCTGGCGGTTTCTCGAGCAGGTCGTCTCCAGGCGCTCGGCCACCGTCGTCACCGCCCATACGCTCGACGATCAGGTCGAGACCGTTTTCATGCGCATTCTCCGCGAGGCTGGACCGCGTGGGCTCGCTGGTCTCTACGCGGAGTCGGAGGTGATTCGGCCCTTCCTCGGTCTGCCTCGCGCCGTGCTCGTCGAGTACGCGGCGAAGCATGGCGTCAGGTACATGCAGGATCCCTCAAACAGCGACCGCAAACACCTTCGGAATCGAATCCGGCTCGACATTCTGCCTTCAATCGTGAAGAGAAACCCGCGCTTTCCTGACGAGCTTCTGGCGCTCGCCCGCGCTTCCGCGGATTGGCGCCGCTCGCTTGAGGATCTGGCCGGCAATGTGGACGCGACACCGTCGGACGGGGGCACTCTCCGCATTGCGCGGGAAAGCCTGAAGGGCTTCGACGACGCATCACTCAGAGTCCTGTGGCCGGCGCTCGCTGCCCGCGCCAGCGTGGTGATGGATCGTCGCGGAACTCACCGTGCCGCGGAGTTTACTATTAAGGGAGCGACGGGCGGGACGATCCAGCTCTCTGGTGGCGTCGAAATCGTGATGCGCCGCGATCACATGCTCCTGCGCCGATGGCGGGCACCGATCGAGGCGGGACGATCATGAGCAGCACGATGAGACCGCTCGGAACGAAGTCGGACCCGAGGCTATCCGGCCGCGCGGTGAAGCGGATCGCATTCGACGAGGCGGCGATCGCGCGCCGTGTCGGCGAGCTCGGCCGGGAGATCACGGCGGCTTATCCGGATGGCGATCTTCTGGTGCTGGGTTTGCTCAAGGGAAGCTTCATTTTCTTGAGCGACCTGGTGCGGCAGATCACCCGTCCTCTCCAGGTAGATTTCCTGGTGGCCTCGAGCTACGGCGACGGGATGGTCTCCAGCGGCACGGTGAGACTCGTCTATGACCCGGAAACGCAGCTCGAGGGGAAGGACATACTTCTCGTCGAGGATATCGTCGACTCCGGACGGACGCTGAATCGTTTGATGTCTATCATGCGCGAGCGGCAGCCGCGGTCACTCGAGATCTGCGCCCTGCTGCACAAGAGAATCTCCGCAGGACTGCAGTACGATACGAAGTTCGTGGGTTTCGATGCGCCTCACGAGTTCCTGGTGGGATATGGGTTGGATCACGCGGAGAACTTCCGCCACTTGCCGTATATAGCGAGCTTGCAGTAATGCCATTACAAATGCCGAACAAGAACAATCCGAAGAAGCCGACGAACTGGAGCAAGGTGTCCAAGCAGCTCTCGTTCTGGGTTTTCGTCATTCTCGTCCCCGTCGCCATCATCCAGTTCTCCGGAAAGGGATCGGAGGCCGCGCCCGAGATCTCGTACACTCAGTACGACCAGGAGCTTCAGCGGGACAACGTCGACAAGGTGACGATCCAATCCGGCCGTCAGATCACGGGTGAGCTCAAGCAGAAGATACAGGTCAACAAGCGGCCCGTCTCCAAGTTCAACGTGCGTCTGCCGATCGACAACTCGACCGACGAAATCGCGCGACTCAGGGAGCACAACGTGCAGATCCAGGCTGAGGACGCGCGGCCGCCGTTCAGCACGATCCTGATCAGCCTGTTTCCGTATCTGCTCATCATCGGAATCTGGTTCTTCCTGTTCCGCTCGATGCAGGCTGGCGGCAACAAGGCGTTCAGTTTCGGCAAGTCGAAGGCGAAGCTTCTGACGGGCGACACACCCAAAGTCACCTTCGACGACGTTGCGGGTGCCGACGAAGCCAAGGTAGAGCTCCAGGAGATCATCGAGTTCCTCAAGGATCCGCAGAAGTTCACCAAGCTCGGCGGACGTCTGCCCAAGGGCGCGCTTCTCGTCGGTCCTCCAGGCACAGGCAAGACTCTCCTCGCGCGCGCTGTCGCGGGCGAGGCGGCCCGGCCCTTCTTCTCGATGTCCGGGTCAGACTTCGTCGAGATGTTCGTCGGCGTCGGCGCGAGCCGCGTGCGAGACCTGTTCGAACAGGGCAAGGCACACGCGCCCTGCATCATCTTCATCGACGAGATCGATGCCGTCGGTCGTCATCGCGGCGCCGGGCTTGGCGGGGGCCATGACGAGAGGGAACAGACACTCAATCAGCTCCTCGTCGAGATGGACGGATTCGAGTCGAACGAGGGTGTGATCCTCATCGCCGCGACAAACCGGCCCGACGTGCTCGATCCGGCGCTGATGCGACCCGGCCGCTTCGACCGCCAGATCGTAGTCGATTTGCCGGATCTTCGCGGTCGCGAGGGGATTCTTCGCGTTCACATCAGGAACAAGCCGATGGCGGAGGACGTCGATGTCACGACGCTCGCCCGCGGAACTCCGGGCATGGCCGGCGCCGACCTGGCGAACCTCGTGAACGAAGGCGCGCTGCTCGCCGCGCGTCGCAGCCACGACAAGGTCTACATGGTCGACCTCGAGGATGCGAAGGACAAGGTGATGATGGGCGCCGAGCGGAAGTCGATGGTGATGAAGGACGAGGAGCGGAAGCTCACCGCGTATCACGAGGGCGGCCACGCCATCTGCGCGATCAAGGTGAGGGGTAACGATCCGCTGCACAAAGTCACCATCGTGCCGCGCGGACGCACACTCGGCGTGGCGTGGACGCTCCCCGAGGACGATCGCGTGTCCGTGACGCGAGAACAGCTCGAGGCGAACCTGGTGAAGGCGTACGGCGGGCGAGTCGCGGAGGAGCTCGTGTTCGGGCGCGATCGGGTGACGACCGGTGCCGCGAGCGACATTCAGCAGGCAACCGGACTCGCCCGTCGGTACGTGTCGCAGTGGGGACTCTCCGACGAGATCGGCCCGATCCTCGTCGGCGACAACGAGCAGGAGCTCTTCCTCGGACGCCAGCTGCAGACGCGCCGCGAGGTGTCGGAGCGCACCGCGCAGCTCGTCGACTCCGAGGTCACGCGGGTGATCAAGGAAGCCTACGCGCGGGCGACGGTGGTTCTCAAGGAGCACATCGAGCTCCTGCACACGGTCGCCGCCGCGCTGCTCGATCGCGAGACGCTGACGGGTAACGAGGTCGCAGCGCTCGCGCGCGGGGAGACACTTCCGCCGCGTCCGCTGAGCCCGCCGCCGGCGGCTCCAGCCGCTCTCGCCTCGCCGGTGCTGCACCCCAAGCCGTCCAAGCCGCCACTCTTCGGAGGTCCGGAGGTAGCGCCGGCGTGAGCTTCGCCTGGCCGTCGAAGTCCGAGCGTCCAACAATTTTCGGCATTCTCAACGTTACCCCCGACAGCTTTAGCGACGGGGGTAACTTCGTTTCTATCGAAGCCGCGATCACGCAGGCCGATCGCCTGATCTCGGAAGGCGCCGATGCGGTGGACATCGGCGGGGAATCGACGCGGCCGGGCGCGCAGCCCGTTTCGCTGCGCGAGGAGCTGAAGCGCGTCCTGCCCGCGATCCGCGCGATCCGCTCGCGATGGAGCGACGTCACGATCTCGATCGATACGGTGAAGGCCGAGGTCGCCCGCGCGGCGCTTGCCGAAGGGGCGTCCGTGGTGAACGACGTCTCGGGATTCTCCCTCGATCCGGAGATGCCGCGCGTTTGCGCCGAGGCGGGATGCAACGTGGTGCTGATGCATTCGCGAGGCACCGTTCGGGAGATGGCGAGCTACGACACGGCGATCTACGGAGATGATCCGGTTGGAGAGATCATATCCGAGCTCGAGGAATCGGTTCAGACAGCGCAGCGCGCGGGAATCCATCCCGGTCGAATCGCGATCGACCCCGGAATCGGATTCTCGAAGAGGACCGGGCACTCGCTGGCGGTGCTCGCGGAGCTCCGCCGCATCGTCGCTTTTGGTTATCCGGTCTTTGTCGGCGCTTCACGCAAGCGCGTGATCGCGGAGCTCATTCGCTACGTCGCGTCCAATGCCGGCTCGTTTCCGGCGATGGAGCTCACCGGTCAGCCGATCGGAGATGAGGATCGCGACATGGCCACGGTCGGAGTCAACGTCGTTGCGTTTTTCGCGGGGGCGAGAATCTTTCGCGTGCACAGAGTGCGTCCGAACCGTCTGGCGCTCGACGCCGCCTGGGCGCTCACGCCAGAGGAAACCTACCTGCTCCAGTGACGAGACGGTTTCCTTCGCCCGGCTGGACGACCGCTGTCCTCCTCCTGTTCGTGTACATGCTCACCCTGGCTCCCGGCGTCACGCTCTGGGATTCGGGCGAGTTTCTCGCGGCGATGCACTCCCTCGGGATCCCGCATCCTCCCGGCACTCCGCTCTACATCCTCCTCGGCAAGGTCTGGAGCATGGTATTCGCTCCGGTCTTCGGCTTCGCCCGCTCGATCAATCTCCTTTCCGCGGTGTCGACGGCGGCCGGGTGTGGGATCCTGGCGAACCTGTTCGCGAGATGGACAGGCGATGGCCTTGCCGCGACCGCCGCCGGGCTCACGGCTGGACTCATGTCGACGGTCTGGCTGAGCGCGACGGAGACCGAGATCTACGCCGTCGCGTTGTTGTTCGGCTGCCTCATTCTCTGGGCTGGGGATCGCGCGGGTGAGAACTCAGATGCGCGCTGGGCGGTGCTCGTCGCCTATCTGACCGGACTCGCCTGGTCACTGCACCTGATGCCATTGCTGGTCGTCGCGAGCGCGATACTGCTGGTGTTCACGACGCGCGACGGATACTTCGCGGTTCCCGCCGGAAGGCGCAGCGTGGACGGCCGGCGGGAAGGAGGTTCGGCGACAAGGCTGATCGGCGCTTCGATCGTGGTGGCGCTGATCGGAATGACCTGCGTGCTCGTGATGCTCGTTCGCGCGCGGCACGATCCCGCCATCAATCAGGGGAATCCGTCCACGTGGAGCGCGCTCGCCGATGTGATACTCAGACGTCAATACAACATTCCCCCGCTCTGGCCCCGACAAGCCCCGTTCTATCTCCAGCTCGGAAATGTCTTCGAGTACGCCGACTGGCAGTTCGCGCTCGGCCTCGATCCGGATCCGCCGCCGAGCTGGTGGCGCACGCCGATCACCATCATCTACGCGCTGCTCGGACTTTACGGGTTCGCGGCGCACCGGGCAGCCGACCGGCGGAGCTGGCGCGCGCTCGCGCTCCTCTTGCTCGTGTCGTCGATAGGAGTGGTCATGTATCTCAACCTGAAGGCGGGGCCCTCATTCGGGGCGGGCATTCTTCCCCCCGATGCGCCTCACGAGGCGCGCGAGCGCGACTACTTCTTCTTCTTCGCCTTCATCTCGTGGGGGCTGTGGGCCGGGTTCGGTGCGATCAGTCTGTCGCGCCGTCTCGCGGCTCCCTTCAGTACTCTCGTCTTCATCGCGCCCTTCGCGCCGGCGATCCTGAACTGGACCGCAATGGACAGGCGTACCGACCAGGTGGAGGAGCGGGCGCGCGTCGACGCTGTGGAGATGCTGGAAAGAGTTCCACCCAACGGGGTGATGCTGGCATTCGGAGACAACGACACCTACCCGCTCTGGTATCTGCAGCTGGTGGAAAAAAAACGCGGCGACGTTACGGTCGTGACGGTGCCGCTGCTTGCGGCTGAATGGTACCGTGCCGAGCTGGCGAGACGATACAAGCTTCTCGATTCAGCAGCTGTTCAGAACTGGGTCGGCTCCGACAGCACCGTGCGCCTTCTTACGAAGCGATCCTACGAGCAGGGGCGCCCGGTGATCCGGTCTCCCTTCTTCGGGCCCGACACGACTTCGGGCGCCCGGTAGCGCGATTGGTTATCTGCGCTTCTTCACTCGTGCCAGCCTGCGCTCGCCGTTTGGCCCCGTGACGACGACCATGCTCGATTGTCTGGCCGCCCGCTGTGCAGCAGACGGATGCCGGAATGGTGGAGCTTTGCTCTTTGCCTTGACGATCTGAGCGGCGGCGGACTTCGGCACGGCCACCGGCGTCTGCGGCGACACGGTCTGCGCGCTCAGCGAGGGCGCTCCAATCGCGATCAGGAGGGCCACCGGAAAGACGCAATTCATTCTCGACATGCGAGTGGCTCCCTATTGAATTGTGAGTGTATAGGCGCCGGTTGCTCCAGCGACAGTCGACGTCGGCGCGATCAGGAAAAACCCGTCCGCGGTCGGTGTGTACACGATCTGCGCGTTACCGCTGTTTAGGTCCTCGTTAGTCTCGACCAGCGTGGTGGAGCCATCATCGAGTACTTGATATAGCTCGAGACTGGCATCGAACGCCGTCGAGCCCATGGAGATAGTCACGGGCTGCCCCGTCCGAAGCGAAATGCCCATGTCGTCGGAGTAGAATCCGCCAAAGTCGCAATCCGTGGTCTCGAGAGTTTGATCCGTGGATACGCCGCGGACGACAAAAACTTCCTCGCAGCCCGTAATGTTTGGGGATGCGGTCTCCGAGGAGAGCGTGTAGCTCCCGATCTCGGAAGGTCCGAATGAAGTCGCCGCCAGGGTATAGCTTGCCGCGGGCAGCAACGCCTTGATCGTGGAATTAAGGGATGTGGCGTT
>CAYMKQ010000011.1:2862-43231 GCA_964391175.1 uncultured Gemmatimonadaceae bacterium | reverse complement strand
GGCGGCGCCTGGGACAACGCCAAGAAAATCGTGGAGGTCCAGCTCAAGCAGAAGGGAACTCCGCTCCACGCTGCGACCGTCATCGGCGATACCGTCGGCGATCCGTTCAAGGACACCTCATCGGTCGCTCTCAATCCGATCATCAAGTTCACCACGCTGTTCGGGCTGCTGGCGGTGGAGCTGGCAGTGTCGCTTACCCAGGAACAGGGCTCGGGTCTGACCCACATTCTCGCCGCGGTCTTCTTCCTGGTCTCGGTCACTTTCGTGTGGCGCTCGTTCTACGCGATGCGCATCGAAGGTTCGGCGGAGTAGTTTCCTGATTGACTGATCGCATCGGCGTGTCGCTCGACGCGCCGATGCGAACTTTTTCTCCGAATGACATGATCCGTTCTCTGTTAGCACGGAAGCCTATCGCGGAGCTCATCGCGGAAGGCGAAGATCCAAATGGTCTGAGAAGGGTGCTCGGCCCGGGCGATCTCATCATGCTCGCGATCGGCGCGGTCATCGGTGCCGGTATCTTCTCGTCCATCGGAACGGCCGCGGCCGGCGAGATACTCCCATCTGGCGTCGTCGTCCGTTACGGCGCGGGTCCGGCTCTCGTTATTTCGTTTATCCTTCTCGGATTCGTGTGCGGACTGGCCGCGCTCTGCTACGCCGAGCTGGCGTCGATGATTCCGCAGGCAGGGAGCGCGTACGCTTACTCCTATGCGACGCTCGGCGAGCTGATCGCCTGGACCATCGGTTGGGACCTGATCCTCGAGTACGCAGTCGGAAACGTCGCCGTCGCGGTCGCGTGGAGCGGCTACTTCAACTCGCTCCTCACGGCGTTCGGGGTGAATCTCCCGGCCTGGAGTACTCACGGTTACCGGTCCGCGCTATTGAGCTCCGATCCCGCCGTCCACTCGCTACTCGAGACCGCTCCGCGATTCGCTGGAATCCCGATACTTGTGAACATTCCGGCGTTTCTGATCGTGATGGCGATCACATGGCTGCTCATGCGGGGTGTCCGCGAAAGCATTCGCGCCAACAACATCATGGTGGTCATCAAGCTGCTGGTGCTGACGTTGTTCGTCGTCGTCGGCGCCATGCACATCGATACTTCCAACTACGTCCCCTTCGCGCCGAACGGCTGGCGCGGCATCCATCAAGGCGCTGCCATTGTCTTCTTCGCGTACATCGGCTTTGACGCCATCTCGACGGCAGCCGAGGAAACGAAGAATCCCCAGCGGAACATGCCGATTGGAATACTGGGCGGTCTGGCGATCTGTACGCTCATCTACGTCATCGTTGGCGGCGTGGCGACAGGGATGGTCCCCTACCAGCAGCTCAGGGCGGCGGATCCGCTGGCCAAAGCGCTGACGCTCACCGGAATGCAGACCGCGAGCTGGATCGTGTCTCTCGGTGCGGTCGTGTCGCTGACCGCGGTTCTCCTGGTGTTCCAGTACGGCCAGCCGAGGATCTTTTTCGCCATGGCCCGTGATGGTCTGCTGCCGAAGTGGGCGGCGAGGGTTCATCCAAGGACGCGCGTGCCGCACATTACCACCCTCATCACTGGTATCGCCGTGGCCGTCGGCTCGCTCCTGGCCGACGAGAACGAGATTTACGATCTCACGAACATCGGTACGCTGTCCGCTTTCGCGATCGTGTGCATCGGTGTGCTCGTTCTGCGATACAAGGAACCAGACAGGCCGCGACCATTCCGCGTTCCGTTCGTCTGGCCCGTGACGATTGTTGGCGCGGGCGCCTGCATCTACGTGATGTTCGGCCTGCCCGTCCGGGCGTGGGAGCGGTTCGGCATCTGGCTCCTCATCGGACTTTCGGTCTATCTCGCCTACGGCTATGCACATTCGACTCTGCGCCGCGGATCGAAGCCGGTGCCGGTCGAGCCGCCGCCTCCCATCTCGGTCGGCTGACGCAGCCGATCCAACAACTGGAATCCGCTAGCAATGGTCTATAGACACCTCCGACGCGTCTCGCTCACTTCGTGGATAATGATCTCGATGGTGGTTGGTGTGATCATCGGTGCGGTCGCGCCCGACTTCGCCACCCAGCTCAAGCCGCTGTCGACGGTATTTCTCCGCATGATCAAGTCGATCATCGTGCCGATCATCTTCGGCACGCTGGTCGTCGGCATCGCCGGGCACGGCGACGACATGAAGCGCGTCGGCCGGCTCGCGCTCAAGTCTATCATCTATTTCGAGGTCGTCACCACTGTCGCGCTCTTCATCGGGCTGGCCGCGGTGAACATAGTGAGGCCCGGCGTCGGCGTGAATATTCAGGCGTCAGCGGAAGAGGGGCAGAAGCTCGCCACCACCACGCAGACCGGCATGACCTTCCTCGAGCACGTGGTGCCGCAGAGCTTCTTCGAGGCTGCGACCAGGAATGAGGTTCTCCAGATCGTCTTCTTCTCCATCCTCTTCGCGGTTGCGCTCTCACAGGTGCGCGGGCGGCCGAAGGAGATAGTCCTCCTCGGGTGCGAGGGACTGGCCGAGGTGATGTTCAAGTTCACCGCGATAGTCATGCGGTACGCGCCGATCGGAATCGGCGCGGCGATAGCGGTGACCGTCGGCCACAGCGGACTCGGCGTTCTCATCAACCTCGGCAAGCTGGTACTGACGCTCTACGGCGCGCTGGTCGTGCTGATGCTGTTCGTGCTGCTCCCGATCGCGCTGATGTTCAAGGTTCCGCTCAGGCGCTTCCTCGCCGCGGTGAAGGAGCCGGCGCTGATAGCCTTCTCGACCACCTCGTCGGAAGCGGCGCTGCCACGCGCAATGCAGGCGATGGAGTCGATCGGAGTCCCGCGCCGCATCGTCGCGTTCGTCATGCCGACGGGCTACTCGTTCAACCTCGACGGCTCGACGCTATATCTCGCCGTCGCCTCGATCTTCGTCGCCCAGGCGGCCGGAGTGGACCTTTCCTGGGGACAGCAGCTGGTCATGATGCTTACCTTGATGATCACGAGCAAAGGCGTCGCCGCCGTTCCCCGCGCTTCGCTCGTGATACTGGCCGCTACCCTCTCGACCTTTGGCCTGCCCCTCGAAGGCGTCGCTATCATCCTTGGCGTGGACGAGCTGATGGACATGGCGCGCACCACCGTCAATCTGGTGGGAAACTGCCTGGCAACGGTCGTTATGGCAAAGTGGGAAGGTGAATTCGGCGACCCGCAGCCCGCAGGGCTCCCCGAGCTGGCAGCACATCCTCCGCTCGAAGCTGTGCCCCCGGCACGGCCGATTTGAGACGCTGCTCGAGGCGCTTCCGGAGGAGTGAGCCGCGCCGCATCAGTCCGCCGCTCAATGCCACTGATACTGCAGCGCGCTCGTCCCCAAACAGCTGCCGCGCCAATGCGCGGATGTGAAGCACCAACTCCTCGGCAGCTAGCGTAACGAGCGCGCTGGCGCGCGGATCTCCGCTCGCCGCGGTAGCGAGGACAGCCGGTACGAGCGATGCGAATGCGCGCGCATCCGCCGCCGCGGCCCAGGGGATGAGATCGTGCACATCCTCGCACTGTGTCGCCGCAAGGATGGGAAAGAGAAGGGCGGTCGCCGGCTCACGGCCGTCGCTCGAGGCGGCGACGATGCTCAGGGCGCGCCTCCCGATCCAGCCTCCGCTTCCTTCGTCGCCGAAAGCGGGCCCCCAGCCTCCGCAGCGAACGAGCGTTCCCGACGGGCTCCGGCCGTAGGCAATCGATCCGGTGCCCGCAACGAGCAGGATGCCCTCCCGATCCTCGAACGCGTCGTAGAGCGCGACGAGTCCGTCGGAGTCGATGACAACTTCCTCTGCCAGCTCTTTTTCGTCGAGCGCCGCATGGAGCGCCCGCCTCTGGTCTTCGCGGCCCGTGCCGGCTACGCCACAGTACAGAACGCGCGGAAATACAGCACCGGGCTGCGCGACTTCCCCGAGCGCGCGGGTGACGAGGTCAGCGATTACATCCGCGGATTGCGCGGCCCGTCCGGGAGATACCGCCGATCCCGGGCCGTCAACCGTGGCGAGCTCCTCTCCGTCCGCCGTTCCGACCATCACGCGCGTCTTGGAGCCACCGCCATCCACGCCAATCACTATCTCGCTCATTTCCAGCGGTCTCCGCCAGTGGGCGCGGGGTGCGTGAGCGACGATAACATTCCGACGGACATGGTGATCGTCGTCCCGATCAGCACGTACCACGGCCATGCTATTCGGGAGAGAGTCGTGAGCGTGTCCTGAACCGACGGGAAGACTGGCACCAGCTGCTTGGCGAAAACCACGAACGTCATCGTCAGGATACCGATCGCCATGCCAGTGACTGCGTCACGCTGAACCGCGCGGCGCCAAAGCATTCCGAGGAAGAAGCCGCCCAGCAGTGCACCATAGGTGAACGACGCGATCGAAAGAGCGACGACGACAACCGGCGTTCCCTGCTGCCGATATAACAACGCCGCCGTAAGCAGCAGGAGTCCCCACAAAAGCGTGAATACCTTCGCCATTCGAAGTGTTCTTGGATCGGCGGGCGCTCGTCCTGAAAGCGGCAGATAGATGTCGTGCGTTGTGGCTGCGGCAAGGGAATTCATCGACCCGGAAAGGGAGCTCATCGCCGCGGCCAATACGGCCGCAATGATGAGACCCCTGAGGCCCGCGGGCATCTGATTCACGACAAAGCCTGGGAAGATCGAGTCGGGCACGGCGAACGTGCGGTGGCCGTTGAAAGTCCATAGCCCGAGTCCAATCATCAGAAAGAGGGTGAACTGGACGATGACGGCGAAGCCGCTCCCGATCAGCGCTTTCCGCGCGTCCTTAAGACTTGAAGCGGCGAGTAGTCTTTGGACTATGAGCTGGTCTGCTCCGTGAGAGGCCATCGACAGGAATGCACCGCCGAGCAAGCCTGCGAACAGCGTCAGAGGTCGATCGAAGCCCAGGTAGGGGTCAAGAACCTTCAGCTTGCCCGCCGCATTCGCGTCGGCGAAGATCGCACCCCATCCTCCGGGTACCACTCTGCTGAGGATATACACTGCCGCTAGTCCGCCACCGATGTAGACACCGGTCTGCAGTACATCCGTCCAGACGACGGCCCTCATTCCACCGTGATAGGTATAGACGAGCGTGAGCACGCCAAGAACGAGGATCGCGGCGGGCATCACGTATCGTTGTGGTACGGCCGGCCCTATGATCAGAGCGATAGGTATCGCAGTAGCGAAAACGCGTACCGAGTCGGCCAGCGCGCGTGTCCCCATGAATACGATCGAAGCGAATCGACGTGTCGCGACTCCGAACCGCTTCTCCAGGAGCGCGTAGGCCGTCACGAGATCGCCCTGGTAGTATTTCGGCAGAAGCGTGTAAGCAACCACGATGCGTCCGAGCAGGTAACCCGCGGCGATCTGCAAAAAGCCCAGGTTCGTCGTGTACGCGAGCCCAGGAATGCTGATGAACGTGAGCGCGCTCGTCTCGGTGGCGACGACCGAGAACAGAATCGCCCACCAGGGAATGGTCTTGCCAGCGACGAAGTAATCCTTGGCGTCCTTCTGATCGCGGCCCAGCCAGATGCCGAGCAGCGTCGTGCCAATGAGATAGACGAGTAGTACAACAAAATCGAGGGCGGTGAAATTCGTCTTCATTTCACCGCCCTCGAGTAATTGTGGAGCGCCTGCGAGCTGCTACGCAGAGAATGAGCTTCCGCAGCCGCAACCGCCGGTTGAACTCGGGTTCTTGAACGTGAAGCCGGAGCCCTGCATGGAAGTGACGTAGTCGATTGCCACCCCATTGAGGTACTGCGCCGAAAACGGATCGACGAATACGTTGAACCCGTCGCGGGGAATGACGATGTCGTCCTCCGCGGCGCGATCTTCGATGACGAGGCTGTACTTGAAGCCGCTGCAGCCGCCCGGCTGCACGCTCACGCGAAGGCCGCCCTGCTCGGCGGTAACCCCCTCGGCGTCCATAAACTTCTTGACCTCCACGCCCGCATTGGGCGTGATGGAGAGGTCGATTTCAGGCTGAGACGAAACAGACATGTATCCTCCGAGACTGCTTGAATTTAGGCGGTTTCTCCGACTCCGGGTAGTGTCGCGGGCTCTTCACGGAAAGACCGCGCGATCCACGCGAACGCCGCCACCGCGAGCACGAGCAGAGCCACTCCTTCCACATATTCGCCAAACACAACCTTTCCGATCCCGAACAGTGAAGAATACACCGCCACGATTCCGGCGATCCAGTTCGTCCAGGCGAGCGCGCCGCCTGGAATGCCTTCGCGTCCGAAGCCGGCCCGCTCCGAGATCCGCGCCCAGCCCGGGCCGCCCGGCCGGACCCTGCGATAGAATCGCTCCAGGACGGCATCCGGCTCCGGTTTGGTGAGAAAGGTCACTGATAACCAGACGACTGTACTCACCGCTACGGTAACGAGCATGACCCAGGCGTCGGCCCGAAGATCACCGGCAGGGAACCTCCCCTTTATGAGGGCAATCGCGGTAACCGATACAATCAGGGACGCAATCATCGAGCTGATCTCACTCCAGGCGTTGATGCGCCACCAATACCAGCGGAGGATGAGCACGAGCCCCGTGCCCGAGCCGAGCGCCAGGAGGAACTTCCACGCAGCCGCGATCGTGTCCAGTTGCATCGTCACGAAGATGGACGCAAAGAAAAGAAACACCGTTGCCCAGCGCCCGATCGCGACATAATGCTTTTCGGTGGCCGTGCGATTGATGAACCGCTTGTAGAAATCGTTCACCAGGTACGATGCGCCCCAATTGAGCTGGGTGCCGACAGTCGACATGTACGCGGCGGCAAACCCCGCCATCATGAAACCTCGCCATGGCGTGGGCAGCAGATCCACGAATGCCTGCACATAGGCGGCTTCCCGATCTCCGGTGGGGCCGATACCGCGCGGATAGAGCAACAGCGTGCAGAGCCCGGTGACGATCCAGGGCCACGGCCTGATCGCGTAATGAGCGACGTTGAAGAAGAGAGTGGCAAGCACTCCATCCCGCTCGGTTCTGGCGGAGAATATCCGCTGCGCGATGTAGCCGCCGCCGCCGGGCTCGGCACCCGGGTACCAGGCGGCCCACCACTGCACCGAGAGGAACACCGCCAGAGCGAGCAGCGGCATCCAGACGTATGCCTCGATCCCGGTCGGAGTGATGCTGACCGGAAGCACGGAAAGCGCAGCGTCGGCGCTTCCAAAATGCGCCGCGAGTCCCTCCTTCAGCTTGTCCATTCCGCCCACCGCACGGACCGAATAGACCGCGAGAATGATCACCGCGGCCATCTTGATCACGAATTGCACCAGGTCGGTCCAGAGGACCGCCCACATCCCGGCGCCCGCGGAGTACGCGACGGTGATGATGAAGCAGATTCCGACGGCGATGATCTCGCCGGAGACGTTTATCCCGAGAACGGTGACGTCGCGGAGTCCCAGAGAAATCGTGAGTATCTTGATCATCGCTAGCGTGACCCAGCCGAGGATGATGAGGTTGATCGGGAGAGCGAGGTAAAGCGCGCGAAAGCCGCGCAGCGCCGCAGCGGGGTTCCCGCTATAGCGTATCTCCGCGAACTCGACGTCGGTCATGACGTTCGCGCGTCGCCAGAGACGGGCGAAAAAGAAAACGGTGAGCATCCCGCTCATCAGCATGTTCCACCACAGCCAGTTGCCCGCGACGCCATAAGAGGCGACGAGTCCCGTGACGACGAGGGGTGTGTCGGCCGCGAAAGTAGTCGCGACCATCGATGTTCCGGCAAGCCACCAGCTGACTTTGCGACCCGAGAGGAAGTACTCGTTGAGGCTCTCGCCTCCGCGCTTGGTGAAGTAGAGTCCGATGCCTATGGAGAGGAGGAAATAGGCAGCGACAATTGCCCAGTCGATCGCAGTTAGCGCCATGTGAGCAAGGATTGGAGGTGGCCAGGCAAGACGTTTGCGATGTGCACCTTCTCGTGGACGGGCGTCCGGGAACGCCAGAGACTATCATTCGGTACCACCGACGACAACTTAAGGGACAATTCCAGATGATGCGATACTCTCGGCTGCTCGCAGTTCTTCTTCCCATCTGCGGCGGCTGCGTCGTAACGAGCAAGCAGATCGATCCCACGTCCGAGCTGGCCGAGGCGAAGGTACGTCCCGGAATTACGGTCCTGCTCAGCGACAGTATACATCTCATTCGCGGAAAGCGGATCGGCCTGCTCACCAACCAGACCGGGATCGACGAGAGAGGAGTATCGGACATCGATCTTCTCAGGGAGAAACGGGCGAGAGACGCCGGGGTGCGGCTGGTGCAGCTCTTCTCTCCCGAGCACGGCCTTCGCGGTACGGAGGATCGCCAGAACATCGCCAGCGGCATCGATGCAAAGAGTGGATTACCGGTCTATTCGCTGTACGGGACGCAGACCATGGCGCCGCCCGACAGCATTCTGCGAAACCTCGATGCGCTCGTTTTCGACCTCCAGGACATCGGCACGCGCACGTGGACCTACGTCGGCGCCATGATCTATTCCATGCGCGCTGCTGCCCGGCTCCAGAAGCCGATCATCGTGCTCGACCGGCCGAATCCCATCACCGGCTACATCATCGAAGGTCCCGTCCTCGACAGCGCCCTCGCGAATCCCGAGGACCCCGCGCCCGGACGCCCCGGGCAGGCCTATGCGCTGTACCCCATGCCCCTCCGGCACGGTATGACCATCGGTGAGCTCGCGCGCTACTTCAACGATGTGCTGAAGATTCGCGCCGACCTGCGCGTCGTTCCGATGCAGCGCTGGAGGCGCGACGTATGGTTCGACCTGACTGGTCTTCCGTGGGTGAAGCCCTCGCCGAACATGCCCTCCCTGCACAGCGCAATGCTCTATCCGGGTCTCGTCGCGTTCGAGGCGAGCAACCTGTCGGTGGGTCGCGGAACCACCGAGGCGTTCCAGCGCGTGGGCGCCCCCTGGCTCAACGCCGCGGCAACGGTGGCGATCCTCAAGGATCGGGAGATTCCGGGGGTACGGTTCAGCGTCGAGGCCTTCCGGCCGGAAAACCCGACCGATCGGAAATACGGCGGCCAGACGATTCCGGGAATCCGCATCACCGTGTTCAATCGAAGCGCGCTCCAGGCGGCACGTGTGGGCGCGACCCTGCTGTGGGCGATAAACAAGACCGCTGGTCCGAGGCTTACGATCCAGAATCGCGCGTTCGATCTTCGGTTCGGATCGCCGGCCGTGCGCGAGGCGTTGCTGAGAGGCGAAGACCCCGACGTTCTGATCGACCGCGAGTACCGGGCCGCCTACGCATTCCGCGAAAAGACGCGGCAGTATCTGATCTACAGGTAGCTGCGCCGCGCATATCTCTTGCATTGCTGATAGTTCTCACTCTGCAGCACTCTCTGGAGGAACAATTATGCGGATTCTGATGGTCTCACTGTCCATGCTGGCACTTTCAGCGTGTGGCGGGCGGCAGGTCGAAGTGCGGACCGGGCCCGAAACGGGCGCCAGTGTGGCGATACACCTGACGAACAACCTGAGTCAGCCGGTGAACGTCTACGTCGTGAGCGGCACCAGCGATATTTTTGTGAAGCAGGTGAGCTCGAACACCGTCGAGCACATCCCGGTGCAGGGAATCGCCCCCGGGGCAACGGTGAATCTCCGTGCCGTCACCGTGGACGGAACCCGCACTTACACAAAGAACAACGTCACGCTGTCGAGCATGTACGAGTGGCGCTTGCCGTAGCACACATGTGTCTCGGCCGGCTGGCGCACTGCTGGCAATAGCCTATTGGAGCGCTTAGTTTTACGGGTCGTCGTGTGTCACACGCCGGCCCGTTTTTTCTTTGCCGTCAGCCCGAGGATCCGGCACGTCGGCTGACTCCCGCTCACCGCCGGCCCCAGGTGCATGCCAAGTCCCACGGATTTCTTCAAGAGTGCAGCACTGCGCGTGATCGACCCGGCGGTCGGCTTCCTCACGAGACACAACGTCAGCCCGAACACCATCACCACCGTCGGAACCGTCTGCACGATCATCGCCGGCATCGTCTACGGGACCGGGCACATCATGACGGCGGGCTGGCTGATGGGGCTGACCGCTGTCTTCGATGTCCTGGATGGCGAGGTTGCCCGCCGCAGCGGACGGTGTACGGTGTTCGGCGCGTTCTACGATTCGACACTCGACCGCGTCGCGGATGGTGCCCTGATGGCGGGACTCACGGTGTTCTACGCTACCAACCCCGTTTACCAGAACATCTACATGGTTGTCGTGTGTCTCGTCTGCATCGTGGGGACCTTTCTGATCTCGTACACCCGCGCCCGGGCTGAATCGCTCGGCATGGATGCGAAAGTCGGCTTGATGCAGCGGCCGGAGCGCATCGTATTACTTTCAGCACCACAGGCACTGTTCGGACTTTTCTGGGGCGGCTGGGTGCTGATGGGCATCATCGTGCTGCTGACGGTGACTGCCTGGATCACGGCGGTACAGCGCATCGCGTTCGTCTATCGGGCAACGCTCGAGAGGGACTCGAGGCCGATCCGCATGATCAATGATCCGCCCTCCCGCTCGAAAGCGGCGGGAATGCAGGCCACGCGCCGCGCACAATCTTAATCACAGACGGAGCCACAATTGGGCAGATCGTCATCAGGTGACGCCCCTAAATCCATAGCGCCGGCCACCGGCCGACTCGGCATACTTACACCGGGACTGGGCGCGGTTGCTACAACCTTCATGGCTGGGGTCGAGAGCATCCGGCGCGGCCACTCCAAGCCGATCGGATCGCTGACCCAGATGGCGACGATCCGGCTGGGCAAGAGGACGGAGAATCGTTCTCCTCTGATCAAGGAGTTCGTACCGCTCGCCGGACTCGACGACATTGTGTTCGGTGCCTGGGATCCCATCCCGGACGACGCGCTGACTGCGGCCAAGAAGGCGGGAGTGCTCGAAGATCGCGACATCGAGCCGATCGCCGATTTCCTGCGGAAGATCAAGCCGATGCCGGCGGTGTTCGACAACAAATACGTCACGCGCATTCACGGCTCGAACGTGAAAAAGGGTAAAACGAAGCGCGACCTCGCCGAGCAGCTGCGGCAGGACATCCGCGACTTCAAGGCGCGGAACAAGTGCGACCGCATTGTGGTCGTGTGGTGCGCCTCGACGGAAATCTTCATCAAGCCCGGACCGCAGCACGCCACCATCGAACAGTTCGAGAAGGCGATGGAGAAGAACGACGACGCCATCGCGCCGTCGATGCTCTACGCCTATGCGGCGATCATGGAGGGCGTTCCGTTCTGCAACGGCGCGCCCAACCTGTGCGTCGACACGCCCGCGTTGCTGCGACTCGCGCAGGATCGGGGAGTTCCGATCTCGGGCAAGGATTTCAAGACGGGACAGACCTGGCTGAAGACCGTGATCGCGCCTGGACTCAAGGCGCGAATGCTCGGCCTCGCCGGCTGGTATTCCACCAACATCCTCGGTAACCGCGATGGAGAGGTGCTCGACGATCCCGCATCGTTCAAGACGAAGGAAGAGTCGAAGCTCAGCGTGCTGCACACAATTCTCCAGCCCGAGCTCTATCCCGACCTGTATAAGGACTTCTACCACGTAGTCCGCATCAACTACTATCCCCCGCGCGGTGACAACAAGGAGGGATGGGACAACATCGACATCGTGGGCTGGATGAATTATCCGATGCAGATCAAGATCAACTTTCTGTGTCGCGACTCGATTCTTGCCGCGCCGATAGTGCTCGATCTGGCCCTCTTCTCCGATTTCGCTCAGCGGGCGGGCATGAAAGGGATCCAGGAATGGCTCTCGTTCTACTACAAGAGCCCGATGGCCGCGCCCGGGCTCCAGCCCGAGCACGATCTCTTCATCCAGCAGACGAAGCTGAAGAACACGCTCCGCCATTTGATGGGAGAGGATCAGATCACCCACCTCGGCCTGGAGTACTACGCCTGATGCTACGCCGACTGGCTTTTCCGGCGTTGGCTATCGCCGCGCTGGTCAACTGCGGACCCAACCCGAAGGCGAAAGAGTCGAGGTTGTGGTCGGACAGCTACGCATTCACGGTGACGTCGGACCCGATGCCCCCGCGCGCGCTCGAGCCGATCCGCTATCGCATCGTGGTGCAGGATAAGAAGACAAGACAGCCCATTGAGGGCGGCGAGGGCAGGATTTTCGCCAGCAGCAAGGACGGCGCGAATACCAATGACGGCCTGAAAAAGGAGAAAGAGCTCGGCACCTATTCAGGCCGGATTTTTTTCGCGACCAGTGGCGACTGGGCTGCCGCGATCCAATTTCGTCGCGACAAGAATCCCCAACTGCGTTTGGAGCGTGTAGACTGGACGCAGGCGGTGAATCCTGCGAGCGAGCCGGGAACCTGATCCCACATGCGTCATTTCTTCAGAACACAGCTCGTCCCCACCGAAGTTCTGCGTATCGCCGACAGCTTTTTTCCCGAGATCGACCTCGAGCGCACCCGTCACACTGCCCGCTCGCGCACGTTCGCGGGACCGCTGGGCACGCTCCAGCTGAGCGTCCGGAAGGAAGGCGGCCACTACACGTTCGTCGAGATCTCTACCGACCAGATGGGTGAGAGCCGGCTCGACCGCAACGCAAAGCGGTTTTTTGTCGAGCTGCACAGGACCGGCGACCCCAGCCACCGCATACAAGCAGCTTTCTAGAATGGCGCGGTCCGATGCCGCCGCGTCGAGGCCGGCGAAGATGCGGGAGGATTCCGCGGGTAACGTTGCGACACCAGGCCTGTCGCGCGAACAGAAGATCGAGCTCTACTACTACATGCGGCTCACGCGCTCACTCGAGGAGCGCCTGGTCAACCTGTATCGCCAGACCAAGGTCGTCGGCGGTCTCTTCCGCTCGCTCGGCCAGGAGGCTGACGCGGTAGGCAGCGCCTACGCCCTCGATCGCTCCAAGGGCGACATACTCTCGCCCCTGATCCGCAATCTGGGCTCGATGCTGGTGCAGGGCGCAAAGCCCAACGAGATAATCAAGCAGTACATGGCGAAGGGCGACTCCCCGACCCGCGGCCGCGAGCTGAACATCCATTACGGCGACCTCGTGCGCGGATTCATCGGGCAGATCTCGCACCTTGGCGACATGGTCCCCGTCATGGCCGGCGTGACGCTTTCGTTCAAGATGCGGAAGCAGGACAGAGTCGGTCTCGTGTATGTAGGCGATGGCGCGACATCGACGGGTGCGTTTCACGAGGGCATCAACTTCGCGGCCGTGCAGCGCTGTCCGCTCGTCGTCGTGGTCGAAAACAACGGATACGCGTACTCCACGCCGCTCAGAAAGCAGACGGCCGCCCGGCAGCTCGTCGACAAAGCCATCGGTTATGGTATTGCCGGCGAGCAGGCGGATGGCAACGACGTCGTCGCATCCTACGAGGTGACGAAACGGGCTGTGGATCGCGCCCGCGCCGGCGGCGGCGTGACAATGGTCGAGCTCATCACCTACCGCCGAAAGGGCCACGCCGAGCACGACAACCAGTCGTACGTTCCGCCGGGTGAGATCGACAGGTGGGCGACCGAGAACGATCCGATCGACCGCTATGTGAAGCGGCTGCGCGAAGAAGCGTTCGAGGAAACGGAGTTCGCCGCGATCGACAAGCGTGTGAGCGAGGAGATAGACCGCGCCACCGACGAGGCCGAGGCATCGCCGATGCCGGAGCCGACCGATGCGCTGGTCGGGATCTACGCGGATCCTCCCTCTCTGCCTCCGCTCTGGTTCAGGGAAGGGATTAAATCCCCGGTGGAAGTGCACGAGCGCCCGTCGAGCTGGGGCACGCACGATGCCTGAGATCACTTATCTCGAAGCCATCCGGGAAGCTCTCTTCGAGGAGATGGAACGCGACGAGAACGTCTTCTGTCTCGGAGAGGACATCGGAGCGTATGGTGGGGCCTTCAAGGTCACCGAAGGATTGATGGCCAAATTCGGAGAGCAACGCGTCATCGACACTCCGATCTCGGAGGCGGCGATCGTCGGGGCGGCCGCCGGCGCGGCTCACATGGGCATGCGACCGGTGTGCGAGATGCAGTTCATCGACTTCATCTCGACCGGCTACGACATGCTCACGAACTATGTCGCGACTGCGCGCTACAGAGCGATGCTGCCCTGTCCGATGGTCGTGCGCGGGCCGAGCGGCGGATACGTGCGCGGAGGGCCTTTCCACTCGCAGAACCCGGAGGCTGCCTTTCTGCACACACCCGGCCTGAAGATCGTGTATCCGGCCACCGCCTCCGATGCGAAGGGACTGATGAAGTCCGCGATTCGCGACGATGATTGCGTCCTCTACTTCGAGCACAAGTACCTCTACCGCCGCATCAAGGAAGAGATGCCGTCCGGCGATCATCTGACGCCGATCGGCAAGGCTCGCGTGGCGAGGGACGGGAGAGACGTTTCGATCATCACCTACGCGGCAACAGTCTGGAAAGCGCTGGAAGCCGCCGAGCAGGTCGAGAAGGAGGACGGCCTTTCCGTCGAAGTGCTCGACCTCCGCACGATCCTGCCGATGGACGACGAAGCGATCATCGCCACGGTAAGGAAAACGAATCGCGCGCTGGTAGTGCACGAGGACACGCGGACTGGGGGAGTGGCGGGCGAGATCACGTCGCGCATCAATGAGACCGCGTTCGAGTGGCTGGATGCGCCGGTGCTGCGGGTGACGGCGGCGGATGTCCCACTGCCCTATTCTCCGCCGCTCGAGGATTACGTGCTGCCGCAGACATCCGACATCGTGCTCGCGCTGCGCAAGCTCGCGGCGTACTGATGGACTCACCCGATGCGGACAAGGGCGGAGCCACCGCGCGCAACGTAGGTGTCGGCTGCGTCACTACGGTCGCCGGGTTTTTCAGCGGTGGAATGATCGGTGTCTACGCGGGGAAAGTCGTCGGAAGCATTCAGGGGTGCAAGCCACCCGAGGGGCTTCCGGCCTGCAACTGGTGGGTGTATGCTGGTATCGGAGGCGTGCTCGGGGCGCTGACGCTGCCCGTACTGGCGTTGAGACGCCTGAACCAGCCCCGGACGGATCAATAAGTGAACGAGGAGAAGCGGTGGCACGTGTAGACATCATCATGCCGCAGATGGGCGAGTCCATCGTCGAAGGCACGCTGTCCAAGTGGCTGAAGAAGGTCGGCGACGAGGTAAGGCGCGACGAGCCCATCTTCGAGATCTCGACCGATAAGGTCGACGCCGAGATCCCGGCGCCTTCCGCCGGCGTGCTGGCCGAGATAATCGTGAAGGAAGGGGAGACGGTGGCTGTGCAGACCGTCGTGGCGCGGATCGAGACGGAGAAGGGCGCATCGGTTGCCGCCGAGGCTCCGGCTGCCCCCCAACGGGAAGCTACGTTACCGCCCGCTCCCGCTCGTCAGCAACCCGCCGCTCCCGCAATCGTGGCCTCCCACTCGGGCAATGGGAGCTCCTTCGAGGAGCGCGTCCGCACCAAGTCCTCGCCACTGGTTCGAAAGATCGCGGCGGAGCATGGGCTCAATATCTCCTCGCTTCAGGGGTCCGGAATCGCGGGACGCGTAACGAAGCGCGACATCCTTGGTTTCATCGAGTCGGGCGAATCGATGCCCGCGACCGGGCCTGCTGTTCACGGAGGCGGCCGCACCGCTTCGCACGCGCTTCCGATGCCACAGCCCTGGGCTGGGGATGTCGTCGAGCCGATGTCCAAGATGCGCGCGCTCATCAGCGAGCACATGGTCGCATCGAGGCAGACTTCGGCGCACGTGACGTCGTTCATCGAGATCGACTTCACCCGCGTCGCCCGTATCCGCGCCAAGAAGCGCGCCGAGTTCGAGGCCACCACCGGTCAGAAGCTCACCTACATGCCGTTCATCATCAAAGCGGTGACTCAGGGGCTGCGCGCATTCCCGGTGATGAACTCGTCGGTGGCGGGCACCAGCGTCATTTACCGCAAGCAGATCAACATCGGCGTCGCGGTCGCGCTCGACTGGGGCTTGATCGTCCCCGTGATCAAGCGGGCCGACGACCTCTCGCTATCCGGTATCACACGCGCGCTCAACGACCTTGCGGCCCGGGCGCGGTCAAAGAAACTGTCTCCCGAGGAAGTGCAGGAAGGCACGTTCACGATCACCAATCCCGGCGTCTTCGGCTCTCTCATGGGAACGCCGATCATCAATCAGCCACAGGTGGCGATCATGGGAGTCGGCGCGATCGAGAAGAGACCCAAGGTCATGCCCGGCGCCGATGGAGAGGACACGATCGCCATCCGTACCTGCGCCTATTTTTCAATGTCTTTCGATCATAGGGTCATCGACGGAGCCATCGCGGACCAGTTTCTCGCGTTCGTCAAGAAAACCATCGAATCATTCCCGGAGACCGGACTCTAACATGCCACGAGCTCTCACGATACAGCGTTCGACGGTGCCTGCTGCCGAGCGCGCCAATTACCGGGAGAGGCTTCGTGCGCTCCGCTCACACTACGCGGCGGCCAACTGCCGGTTCTGGGTGTTCGAGGAGTCGTCGCTGCCCGGCGCTTTCGTCGAGTTCACCGAAGCTGACAACCAGCAGGCGCTGATCGTGGCCCACGCGAACGCGCCCCACAAGGTTCTCGACCCTTCGCGCGTGTACCTGGAGGTAGAGCTCTAGGATGCCCGCCCGCTCGCTCGAGGTATCCGGCCAGAAGTGGGATGTGTATCCTTCGGGGTACATCACGCAATACACGCAGGACGAATACGCGCTTATCTTCACGCGGGACGCGGGAGGCGAGCGCGAAGTTCGAGTGACTCGCTATTCGCCTCAGGGCACCCGGTCGCGCGAACGCGCGTTCGCGGAGCTCACCAATGCGCAGTTGCAGGAGCTCTTTCAGCAATCGCAGCCGAGCTTCACCTCCCCTGAGGCCGGTTACGAGCGGTGAGCGCGGAGGCAGGCGGGCCGGCGCGCATCGACCTGCACACTCATTCGACGGCTTCTGACGGCACGCTTCCGCCCGAGCGCGTAGTAGAGGCCGCCGAGCGCTGCGGTCTGTCCGCGATCGCGCTCACCGACCACGACACCATTGCCGGCCTGTCCGCGGCGCGTGACGCGGGGGAACGGCTCGGAATACGGGTCATCGCGGGCGTCGAGCTCAGCGCGTTTCTCGGCGATAACGAAGTGCACATTCTCGCGCTGCATCTTTCGCAGCTCGATGCCCTCGAACAGCGGCTCACCGAGCTGCGATCCATGCGCTATTCCCGCGCACAGAAGATCGTGGAGAAACTGAATGCGCTCGGCATTCCTCTGACGTTCGATGAAGTGTTACAGCAGTCCGCGGGCGGCGCCGTCGGACGGCCGCACGTAGCGCGCGCGCTCATCGCGCGCGGAGTGGTCCACGACTTCCGCGATGCCTTCTTCAGGTACCTCGGCGGAAATGGCAGCGCCTTCGTGCCGAAGGACCGGCTCTCTCTCGAGGATGCGATTGCGATCGCGCACGAGGCCGGTGCGCTGGCGATCTGGGCGCACCCCGGCGATGCCGGCAGGCGTGAGCGTCTCGAGCCGCTCGTCGCCGCCGGACTCGACGGCGTGGAGATCCGGCATCCAGGCCATTCAGGTGACGACATGAAGAGACTCAAGGCACTCACCGATTTCTTCGGACTCATCCCCAGTGGTGGATCCGACTGGCACGGTGCCGGTGAAGGACCGCGGCAGCTCGGAATGATGAACGTGCCGATCGAGTGGCTGGAGCAGCAGGACGCTAGAATTGCCTCATTCACTTGGTCGCCGGGCGCATGATGCCGCCATTTCAGGAGCCGGCCGCGTGGATATAGACGGCCGCGTCGCGCTCGTCACGGGAGCAGGAACGCGCGTCGGCCGTGTCATAGCGGTCGCGCTCGGGAAAGCCGGAATGCGCGTGGCGGTTCACTACGCGCTGTCCGAGAAGGGAGCACGTGAAGCCGCGGAAGAGATCATTGTGGCAGGAAGCGATGCGCGGACGCTTCCCGGCGATCTCACCGACCCGACGACGGCGCCAAGACTGATCGAGCACACTGTCAAGGTGTTTGGAGGGCTCGATGTCCTCGTCAACTCCGCCGCGGTCATGCTCCGCACTCCCGTTGGTGAAGTGCTGGTCGAGGACTGGGACGCGATGTTCGCGCTCAACCTTCGCGCGCCATTTTTTCTTTGCCAGTCGGCCGCGCGCGCGATGCGGGATCGCGGTGGCGCCATTGTGAACATTGCCGACCTCGCCGCATTCGAGACCTGGACCGGATACATCCCCCACTCGATCTCGAAGGCGGGGATCGTCCAGATGACCCGCAGTCTGGCGCATGCCCTGGCTCCGAAGATCCGCGTGAACGCGATCGCGCCCGGCCCGGTGCTGTTGCCCGAAGGGTGGACACAGGAACAGGCCGACCGACTGATCTCGACCACACCCCTCGGGCGGCTCGGCAGCGCGGAGGACGTGGCGCAGGCAGTGATCTACCTGTTGAGCGCCGATTACGTGACCGGAGAGACCATTATCGTCGACGGAGGACGTCACGTCCGTTCCTGACGCGGCAACGCGCTCGCGGCGACGGTTATATTTC
The DNA here is from genome assembly GCA_964391175.1 of uncultured Gemmatimonadaceae bacterium. Classification (GTDB taxonomy): domain Bacteria; phylum Gemmatimonadota; class Gemmatimonadetes; order Gemmatimonadales; family Gemmatimonadaceae; genus UBA4720. The sequence goes on along the minus strand of CAYMKQ010000011.1, from coordinate 24,769 downwards.
GGTCTGCACATCGCGCCTCGGAGTCGGCATGATCGACATGGCCGGTGTCCAACCCGGCCGTCTGATCGGCGGTATTTCTCCCTAGGTGATTTCTGTGGCGACAGTGCGCGATTTCGATGTGGTCATCGTCGGAGCGGGGCCGGCGGGAATGACGGCCGCGCTGTATGCCGGCCGCGCGCTTCTGCGCACCGCGGTGCTCGAGCGCGGCTTCCCGGGCGGTGAGCTGCTCAACACCGAGTATCTCGACGACGTCATCGGATTCCCGAAAATCCTCGGCCACGAGCTGGCCGAAAAGTTTGCATCGCACGCGAAGCAGTTCGGCGCCGAGTTCTTCGAGACCATGACTGTCACCGCGGTGAGGAAGATGCCGGATGGCTACTTCCACACTGAGACCGAGAGTGGCGAGGTATTCAGGTCACCGGCGGCGATCGTTACCGCGGGCGGAACCCCGATCAAGCTGGGGATCCCGGGCGAGCTCGAATACGCCGGCAAGGGCGTCTCCTACTGCGCGATCTGTGACGCCGCGTTTTTCAAGCAGCAGATCGTCGCGGTGGTCGGCGGGGGCGATGCGGCCGTCGAGGAAGCGGATTTTCTCACCCGCTACGCGAGCAAGGTCTATCTCATTCATCGGCGCAACGAGTTTCGCGCGTCGAAGATCCTCCAGCAGCACGTCTTCGAGAACCCGAAGATCGAGGTCATCTGGGACACCGTCGCGGAAGAGGTCGTCGGAACGCCACACGCGGGAATGACCGGTCTCCGTCTGCACAACCTCGTCACGCAGAAGAGACAACTTCTCGAGGCGACCGGACTCTTCGTCTTCATCGGCTTTCGCCCGAACACCGGTGTCATCGACGGTCACTTCGTGCACGATGTCATGGGCTACATCATCACCGACAACGCGATGATGACCTCGATCCCCGGCCTCTTCGTTGCGGGCGATCTGCGGTCGCAGCTCACGCGGCAGGTCACCACGGCGTCCGGCGACGCGACGACGGCCGCGATCGCGGCCGACAAGTACATCACGCGGTTCAAGGAGACGGAGCGCGATGGCACTGGGCCCGCGACCCGGCAGGCACTGGAGAGCTCGCATGTGAGTGCGGGAGGGTACACGTGATCGTGGCAACGAGATGGCTGCCGGCCCGGACTCCAAGGTAGCCTCGATCGTGAACGTTCAGACGATCACCGTCGGCGCGTTCCAGGAGAACTGCTACCTGGTCGTCGATGATCGCTCCGGGAAGGCGGTGATCGTCGACCCCGGCAGCGAAGGGGAGCGCCTCGTGGAGGCCGTCGACAGCTCCGGCGCGACGCTCGAGGCCGTCTGGATTACCCACGCTCACGTCGATCACGTCGGCGCGATCGCATCGATAAAGCAGCGATGGGACGTTCCCGTCTATCTGCATCCGCTCGACCGAAGACTCTATGAGGCGGCGGGACGGCAGGCACAGGTGTACGGAGTTCCGTTCGAGGAGCCTCCGCCGCCCGACCGCGAGTTTTCCGACGGACAGCTTCTCGAGCTCGGTGACGTGGAGTTCACGGTAATGCACGCGCCCGGGCACGCACCGGGTCACGTCGTGATCCATGGACACGGAATCGCGCTGGTCGGCGACTGCCTGTTCGCCGGCTCGATTGGCAGGACGGACTTGCCGTTCTCGAACCCGCCTCAGCTCGCGGAGTCGCTGAAAAGAATCGCCGAACTCCCGCCCGAGACCGTAGTTTATCCGGGCCACGGGATCGACACGACCATCGCCGAGGAGCGGCTGTCGAATCCCTTTCTGAATGGCACTGCCCGGATCGTCGGGCGTTGATGACCGATCCCCTGGAACGACGATGAGCGAGAAAACCCGCACGGAAACGGATCCTCTCGGAGCTCTGGCGGTACCCGAGGACGCGCTCTACGGAGTCCAGACGTTGCGCGCGGTTCAGAACTTTCCCATCAGCGGAATTCTCCCGCTTCCCTCTTTTGTGGAGGCGACGGTGGGCATCAAGCGCGCGGCGGCGCTCACGCACAGGGAAACGGGCCGTCTCGAGCCGCGCCTCGCGGATGCCATCGTGAAAGCCGCCGACGAGGTTCTCGCTGGGCAACACCGCCAGCACTTCGTCGTCGATATCTATCAGGCTGGCGCCGGCACGTCGCACAACATGAACTGCAACGAGGTGCTGGCCAATCGGGCGAACGAGCTGCTTGGCGGAAAGCGGGGCGCCTACACGCCCGTGCACCCGAACGATCACGTCAACATGGCGCAATCCACGAACGACGTGATTCCAACCTCCATCCGTCTGGCGTGCCTCACCGAGCTGGGTGGACTCGAGAAGGCGTTCGACGCTCTCTCGGAAGCGTTCGAGAAAAAGGGAAAGGAATTCGACGATGTTCTCAAGTCGGGCCGCACCCACCTTCAGGACGCGATGCCGATACGACTCGGACAGGAGTTCGAGGGATACGCCGGCACGCTGCGGCGCGGTCTCAGGCGCGTCGTGGAGAGCGCGGACTACCTTCGGGATCTGGGCATAGGCGGAAGCGCGGTCGGAACGGGCGTCAACGTAGAGCCCGAATATCCGAAGCTCATGGTGAAGCATCTTCGCGAGTCCACGAAGGTGGAGCTGCGCGAGGGGGAAGATCGCGTGCAGCTGATGCAGAGCATGGGGGATGTCGCTGCCTTCAGCTCGCAGCTCAAGGTGCTCGCGCTCGATCTCAGCAAGATCGCCAGCGATCTGCGCCTGCTCGCCAGCGGGCCGCGAACGGGTCTGGACGAGATCCGGCTGCCCGCGGTTCAGCCCGGCTCCTCGATCATGCCCGGCAAGGTGAATCCCTCGATTCCCGAGATGGTGAATCAGGTCTGCTTTCAGGTGGTCGGCAACGATGCGTGTGTGAGCACTGCCGCGGAACATGGTCAGCTCGAGCTGAACGTGATGATGCCCGTGATCGCGTACAACGTGCTGCTCGCGATGAAGATCCTTCGCAGCACGGCGCAAGTCTTCGCGGAAAAAACGGTCCTCGGGATCGAGGCGAACCGGGAGCAGTGCGAGTACTGGCTCGAGCGGTCCGCGGCGTTGGCGACAGCGCTCGCCCCGCAGATCGGTTACGCGCGCACGGCCGAGCTGAGCAAGCAGTCGGTCAGGGAGAACGTGCTCATCCGCGATCTCGTGAAGCGCGAGAAGGTGCTCCCCGATGCGGAGATCGATGAGGTGCTTGATTTGCGGAAGATGACAACGATTGGGGTACCGGGCGGCTCACATGGCGGGGTTTCTGCCGGATAGGGCGCGCACGGCGGAGTTTCCGCGGGCTAGCCGCCGCGGGGCTTGTTTCCGTTGGCCACAATCTCTATCCTGAATGCATGCGAATAACGACCTGGGCCGAATACGGCGTGATTTGCGCGCTTCACCTGGCAAAGCGAACCGAGACGGGTCCGGTGAATGGACGCGAGATCGCGCGTCTGGAGCGGCTCCCGGCTGACTACATCGAGCAGATTTTGCTTCGCCTCCGTCGCGCCGGCGTCATCAACAGCACTCGCGGCGCGCGCGGCGGCTACGTATTGGCGAGGCCGGCGGCGGAGATCTCGATGCGCGACGTGATCCACGCGTCCGAGCTCGAGACGTTCGATCTCCACTGCCTGAGCCACCCCGTCGAGGAAGACCGGTGCTCGGCGTCGCACAGCTGCAGCATCAGACCGGTGTGGGTGATGCTGCAGCAGAAGATCGACGACGTGCTTCAGGGCGTGACGCTTGCCGACCTTTTGCACGACGAGCCTACCGTGCGCGAGAGAGTCGGGCTACCGATGGTCGACCCGGCGCGGGGAAAGGCGGGGCTGCCCATTCTCGAGACGGTCTGAAGCGGGTTCGGATGTAGGAACGGCGCGTCGATTGACGCGCCGTTCCTTATTTTAGGTAACTGCAACTGAGAACGACAAAGCTGCCGGCTTCTAGCGGCCAGCTGTCAGCCGCCGGCTGCCTACGACACCGACTGTTCGAACCCGGATCAGAGTAACGTGCTGTCGCCACGCATCGTCTCGTGAATTCAGTTGCCTGTGCCCGAACTCGCGCCCGTGCCGTCCCGACGTAGTGAGGCTAGCAGCTGGAAGCTTCAGACTGGCCGCCCGCAGCTTTGCAGTTCTCAGTTGCAGTTCAAATCGAGCTGAGACTCTAGAGAGGCCAGTGCCGAAGGGGGGACTCGAACCCCCACGGGCTTGCACCCACTGGCTCCTGAAGCCAGCGCGTCTACCAGTTCCACCACTTCGGCGTCTCGCTCTCCGAAGATAGAAAGCGCGGATAGTGAAGTCAACGTGAACGCCTCTCCCTTTCTCATTAACAGTGTTGCGCCTAACTTGAGCACGAAGTCAAATGGCAGAGACCGTCGAGAAGGAGACAAGGGAGTCGATCGCGCGGAACAAACGCGCCCGGCACGACTACCATATCCTCGACACCTGGGAAGCAGGCGTGGTACTGACCGGCAGCGAGGTCAAGTCGCTTCGCGATGGAAAGGCCAACATCGCCGACGCCTACGCGATCGTCAAGGATGGTGAGATTTTTCTGCTCAATCTGCACATCTCGCCGTATGAGAAGGCGAGCCACTTCAATCACGAGCCCACAAGGACGCGGAAGCTCCTCCTGCATCGAAAGGAGATCCGCAAGATGATCGGGGCCGTCGAGCGTCAGGGACTGACGCTCATTCCGCTCGAGCTCTACTTCAAGCGCGGGAAGGCGAAGGTTGTGCTCGCGCTCGGCAAGGGCAAGAAGCTCTACGACAAGCGCGCCGACGAGAAGCGCCGCGATGACGAGCGCGACATGCAGCGCGCGGTGCGCACCCGATGATCGGTCTGCTGCTGCTCCTCCAGACCGCGGTCGCTCCGGCGACTGTCGTCGTGCGGGATGGTGCCGCCCTGACATCGGTGCCGGTGGTCGTGAGCGCGGGAGAGGCGAGCGTACGCGCGGACGCGCTCATGAGCGCGATAAAGGGGGCTCTCGTCACCGGCGCGAACCTCCGCTTCACGCTGGTACTTCCGCGCGGCCGATTGGAGCTGGTCGACGGGATCCCCTTCGCCAGGCTCGACACCTTGATGATCCCTCTGACGCGCGCTCCCCAGGTGCGGGGCGGACAGCTCTATCTCCCGTTTCAATTCGTCAGCGAGATCATTCCCCGCTATGGCGGCGGGTATTTCTACGACCGGGCGCAGGGCGAGCTGCGGTCATTCACGACTATCACCAAGCGCACGGCCGCGGCTCGGCCGGTACCGGCAGGCCCGACACCGGGACGGACCCGCCAGCCACCACCCGCGGCGAAGCCTTCGGGCCGCAGGACAGTCGTCATCGACGCCGGCCACGGCGGGCCGGACCAGGGAATGACGGGACCGATAGGCGGTTCCCCGTGGTTCGTCGAGAAAGACGTTACTCTCGCTGTCGCGAAAAGGCTGGCGACAGCGCTCCGCGCTCAGGAGCTGGAGGTCGTGATGACGCGCACGACCGATACCCTCATTGCACTCTCCGATCGCGGGCACATCGCGAACCGGAGCCGGGGAGATGTCTTCATCTCCATTCACGTCAACGCTCCCGGATCTCGTACCGCGGCCGGCGCCCGGGAGCGCGGATTCGAGACGTACTTCCTCGCCGAGGCGAAGACGGCGGATGCGCGGCGCGTCGAAGAGATGGAAAACGAGGCGGTCAAGTTCGAGACCGGCGCCAACGCCCCAAAGGGTGATCCGCTCAGCTTCATCATCACCGACATGGCGCAGAACGAGCATCTGCGCGAATCGAGCGATCTGGCGCAGACCATCCAAATCGGGCTGATCGATGTCCACCCCGGCCCCAACCGCGGCGTCCAGCAGGCGAACTTCGCCGTGCTGCGTGGCTCCTACATGCCGGCGGTTCTGATCGAGATAGGGTTCGGCACCAACCAGCCGGAGGCGACTTTCCTCAGTGACGCCGACAACCAGCGCCAGCTCGCGAAGAAGATCGCCGAGTCCGTGGTATCGTATCTCGCCCGATACGAGTCCCGGGTTGGGGGCGCCAGGTAGGCGTGGCCCCTGCGGCGCTCGGTGTCACAGTCGCGGGGATAAAGTTTCAGAATCCAGTATTACTTGCCGCGGGGACGGCGGCGTACGGGCGAGAGCTCTCCGAGGTGTTGAATCTGGATGCGCTCGGCGGCCTCATCACCAAAGCAGTGAGTGTCGAGCCGCGGAAGGGCGCGCCGTCCCCCCGGGTTGCGGAATTCGATGGCGGGATGATCAACGCGGTGGGTCTGGCGAATCCCGGGATGGAAGAGGTGCGCTCCGACCACCTTCCATGGCTCGAGGCGAATGTTCGGAGCGCAAAGGTATTGGTCAACGTCGTCGGCAACCGCTCCGAGGAGTTCGCCACGGTCATCTCGCGTCTCGATGGCTCACCCGCCGTTTCAGGATACGAGCTGAACGTGAGCTGTCCGAACGTGAAAGCCGGTGGAGTGGAGTTCGGCGCTGATCCGGCGACTTTGAGAGACGTCGTCGCCCGGTCGCGGGCCGCGACCCGCAAGCCGATATTCGTCAAGCTGTCTCCCACGTTGTCCGACATCGCGGGAGCCGCCAGGACAGCGGCCGATGCGGGCGCGGACGGAATCTCCGTGGTCAACACGATGCCGGGACTCCTCATCGACGTCGAGTCGCGGCGACCCGCGCTAGGGTTCGGAAGCGGCGGGGTGAGCGGATCGGGATTGCTGCCGGTGGGCGTTCTGGCAGCGCACAAAGTCTCGAAGGCGGTCGATCTTCCAATCATCGGCGTGGGCGGGATTACAAGGGCGACCGACATCGTGCAATATCTGCTCGCGGGCGCGTCGCTGGTGGCGGTGGGCACGGCGGCGATGCAGAGACCCAAGCTTCCGGAAAAGCTGGTTGCTGATCTCGGTAGCTGGTGCGCGAGCCGTGGAATACGCTCCGTCGAAGAGCTCCGCGGATCCCTCGAGTGGGAGAGCTGACATGAGCACCAGGACGACGGCGAAGAAAACCCCTTCCGGCACCGGGCCGCCTGTCCCGATCGTCGCACTCGATTTCCCTGACGCGCAATCGGCGCTGAGCATGGTCGAGCGCCTCGGCGATGCGTGCAAGTTCTACAAGGTGGGGAGCGAGCTCTTCACGGCGGCGGGGCCACAGATCGTGCAGACACTGCGCGCGCTCGGTAACGATGTCTTTCTCGACCTCAAGCTTCACGACATCCCCAACACCGTGCGGGGAGCAGCGCGAAGCGCCGCGGCCATGGGCGCAAGGCTGCTGACGGTGCACGCCTCGGGTGGACGCCCGATGCTGGATGCCGCCGTCGAAGGCGCGGGGGCAAGCTGCGGGATCCTCGGCGTGACGATTCTCACCTCATTCGACGCGGCAACGCTGCGGACCGCGTGGGGTCGCAAGACGTTGGAGGTATCGGGAGAGGTGCTGCGGCTGGCGGGGGACTGCGCCGACGCCGGGGCTCACGGCGTAGTCTGCAGTGGAATGGAAGCGAAGAAGATCCGCGGGAAGTACGCCGACAAGCTTCGGCTGCTCATCCCGGGGATACGGGCGGTGGGCGCGAAAACGGACGATCAGAAGCGCACGGTGACGGCTGCGGAAGCAGAGAAGGCAGGCGCCAGCTACGTCGTGCTCGGGCGCATGGTCACTGAGTCCCCCGATCCGCGGGCAGTGTTTGAGCGTGTGGGCAGAGAGCTCAGGCTGCTGCGGGCGTCCGGGAGCTGATCCACCGAGCCGATCATGGCTCGAATCAGGGCCGGTCTAAATCCGTCTGCCACCACGATTTGGGTGCCTTCCTCGGCTTGCATTCGATTCCCAGTCTGTGTATTTTCAAAGGCTAACTCGGATTTTTTTGGGGGCCCCGGCCCTCTTTGCCACCAGAGTGGGGAGCAGGGACGTGAAAGTTCGCAGCAGCGTGAAGCCGATCTGTGAGCACTGCAAGGTCATCAAGAGACAAGGCGTGACTCGCATCATCTGCAAGCGCAATCCGAAGCACAAACAGAAGCAGGGCTAATCATGGCCCGTATTGCTGGCGTCGATCTCCCGCGTGAGAAGAAGGTAGAGATCGGTCTCACCTACATCTTCGGCATCGGCCGCGCGACCGCCCGCCGTATTCTCCAGTCGACCGGCGTCAACGCCGAGCAGCGAATTCGCGATCTCAACGACGCCGACACCAACCGGCTTCGCCAGGCGATCGAGAAGGATTTCCGCGTCGAGGGTGCGCTGCGCACCGAAGTCGCGATGAACATCAAGCGCCTCATGGACATCGGCAGCTACCGCGGCATCCGCCACCGTCGCGGGCTTCCGGTTCGCGGCCAGCGCACGCACACCAACGCCCGCACCAAGAAGGGTCCACGCCGCGCAATCGCCGGCAAGAAGAAGGTGACAAAATAATGGCGCAAGTAATTGCTCAGGTCACGAAGTAACTATGGCAATCGGGAAAAAGACCAAGCGAGTGATCGAGGCGGAAGGGATCGCCCACGTCAGCGCGACATTCAACAACACAACGGTCACGATTACCGACACGCACGGGAACACGATCTCGTGGAGCTCGTCGGGGAAGGCCGGCTTCAAGGGCTCCAAGAAGTCGACGCCGTTCGCGGCAACCGTAGCCGGCGAGCAGGCCGGACGCGAGGCCCTCACCCTTGGGGTTCGCCGCGTGCAGGTGAGAGTGCAGGGACCGGGATCGGGACGCGAGTCCGCCATTCAGGCGCTCGTCGCCGCCGGCCTCCAGGTCAAGTCGATCAGGGATGTCACGCCGATTCCGCACAACGGCTGCCGTCCTCCCAAGCGCCGGAGAGTCTGAACCGATGCGCTATACAGGAGCCAGCTGCCGCCAGTGCCGCCGCGAGGGAACCAAGCTCTTCCTCAAGGCTACCAAATGCTTCACCGAGAAGTGCCCCGTCGAGCGTCGTCCGACGCCTCCGGGCCAGCACGGCTCGAGCACTGCCCGCCGCCGCAAGATGTCCGAGTATTCGAAGCAGCTCCGCGAGAAGCAGAAGATCAAGCGCATCTACGGCGTCAGCGAGAGACAGTTCCGGAACACCTTCGAGCGCGTCGCACCGCTGCCCGGGATCACGGGACACAATCTTCTCGCCGCGCTGGAGAGCCGCCTCGACAACGTGGTGTACCGCATGGGATTCGCCGGCAGCCGCAAGGCGGCGCGTCTTCTCGTCCGTCACCGCCACGTCGAAGTGAACCAGAAGTCGGTCGACATCCCGAGCTACCTCGTCGAGCCGGGACAGGAAATCCGCGTCCGCATGAAGTCGCGCGAGCAGGTGAGCATCATGACAGCGATGGACCAGTCCTCGCGCGGCGCGCCCTTGTCGTGGATCGCCGTCGACCGCGACACCTTCAGCGGCAGGATGCTGGAGAGACCGACGAGACCGAACATCCCGATCGCAGCGCAGGAACAGCTGGTGGTCGAGCTCTACTCCAAGTAAACCAGTATTACGAGACCCTAACTCTCGTTACGGGCTCACCGCGCGTTAGGGGCGGGGTGGCACGTTCAAGGAACTGAAACGAAATGGCAAACGCAATTGATCTGAGGGGACTTGTCCGTCCGCAGCTCGTCGAGGCGACGAAGCGCGAAGACAACCCCAACGTCGCAGAATTCCGCCTTCAGCCGCTCGAGCGCGGCTTCGGACACACCCTCGGGAACGCCATGCGGCGTCTCCTCCTTTCCTCCCTCCGCGGCTCGGCCGTGTGGGGATTCCGCATCGACGGCGTGCTGCACGAGCACCAGACGATCCCGGGCGTCGTGGAAGACGTCCACCAGATCATCGGCAACCTCAAGGTGCTAACGCTCTCGCTCGACGAGGGGGTCGAGAACACCGTCCTCCGCATCTCGAGGAGCTCGGCCGGCCCGGTCACCGCGGCTGACATCGAGGGGCAGGGCGGCGTCACGATTGTCGATCGCACGCAGCACCTTTTCACGCTGCAGGGCGATCGTGAGATCAACGTCGAGCTTTACGTCGGTCGCGGTCGCGGCTACGTCGAATCGGATCAGCACGTCGTCGACAAGACGCTGCCAGTCGATGTCGTGCGTGTCGATTCCATCTACAATCCCGTTCGCCGCGCGAACTTCGCCGTCGCGGAGACGCGCGTCGGCCAGCGCACTGACTACGATCGGCTGACGCTGACGGTCGAGACGAACGGCACCATCACGCCTGAAGAGGCGGTGAGCTACGCCGCCGCGCTGGCGCAGACCCACTTCCAGTATTTCGCGGGATTCGGCTCGCATGCGTCGGCTCCGCTCGTGCCGGGCTCCGACATGCCCGGCGGCGACGCTCACCGCCTGGCCGAGGTGCTGCGCACTCCGATCGAGGATTTCGAGCTCTCGGTTCGCTCCGTGAACTCGCTCAAGAACTCCAACATCCGCACGCTTGGTGATCTGGTCCGCCAGAGTGAGAGCCAGATCCTCCAGGTCAAGAACTTCGGCAAGAAGTCCCTGAACGAGATCGCCGACCTGCTCGAGCGGGAGAACCTCAACTTCGGCATGAAGTACGAGGAGACGCCCGACGGCGTTCGCATCACGGATCAGGGCACGCCGCCAAACAGAAACGTCGCCACCGTAGGGGCGGACGACGAGGATGAGGCGTAAGCATGCGCCACCGTAAACAGGGCAGACAGCTTCGCCGCACCAGCGAGCAGAAGCTGGCTCTCATGCGGAGCCTGGCGAAGGCGCTCATCGAGCGCGGCGCCATCGAGACGACCGAGGCGAAGGCCAAGGAGCTCCGTCCTTTCGTCGAGAAGCTGATCACCAAGGCGAAGACAGGCACGCTCCACAACCGCCGCCTCGCCGGCCGCAAGGTTCCGCACCGTGCGACCGCCGACAAGCTGTTCCAGGAGATCGGTCCGCGCTTCGCGACGCGCGCCGGTGGATACACGCGCATCCTGAAGACCGGCCACCGCAAGGGTGACGGTGCCGAGATGGCGCGCATCGAGCTGATCGGCGGGGAGAATTAGGTCATGGCGCAGATCAGGAGAAACCGCTGCTACCTCTGCGACAAGGGCGTCGCCTTCGGCAACAACGTCTCGCACGCGAACAACAAGACGCGCCGCACCTGGAAGCCCAATCTCCAGGTCGCCCGCATCGTCATCGACGGCAAGATCACGAAGGTGAAGGTCTGCACCCGCTGCATCCACGCGGGGAAAGTCACGCGCGCGCCTCGGGGAGTCTCGGCGGCTTGACGCCTTCTCGCGCGGGTGTAGCGAAGGGGAGCCCTGCGGGCTCCCCTTTTTTCGAACAGAGAACTGCCAGGCTGCCAGCTGACAGCTCCCAGCTGTCAGCTGCCGGCTTCACTACGTCAGGACGGTACGGTCGCGCGTCAGGGCGACGACAACTGCCAGCTCCTTGCACCTCTGTGAGAGGGAAATCGGAATCGAAGGTCGCTGGCGGCCGAAGGCTGGCAGCCGGCAGCCGGCAGCCTGGCGGTTCTCTTTTGCTTTTCGCTCGACCCTCGCGAACGCTATTTTCCGTCGTGATCTCCGGCCCGACCTGATTGCCTAAGCGCACCGATATCCACCGGATCCTCCTCATCGGCTCCGGCCCGATCGTGATCGGGCAGGGAGCCGAGTTCGACTACTCCGGAACGCAGGCGGCCAAGGCGCTGAAGGAAGAGGGGTTCGAGGTGATCCTCGTGAACTCGAATCCCGCGACGATCATGACCGACCCGGAGTTCGCGGATCGCACGTACATCGAGCCGGTAACTCCGGAATACGTCGAGCTCGTGATCGCGAAGGAGCGCCCGGATGCCCTGCTGCCGACCATGGGCGGCCAGACGGCGCTCAACGTCGCGATGAAGCTCGCCGAATCGGGAGTGCTCGCGCGCTATGGGGTCGAGCTCATCGGCGCGGACGAGCGGGCGATCGCGATGGCCGAGGACAGAAAGCTGTTCGGCGAGGCGATGAAACGGATCGGGCTCGCGGTTCCAACGGGCGGAATCGCCACGACGCTCGAGGAAGGCTTCGACCTCATCGAGACGACGGCGTTTCCGGCGATCATCCGGCCCGCCTTCACGCTGGGGGGCACCGGTGGCGGAATCGCCTACAACCACCAGGAGTTCGAGGAGATCATGCGCCGCGGGCTCGATCTCTCGCCCGTGGGCCAGGTGCTCGTCGAGCGCAGCGTCATCGGCTGGAAGGAGTTCGAGCTCGAGGTGATGCGCGACGGCGCCGACAACGTGGTCATCGTCTGCTCGATCGAGAACCTCGATCCCATGGGCGTTCACACCGGGGACTCGATTACGGTCGCGCCGGCGATGACGCTGACGGACCGTGAGTATCAGTCGATGCGCGATGCCGCAGTGGCCGTGATCCGTGAGATCGGCGTCGAAGCGGGCGGCTGCAACATTCAGTTCGCCATCAATCCCGAGGACGGCGAAATGCTCGTCATCGAGATGAACCCGCGTGTCTCGCGCTCGTCGGCGCTCGCCTCCAAGGCGACAGGATTCCCGATCGCGCGCATCGGAACGAAGCTGGCCGTGGGATACCGGCTCGACGAGATTCCCAACGACATTACGGGGACTACCCCAGCGTCGTTCGAGCCGGTGCTCGACTACGTCGTGGTGAAGTGCCCGCGATTTGCGTTCGAGAAATTCCGCGCGGCCAACCCGCGTCTCACGACGCAAATGAAGTCCGTCGGTGAATCGATGGCGATCGGACGCACCTTCAAGGAAGCCTTTCAGAAGGCATTGCGAGCCCTCGAGATCGGCCGCCCCGGCTGGGTGACGGCTTCCACGCTTGCCGACGACAGGCTGGACGACGACTCCCTGGAAACGCTGCGCGCTGAGCTGAGACAACCCACTCCCGAACGTATCTTCCAGGTGAAGCGTGCCCTCGAGGCGGGGCTCGACATCGACGAGGTGAATGACCTGACCGGCATCGACTGCTGGTTTCTGTCACAGCTGGCGGAGCTGCTCGACGCCGAGCGCGCTTTCGCTGCCCTCCCCGCGATCGACAGGGACGTCCTCTGGCGCATGAAGCGGATGGGATTCTCGGATCGCCAGCTCGCCGATCTCAGAGGCGAGCGCGAATCGGCGGCGCGGGCGAGGCGAATCGGGCTCGGAATCGTGCCGGCATACAAGATGGTAGACACGTGTGCAGGTGAGTTTCCGTCGGCTACGCCATACCTCTATAGCAGCTATGACGAGGAGAGCGAGGCGCCGCGGACTGGCAAGCGCTCAGTGGTGATACTCGGCAGCGGGCCTAACCGGATCGGGCAGGGAGTCGAGTTCGATTACTGCTGCGTCCGCGCCGCGCTCGCGCTCCGCGAGCAGGGTTACGAGACGATAATGATCAACTCGAACCCCGAGACTGTCTCCACCGACTTCGACATCTCGGACAAGCTGTACTTCGAGCCGCTCACGCTCGAGCACGTTCTTGACATCGTCGAGCGCGAGCGGCCACTCGGTGTGATCGTGCAGCTCGGTGGACAGACTCCGCTCAAGCTCACGCACGGGCTCGCGGAGGCGGGAGTCCGAATACTCGGGACGCAGCCCGATGCGATCGACATAGCGGAGGACCGCCGCCGCTTCGACGCCATTGCCCGGGAACTAGGCATTCGTCAACCCGAGAACGGCATCGCGACGAGTGTCGCCGAAGCAACCGCGGCGGCGGAGAGGATCGGATATCCGGTGCTGGTCCGCCCATCCTACGTGCTCGGCGGCCGGGCGATGGAAATCGTCTACGACAGAATGTCGATGCGGCAATACTTCGAGAGAGCCGCCCGCGTATCGGAGGACAAGCCGGTGCTGATCGACCGCTTCCTCGAGGATGCCTTCGAGGCGGACGTCGACGCGATCTCCGATGGCGAGCGCGTCGTGATCGGCGGGATCATGCAGCACATCGAGGACGCCGGGATTCACTCCGGTGACTCGGCGTGCGTGCTACCCCCTTATCTGATCGGCGAAGAGCATATGGACGTGATGCGCGAGCACACGGTCGCCCTCGCCAAGGCGTTGAACGTCGTCGGATTGATCAACGTCCAGTACGCGGTCAAGGACGGCCAGGTTTACGTGCTCGAAGTCAATCCGCGGGCGAGCCGGACGGTTCCTTTCGTGTCGAAGGCCATTGGAGTTCCGCTCGCCGCCATCGCGGCGCGCGTGATGCTGGGCGAGACGCTCGAGGAAATCGGATTCGTGGAGGAAGTGACGCCCGGGTACGTCTCCGTCAAGGAGGCCGTATTCCCGTTCAACAAGTTCCGGGAGTTCGACCCGATCCTGGGTCCCGAGATGCGGTCGACGGGAGAGGTAATGGGGATCTCGGACTCGTTCGGCAGCGCCTTTGGAAAGGCGCAACTTGCGGCGGACAACGTGCTGCCGTCGGAGGGATCCATTTTCATTACGGTGAACGACTCCGACAAACAATCGGTGACGCCGCTGGCGCGGCGTTTTCACGAGCTGGGGTTCAAGCTTCTTGCCACATCCGGAACCGCAAGGCATTTGAGGGGACGTGGTATTCCGGCGGAAACCGTTCTCAAGATTCACGAAGGTCGCCCCAACGGGATCGACCTGATGCTGAATGGCGACGTTCAGCTGCTCATCAATACGCCCCTGGGGAAAGATTCGCAGCGTGACGACTACACGATGCGGCAGGCCGCAATCGCCCACCGTGTAGCATACACGACCACTCTCTCGGCCGCGAACGCCGCTTGCGATGCCATTCTCGCGCTGCGCTCACGTCCCGCGTCTGTGCTGTCCCTCCAGGAGTGGCACGCTCGCATTCCCACAGGGGCGGGCGTATAGATGGCGAAACCTTTCATCCACGAATCAGCCTACGTAGACGACGGGGCGAAGATCGGAGACGACACCAGGGTCTGGCACTTCTGTCACGTGATGCCTGGCGCTGTCATCGGTGAGCGCTGTTCGCTCGGACAGAACGTAGTCGTGATGAATGGGGTCAGGATCGGGAACAACGTGAAGATTCAGAACAACGTCTCCGTCTACGAGGGCGTCGAGCTTTCGGACGACGTGTTCTGCGGGCCCTCCATGGTTTTTACGAACGTGATCAACCCCCGTAGCCACATCTCGCGGCGGAACGAATACAAGAGAACCCTGGTCGGACGCGGCGCGACTATCGGCGCGAACGCCACTGTCCTCTGTGGCCTCACGCTCGGCGACTACGCGTTCGTCGGTGCGGGAAGCGTGATCACGCGCGATGTTCCGGCGTATGCGCTCATGGTGGGGGTGCCAGCGAAGAAAATCGGCTGGATGTGCCAGTGCGGAGAGCGTCTCCCCGAGAAGAGCCCGGTCTCGTGCAAGTCGTGCGGAACGCAATACAGGCTGGATGGCGCCGAGCTGAGGAGAGTGGCGTGATGAGCGCGCGGAAGAGTTTCAGGGTCGCGCTCGCCGGATGCGGCCGAATCAGCAGGAGTCACTTCGATGCCATCGCGAAGATCGATGGGCTGGACCTCGCCGCGGTGTGCGACACGGTCCCTGACCGGGCCGCCACCGCCGGGAAGGAGTGGGGCGTTCCCTACTTCACGTCCTACGAGAAGATGCTGGCCGAGAGCAAAGCCGACGTGGTTACTATTGCGACGCCATCGGGACTTCACCCTGCTCAGGGAGTTGCCGCGGCCCGCGCCGGCAAGCACGTAGTCACCGAGAAGCCGATGGCGATCTCGTTAACGGGTGCCGACGCGCTGGTGCAGGCGTGTGACGAGGCGGGCGTGCAGCTCTTCGTGGTCAAGCAGAACAGGTTGAATCCCCCCGTTCAGTTGCTCAAGCGCGCGGTGGATCGCGGCCGCTTCGGCCGGATCTATATGGCGAGCTGCGCCGTGCACTGGGCTCGTCCGCAGGAGTACTATGACCAGGCGCCCTGGCGCGGCACCTGGGAATTCGACGGCGGCGCATTCATGAACCAGGCGTCGCACTACGTCGATCTGATCCAGTGGTTGATGGGGCCCGTCGAGAGCGTCATGGCGAAGACGGCGACGCTTGCCCGGCGAATCGAGACTGAAGATACGGGCATCGCGATCCTCAAGTTCAGGTCTGGCGCGCTCGGGACGATCGAGGTGACGATGCTGGCATATCCGAGAAATCTGGAGGGCTCGATCACGCTGCTTGGAGAGAAAGGCTCCGCGAAGATCGGCGGCACGGCCGTAAACAAGATCGAGCTGTGGCAGTTCGCGGAATACGACGACGACGACAAGCTTGTAGAGGCTGCGGATACCAACCCACCGAATGTTTATGGCCTCGGTCACGAGGGTTATTACAGGAACGTCCTCTCGGTTCTGCGGGGGGAGGCAAAGCCCGATACCGATGGACGGGCAGGCCGGAAGTCGCTGGAGTTGATCCTCGGCATTTACGAGTCAGCGAAGACCGGGCGTGAGGTTCCACTGCCGCTGCGAGCACAGGTCTGAGCTGCGGGCGTGTATCTTTTGTCTGCAACGAATTCGTCGATTTAGACACCAATAACGAGAGAGAATGGCAGTTCCACTGTTGGATCTTCGGGCGCAGCACGCTACCATCCGCGATTCTGTTGTAAGCGCGATGATGAAGGTCGTCGATGACCAGGCCTTCATACTCGGTGCGCCGGTAGAGCGCCTCGAAAAGGACGTAGCCGCGCTTTCCCATACGGCGCACGCGATCGGCTGCGCCAATGGAACCGACGCCATCCTCCTGTCGCTTCGCGCGCTCGACATCGGTCGCGGCGACGAAGTGCTGACTACGCCGTTCACTTTCTTCGCGACCGCCGGCGCCGTCCACAACGTCGGTGCCCGACCGGTGTTCGCGGACATCGATCCGGACACTTTCAATATCTCAACGGACGCGATCGCTTCCGGCATCAAGTCGTCGATCAGGGCGATAATCGCGGTCGACCTGTTCGGTCAAATGGCGCCGATCGAGTCAATCATGGATGCCGCGGGTGATCTACCCGTAATCGAAGACGCGGCTCAGTCGATCGGGGCGCGCAGAAAAGTCGATGGCAGGTGGGTGATGGCGGGAGAAGCGGCGACCATCGGGACCTTCAGCTTCTTCCCGTCAAAAAACCTTGGCGGTTACGGCGACGGCGGAATGGTCGTCACGCAGAACGACAAGATCGCTGCCCGCGTGCGGCGGCTGCGCGTCCATGGCGGCATGAAGACCTATTTCCACGAAGAAGTGGGCTACAACAGTCGTCTCGATGCACTTCAGGCCGCGGTCCTCTCGGCCAAGCTGTCTCACCTGGAGCCATGGAGCGCGGCACGCCGGAAGAACGCGTCGTACTACAATGCCGCATTCGCGGATCTCGACGATGTCCGCACTCCGACGATCGACCCGGCGAACGAATCGATCTACAATCAGTACACGCTGCGTGTGGCGCGCCGCGACCAGCTCCAGGCGCATCTCAAGACGCGCGGAATCGGCTCCGCTGTCTATTATCCGCTCTCGCTCCACCTGCAGCCGTGCTTCGAGTATCTGGGCTACAGGAAGGGCGAGTTCCCGGAGAGCGAGCGGGCGAGCGCGGAAGTCATCTCGCTCCCGGTTTATCCTGAGCTCAAGCAGTCACAGCTCGATGAAGTGATCGAGACCCTGCGCGGTTTCTACGGCCGCTGACGTTCAAATCAACAAGTGAGCATCAAGTGCAACTAAAGGATCAGCTCCTCGCCAAGATAGAAGATCGAACCGCCTGTATCGGCGTCGTAGGCCTGGGCTATGTCGGGTTGCCTCTGGCGCTGGAGTTTGCCAACGCGGGATTCCGAGTGATCGGCTACGATGTCAGCGAGCGCGTCACGAAGGGCCTCATGTCGGGCCACTCCCATATTCAGGACGTGTCCGGCTCGGAAGTCGAGCGTCTCGTCAAGGCCGGGAAGTTCGAGGCAACGGCGGATGAGGCGCGGCTGCAGGAGATGGACGCAGTCTCCATCGCCGTCCCGACGCCGCTTGCCAAGACCCGGGATCCGGACATGAGCTACGTCCTTGCCGCCGCGGAAGCGGTGGGGCGCCATTGCCGGCCCGGCGTCGTCATCATCCTCGAGAGCACGACGTATCCAGGTACGACGCGCGAGCTCATGCAACCGAAGCTCGAAGCAGCGGGCCTCACGGTCGGCGAAGATGTGTTCCTGGCGTTCAGCCCCGAGCGCGTGGATCCCGGGAATCCAACCTGGAACACGAAGAACACTCCCAAGATCGTCGGTGGAATCACGCCGGCATGCACGGAAATCGCCTCCGCGCTGTACGCGACGTGTCTCGACTCGATAGTGCCAGTATCCAGCACGGAGACCGCGGAGCTGGTAAAGCTTCTCGAGAATACCTTCCGCTCCGTCAATATCGGGCTCGTGAACGAGATGGCGATCGTCTGCGACAAGCTCGGTGTCGACATCTGGGAAGTGATCGAAGCGGCGGCGACCAAGCCGTTCGGATTCATGAAGTTCACTCCGGGCCCCGGCATCGGCGGACACTGCATCCCGCTCGATCCCCATTATCTCGCCTGGAAGATGAGAACGCTCAATTACAAGACCCGCTTCATCGACCTGGCGAGCGAGATCAATAGCGAGATGCCCGCGGTGGTGGTGCGAAAGGTGGCGCAGGCGCTCAACGAGGAGAAGAAGGCCGTCAACGGCAGTCGCATCCTCGTTCTTGGCGTCGCCTACAAGAAGGACATCGATGACATGCGGGAGAGTCCCGCGCTCGACGTGATCCGCCTTCTCGAGGACCAGGGGGCGCAGGTGTTCTATCACGACCCCTACGTGCCGCGGTTCCGCGAAGACGGGCACGAGCACGTCAGCGTTGCACTGACGGACAAGGAGATCGGCGGCGCGGATGCGGTCGTGATCGTCACCGATCACTCGTCGGTCGACTACCAGCGCGTCGTCGACCTGGCCGGAGTCGTGGTTGACACGAGAAATGCCACGGCGAAGCTCACGAAGGGGAAGGGCCGCATTGTCTCTCTGGCCTCGACCGCCTCTTACGTTACAGCCTAACAAAACCGTTCAGTGAACATTTCGGTAATAGGAACCGGCTACGTCGGTCTCGTCGTGGGAGCATGTCTCGCCGAGACTGGAAACAACGTCTGCTGCGCGGACATCGACGAGGCAAAGATCGCCGGTCTGCGCGGCAACGTCATGCCCATCTACGAGCCGGGTCTCGAGTCGCTGGTGGAGAGGAACCAGAGTGAAGGCCGGCTCTCATTTACGACGGAGCTCGGAGATGCGATCGCCTCGGCCGAAGTGGTATTCATCGCCGTTGGGACTCCTCCGGGCGAAGACGGATCGGCCGATCTGAAATACGTCCTCGAGGTGGCGCGACTGGTGGGCCGCCACATGACGCGTGAAGCGGTCGTAGTCACCAAGTCTACCGTGCCGGTGGGCAGCGCGGCCAAAGTCGCCGCTGAGGTCGCGAAAGAAGCGAAGTTCCCTTTCCACGTCTGCAGCAATCCGGAATTCCTGAAGGAGGGCGCGGCTGTCGAGGACTTCATGCGCCCCGACAGGGTGGTTCTTGGCGTCGAGAGCGCGCACGCGCGCAGAGTGATGACCGACCTCTATGCCCCCTTCGTCCGGACGGGAAAGCCGATTCTCCTCATGGACATCTCGTCCGCCGAGATGACGAAGTACGCCGCGAACGGGATGCTGGCGACTCGTATCTCATTCATGAACGAGATCGCGAATCTCTGCGACAAGGTGGGTGCAAACGTCGACTTCGTTCGCAAGGGAGTCGGCAGCGATTCGCGGATAGGGCAGTCGTTCCTCTTCCCGGGCCCCGGATTCGGCGGCTCGTGCTTCCCGAAGGATGTCAGAGCGCTCGTCAGAATGGCTGCTGAATGTGGCGTTCCGCTCGACGTCCTTGCCGGAGTGGAGTCGGCGAACGAGAGGCAGAAACAGGTGCTGCTGGGGAAAATCAAGTGCGCGCTGGGAGAGACCCTGCGCGGTCGCCGAGTCGCCCTCTGGGGTCTCGCCTTCAAGCCCGGCACCGACGACATGCGCGAGGCGCCGTCGCTGACGCTCATCGACGGGCTTCTGAAGGAAGGCGTATCCATCTGCGCGCACGACCCGGCCGCCATGGCACATGCGCGAGCCATTGTCGGCAACCGAATAGATTACGCTGAGACTAACTATGAGGCGCTCGCAGGCGCGGACGCGCTGGTCGTCGTCACTGACTGGAACGAGTACCGCCATCCTGATTTCGAGCGGGTGAAGCGTACGCTCAAGCAGCCGGTCATAGTCGATGGCCGCAATCTTTACGACGTCGAGAAGATGCGTGAGCTGGGCGTCCGTTATTTCTCCATTGGCCGCCCGGCCGCCTGAACCTGCCCGATCGCAGAGGGTAATATCATTCGGATGTCCAGACTTTATTCGTTCGCGCTGGCGCTGCTTCTCGTGGCACCGCTGGCCTGCAAGCCGCCATTCAATCCCAAGCTCTACCCGTCAGCCGACAGACTGTATCAGGTCGCGCTCGCCGAATTCAAGGCTGGACGGTACGACAACGCCGCGAAGGCGTTCGAGCAGTTGACGCTCGATCTTTCCGCCCGCGATCCACGGCTCCCGCTCGCCTTCTATTACCTGGCGCAGTCTCACGATCGGCAGGACGAGCATCTGCTCGCGGCGGCGACCTACAACCGGCTCGTCGATGCATTTTCGCAGGACTCGCTGGTGGACGATGCGCTCTTCCTCTCAGGCAAGGCCTACCAGAAGGAGTGGCGGAAGCCGCAGCTGGATGCCACGTACGGAACGTCGGCGGTCGCCGCCTATCAATCGCTCCTCTCCGGTTATCCGGATTCGCCCTACGCCCCCCGCGCGCGTACCGAGCTGAATCGGCTCGACCAGTGGTTCGCCGAAAAGGACTACGACACGGGATATCTATATCTGAAGCGTAGGGCCTACGATTCGGCGATCATCTATTTCAAGGACCTGATCAGGCTGCATCCGAACGCGGCAAAGACACGGGACGCATATCTCCGCCTCCTCGAGGCGTACCGGGCGATCAAGTACACCGAGGACGCACGCGATCTGTGCGACGCCATGCGGAAGGCCTACCCCGACGATCGCGAAGTCAGAAGCGAGTGCGGGCCGCCTCCGCCTGCCTCGACACCCTCGACTTAGCCAAGTGCGAATTGGGGTTTTCGGCGGGACTTTCGACCCACCCCACGTCGGTCACCTGCTCCTCGCCGCCGATGCCTGCGACGCGCTCCGCCTCGACAAGCTGATCTTCGTCCCCGCCGCCGCGCAGCCGTTCAAGGTCGATGCGCCAGCGGTGGCAAGTCCGCGGGATCGACTGGAGATGGTGCGGCTGGCGGTGGGGGACGACCCCCGCTACTCGGTCGACGACACAGAAATCGCTCGTGAAGGGTTATCTTACACCGTCGACACGCTGGAGGAGATCGCGCGGCGAAATATCGGCGCCAAGCTCTTTCTGCTGGTCGGTGAGGATGCGCTCGACGGCTTCCCCGGATGGCGGAATCCGGAGCGTATTGCACAGCTGGCGACGCTGGCGGTGATGCATCGCGGCCCGTCGAGTGCATCCCGCGAAGCTTCGAGGGTTAGTGGTACGGTGGCGATTTCGACCCGTCAGGTCGATGTGTCGTCGACTGAGATCAGAGCACGGCTCGGCGCCGGAAAATCGATCAGGGGATTCGTCACCGACGCTGTAGAGCGTTTTGTCGGAGCCAAAGGGCTCTACCGTTGAGGCGGCCAGAGTGCCGCGCGAGGAAGACTAGGGAATGTTAACAGGCATGCTGAGCGGAGTGTTCGGTAACCGCCACGATCGGGAGCGCAAGCGCGTTCAGCCGATCGTGGACGAGATCAACGAGCACTACGCCCGCCTCGGGACGGTCTCCGAAGAGGAGCTCAAGGCCCAGACTGAGAAGTTTCGCGAGCGCATTCGCGACGTCACGGGTGACATCGAGGCGCGCATCACCGAGCTGAGGGAGAAGAAGCGCGTCACCCCCGACCCGGCCGCGCGCGAGGACATAGACAACGAGCTGAGTGGCGTGGATGGGCGTGGCGGCGTCGAAGCCGAGCTGCG
>CAYMKQ010000011.1:0-2762 GCA_964391175.1 uncultured Gemmatimonadaceae bacterium | reverse complement strand
CGCACCTCATCACGGTCAACTCGTACCTCGCTCGCCGCGACTCCGAGTGGATGGGCCACGTCTACAAGTATCTCGGCCTCACGGTCGGATGCATCGACGATACGGAGCCGGGCACCATGGAGCGCCGTGCCGCGTACGAGTGCGACATCACCTACGGCACGAACAACGAATTCGGGTTCGACTACCTCCGCGACAACATGGTTCAGGCGCTCGACCAGCGTGCCCAGCGGAGCCATGTCTACGCGATCGTGGACGAAGTCGACTCGGTTCTCATCGACGAAGCGCGCACTCCGCTCATCATCTCTGGTCCGGTCGGAAGCGACACGGACGCCGAGTACGCGCAGCACAACGCTGCGGTCGCGCGGCTGGTCCGCCGCCAGAGCGACCTCGTGAATGGTCTGGTCGCGGCCGGGGAAAAGGCGTTCGAGGCGGAGGACAACGATGAAGCCGCGCTCAGCCTCTACAAGGCGCAGCTCGGCGGCCCGAAGAACAAACGGCTGCTCAAGGTGCTGCAGGAGACGGGCGCCAAGCAGCTCGTGCAGAAGATGGAGCTCCAGCACATAGCGGATCGCAGACTGCCGGCGGGCAAGCAGCAGTTCCGCGACATCGAGAACGATCTGCTGTTCGTTCTCGACGAGAAGGGCCATACGGTTCATCTCACCGACGCCGGCGTCGATTTCATGTCGCCTGACGCGCACGACGAATTCATCCTGCCCGATCTGTCACACGACGTTCACGCGATCGATCACGATCCGGAGCTGAGTGCGGCGGAGAAGCTCGCGGCAAGGAACGAGCTCAACCTCGCTTACGCGGCGAAGAGCGAGCGACTCAACATCGTTCATCAGCTGCTCCGCGCCCACGCGTTGTTCGAGCGCGACGTCAATTACGTGGTGCAGGAAGGCCAGGTGCTCATCGTCGACGAGTTCACCGGCCGCACGATGCACGGCCGCCGCTGGTCCGAGGGTCTGCACCAAGCCGTCGAAGCGAAGGAAGGCGTTCAGGTAAAGGGCGAGACGCAGACTCTCGCGACGATCACGATTCAGAACTACTTCCGCCTCTACGAGAAGCTCGCTGGAATGACCGGCACCGCGGAGACGGAAGAGACGGAGTTTCACCAGATCTACAAGCTCGGCGTGTCTGTGATTCCGACGAATCGGCCGGTGATTCGCGATGACCGGCAGGATCTCGTCTTCAAGACAAGGCGCGAGAAGTACAACGCGATTCTCGAGGAGACTCAGCGGCTTCACGGGCTCGGTTACCCGGTGCTCGTCGGAACGGTGAGCGTCGAGGTGTCCGAGACTCTCGCGCGCATGTTCAAGCGCGCCGGCATGCCGCACAACGTCCTCAACGCCAAGTACCACCAGCGTGAAGCGGAGATCGTCGCTGGCGCGGGACAGCCCGGAGCGGTGACGATCGCGACCAACATGGCCGGCCGCGGAACCGACATCAAGCTCGGTCCCGGCGTCACCGAGGCGAAGCCGTCCCAGCGCAAGGACGCGGAGAACCAGCTGGTCGATGTGACGGAGATGGGTGGCCTCCATATCATCGGGTCCGAGCGCCACGAGTCGCGGCGCATCGACCGCCAGCTGCGAGGACGCGCCGGCCGTCAGGGCGACCCGGGCGCCTCACAGTTCTTCCTCTCCCTCGAAGACGACCTCATGCGTCTCTTCGGCTCCGATCGCATCGCCAAGCTGATGGACCGAATGGGCGCGGAAGAGGGCGAGATGCTCACGCATTCGCTGATCACCCGCTCGATCGAACAGGCACAGAAGCGCGTCGAGCTCCAGAATTTCCAGTCGCGCAAGCGTCTGCTCGAGTATGACGATGTGATGAACCAGCAGCGCGAGGTGATTTACTCCTTGCGCTCGTTCGCCCTCGAGGGCGGCGAAGAGCTGAGGGCCGAAGCCGAGAAGATGATCGAGAAGGGCGTCGCCAAGAGGGTCGAGAACACGCTGGCGACTTTCGACTCGCCGGAGGAGTGGGATTTCGCGCTCGTGCGTCAGGATCTCCTGATGCACTACATGCTGGCCGTTGCCGGCTTCGAGGACGGAAACCTTCCCGTCGATGAAGCGGAGGCCGAGCGGCGCGCGGTGGAAGCGGGGAGGAAGGCGTTCACGGACAAGCTGGAAAATCTCGGAGAGTTCTCCGACCAGCTGCTCGCGCTCGTGATGCTGCACGTCCTCGATGAGAAGTGGAAGGACCACCTTTACGACCTGGATCAGCTGCGCAACGCGATTGGCTACCGGTCGTGGGGCCAGAAGGACCCGCTCATCGAGTACAAGCACGAGGCGTACACCATGTTCGTGGATCTGATCGGGGACATCCACAACACGTTCACCGAGAGATTCCTGAGGGCGCAGATCACCTTCGAGCAGCCGAGGCCTCTGCCGCCGATGTTTCTCAGCGATGATGGAGGGGGCGGGGGAGGGGGAGGCGATCGCGACAACGGCGACATGCGCAGGGCGCCGCGGCCCGCAAAACGCTACAACGCGTTGGGTGTTCTCGAGGAAATCTCCGCTGGCGATGGATCGGGAGTGGACGAAACGCTGGATATCGGCCCCGCCGAGAGCCCATCGCCCGGCACCGCGGTGCGTCCCGAGCCGACGGTCCACGTCGGCGGGAGACGCTCTTCGCTCAGCACCGCTCTGGCGGGGGGAGGCGGGGGGGCAAAACCGGGCGGTGCGGAGTGGAGCAACGTCGGCCGCAACGATCCGTGTCCGTGCGGATCGGGCAAGAAGTTCAAGAAGTGCCACGGGGCAAAC
>CAYMKQ010000010.1:36008-43286 GCA_964391175.1 uncultured Gemmatimonadaceae bacterium | reverse complement strand
CCAACAACTTCGCCCGATTATTGACTGCGCTTTATCAGCGTTAGCCCGAAGTTTTAGGAGGGAAAGGGGGCCGGAAGGTCAGGCAATCCCCGACAAGCCTCAAGCAGATGGTTCGGAGGCGAACAGGACAAGCAGATGGTTCGGGGGCGAACGGTAAGGGTCGAAAGGAATCGATCCGGGCTGAAAAGAGATGTTCGGAACCATACCGATCGCGGTGAGACGATCGAGGATGCCGAATTCCTTTTCCCGCAGTCTCTCGTACGTCAGGACGTCACTGGCGCGGGTCGGGGCACAGGCAACTGCAAGTTCGGGGAGGACGGTGGCAAGCGCGCGGGTCCCTGATCTGCGGCTCGAACAGTCAGCGTCGCAGGCAGCTCGCAGCTGACAGCTTCTTTGCAGTAGCTGTCAGCTGACAACTCGTTCAGTTGCAGTTGGAGGATACCTCAGCTGAGCGGCTTGTAGCGGTAGCCGTAAGCGCCACCCTTGGGTGAGGTGATCGTGAATGCCTGGGTAGACTTCGGGGCTACGGGGCCGACGCTCACGGTTTCCGTCGCCAGGACATTACCGCCCTTGTCGAGGAACTCAACGGTGAGGGAATACGTCTTCGAGGTCGTGCCGAGGTTCTGGATCGTTCCTTTGAACGTCGTCTCGGCCGGCCGGCGCGTGAACTCCTTCACTGCCACCTTCACCGTCGCGTTCTCGGATTTGCTGTTGAAGTAGACGAGCGAATCGGTGTAGATCCTCTGGAGCTTCTTGTCCTTGGTGCCCTTGTACATCCCCTGATACGCGAAGGCGTAGAGGAGCGGGTTGTCAGGGTTGCTCGGATCGAGGGCGACGAGCCGGTCGATCAGCGGAAAGGCCTTGGAAAACTCGTTGTTCTGGATGTGCGTGGCGGCGAGGTTGTTGATCGCGTCACGCGAGTAGGGATTCTGCGCGAGCGCCGCATCGAACAATTTCGCGGCATCGGCCTGGCGGCCGTTCCGCGTGGCGACCACGCCGGCGTGTACCAACGCGATCTCGCCGTACCTGGATGGATTCGCCAGCAGCGCGGCATAAACGGTAGGCACCGACGCGCTGTCTCCGGCTGCGACGTACATGCGTGAGACGTTGTCGATGGCATCGGCCAGCAGGAGATCGTTGTTAGCCACGGCAAGATACTCCTGCCATGGCTTGATCGCTTCACGAGCCGCGGCGCGCATCGCGGCGCCGGTCAGCGCTTCAGCCTTGTCCGAAGCGGCTGAAGCCAGCTCGTACATCGTCTTGACGCGGACATCGGCATACGTCGTATCCGTTCCCGCCGCGGTGAGAGCCTGCTTCCAGAATTCCGTTGCGGCGGAGAGGTTTTTCCGGTTCTGAGCGATAGAGCCGAGCACCGAATACGCGTATGGCGCGGAGCGGTCGAGGAGCAGCGATCTCCTGGCGTGAATCTCGGCCGAGTCGAGCTGGCCGGCGTTCAGCGCGTTGATGGCCGCATTGAGCGAGTTGAGCCAGGGCTTCTGCTGACGCCACTGCCTGATGAGCGACACACACTCGGGCGAGGCCTGCTCGACGATGGTGAACGCTGAATCGGCAGCCGCGAAGAGGTCGATCGCCCCGCCGGGGTTCTGCTTCAGCCCCAGTGTGCTGCGCGTCGATACCGGAGCGATGGTGGGCTGCATGAGAAAGAGGACATACGCCTCGCCGCGGAGGAAATTCCGCGCGGTCGGATTGTCGTTGCCATTCTCGACGAGCCGAAGGACTTCCTGCAAGTCCCTGATCGGATTGCCCTTCTCCGCGGCGGCAATGGCGCGAGTCATCGAGAACTGCGCCCTGGCGATGTCACCCTTCGTGTTTGCCGTGGGATCGCAGGTCGAAGCGTTCTGCGCCGCGAGCTGTGACGCCGTGACGATGCCGAGAGTGACCACAGCCGCCAACCTGTTCACAAAACCTCTCATCAAGGATCTCCTGCTACTGATGGAAAAAACGGGTAATTCCGGTCCCGGTAATATACCGTCCGGCATTCTTCGTTCCTGTCGATGGCGTCCCGCCGCGGATCCCCGAATCAGCGCCCCGCGGCCTTCACCAGCTCGAACGCGCGTCGGACATGAGCCTCGGTCGTGTGGATATTCCCGATTGCGATGCGCAGCGCGTAACTGCCTCTCACCCGGGTATGCGACAGGTAAACCTCACGCGTGCCGTTCACCCGCGCGAGCACCCGCGCGTTGTGGTCATCGAGTGCTTTCCCGTCGACCCCCGTGGGGCGATGCCGGAAAACAACCGTCGAGAACTGCGCATCGGCCATGCGCTCGAATTCGGGGTCGGCGTCGATCCAGCCACTTAGCTCGCGCGCGATGCGAATATGCTCTCTGACCAGGGCTCTCAGTCCCTCCACCCCGAAGTTTCGTATCACGAACCAGAGCTTGAGCGCGCGAAACCGGCGGCCGAGCGAAATACCATAGTCCATCAGATTCACCGCGCTTTCGCCTTCGCTGACGGTGAGATAGTCGGGAATGTGCTGGAACGCGCGCCGGAGGAGATCAGGCCGGCTCGTATAGAGCGCGGAGCAGTCCATCGGAGTGAAGAGCCACTTGTGCGGATTGACTACCAGGGACTCGGCGCCTGCGCAGCCGTCGAGAATGTGACGCATCTCGGGCAGTATCGCCGCGATGCCGGCATACGATGCGTCTATGTGCAGCCACATCTTCTCCCGCGCGCAGATCGCGGCGATGGCGGGCACCGGATCGACCGCGGTAGTCGAGGTGGTTCCGACGGTCGCCACCACCGCCAGTGGAACCTCGCCGCCGCGCCGATCGGATTCGATCGCCGACGCGAGCGCTCGCGGGTCCAGGCGGAGCCCGCCGTCTGTCGGAATCTTCTTGAGGGCGCGAAGGCCGAAGCCAAGAGTCATGACGGCCTTGTCGACACTGGAGTGCGCTTCCTCGGAGCAATAGATGGAAACGCGCGGGAGATCCGCCCGCCCGGACATCCCGTCCTCCCGGATCCGGAGAGCCGGCTGCATCTCCCGGGCTGCGGCGAGCGCGTAGAGCGTGCTCGACGACGCAGTATCGGTGATCGTTCCGAAAAAAACTTCCGGCAGGCCCAGCATCTGGCGCAGCCAGTCAAGGGTGACCTGCTCGAGCTCCGTCGCGGCGGGCCCCGTTCTCCACAGCATCGCGTTGACGTTGAGCGCCGCCGTGAGAGCTTCGCCAAGCACGCCGGCAGCCGTCGAGGAATTCGCGAAATACGCCATGAAGGCCGGATGATTCCAGTGTGTCGTGGCGGGCACGATCAGCTTCCTGAAATCCTCGAGCACCGCGTCCATCGGCTCGGCGTGCACGGGAGGAGAGCTCGGCAGAAGCTGGCGGAGCTCGCCGGGCCTCGTCGCCGGGAGGACGGGCCAGGTATCGGGCTTCTCGAGGTAGCTGGCGATCCAATCGATGACGGCGTGCCCATGCTTCCGGAAATCGGCCGCTGACATGTCGGTGGGAGGCTGCATCGGCACAAATATAGAGCGCCCTGCACCGCCGACGCCGCTCGACGGCGACGTATATTAGCGGCAGATGGGGATCATTCGATCGTCGGATCCGCCCGGATCCTCGACCACGACAATCCGCTTTCGACAACGATGAATGCCGCCCAATCCAGCGCCCACAGGCGCAAGGCCGTCGCGCATCTGAAAAAGGTCGATCCCGTGATGCTCGAGCTGATCGAAAAAGTGGGAAGCTGTACGCTGGAGCCGCGCGCCGAGGGAACCCACTTCGACGCCATCTCGCGCTCCATCGTGTTCCAGCAGCTATCGGGCAAAGCGGCGAGCACGATTCACGGGCGCTTCGAGGGACTCTACGGTGGAAGAAGCCCACTCCCCGTCGAGCTGACCGTGACGTCCGATGAGCAGCTGCGCGCGGTCGGGCTCTCGAGGGGGAAGTCAGCCTATCTGAAGGACCTCGCCGCGTGTGTCGTATCAGGAGAGCTATCGGTGGAAACCCTCCACGAGCTGAGCGACGAGGAGATCATCGCCGCGCTCACGCGCGTGAAGGGGATAGGGCGCTGGACCGCGCAGATGTTCCTCATGTTTCGCCTCGGCAGGCCCGACGTCCTGCCCGACCTCGATCTGGGAGTCCAGAAGGCAATCCAGAAAGCGTATCGCCTGCGCAAGCTTCCGACGCCCGAGAGAGTCAGAAAAATCGGTGCGAAGTGGGCGCCATACCGCACCGTAGCATCATGGTACCTCTGGCGGCTTCTGGACACCCCCACGCCGGTGCCGCGCTCGGGTGGGTAAGTATTGAAACCGCCGCTCACCCGCGCCGACGCCCACAGCGGTCTAAAAACCCAGACCGGCCGCTCCGGAGTTAAATTGAAGGAGACAATCAGAGGCGGAGAGCAGCATGGCGGTCAAAGTTACAGTCAAGCCAGATCGGAGATACTTTCAGGATCGCGACGGCACATTCCGTCCCGTCGAGAACCTGAGCATGACCGCGTCGACGCCGGTGTACCCGGCGGTGCTCCACAAAATGCGCCGCACGATGATCCTCGCCGACGATCGCGCTCACGCAGTCGTGGCGCTCGACAAGGAAATGTGTGTTACCAGGAATCCCGAACTGTCCGCGGTACTGATCGCCTACCAGGAGCCGACGGAAGCGTCATGGGACGCGCTCAAGCGCCACATGGATGCTGAGAACGTGAGAGCCGAGGACGTCAGGGAAGCCAAGAGCCGCGCACTGATCGAACGGAGAAGGAAGATCGCCGAAGCGCGGTAGGCGGATGCAGGCCAGACTTCACGCTCTGGTTTGCGCGGGTCTTTTGGTTGCGCTCTCGTCATGCGCACCACCGCCACCCCCGCCGCCGCCTCCACGCCCTGCCGGTCCCCCGACCGATACTGTCCGGATCCCGCTGACCGATCTCGGCTCGCGAACCTATTTCGGAAACAGCGGCGGGTTGTATCCGGGCGGCGTCAACCAACCGCCGGCCGATCACGACTCGGCCGGACGCTCGCGGCGCAACGCGATCCGGCCGCTCGATGTGAACGGGGATGAGCACCCTTTCGGGAAATACGTTCTCATCTCGATCGGGACGTCGAACGCAACCCAGGAGTGGTGCTCTCAGAGCTCCGCCCCTCCATGCGCCCCATGGACGTTTATGGGACGCGCCGCGGCTGATCCGGCGGTCAACCGAGCGTCGCTCGTGATAGTCAATGGGGCGGCCGACAGCCAGGATGCGACGGCGTGGACTTCTTCCACCTCTCCGAACTACGAGCGCATCCGGACGACGCGGCTGGCGCCCCTCGGTCTGAGTGAGAACCAGGTCCAGGCAGCATGGGTAAAGCTCGCGGCCACGCGTCCCTCCGCCGGCTTGCCTTCGGATACCGCCGATGCGCGCATGCTGTTGTCGAACCTCGGACAGGTTCTCCGCACGCTGAGAATCCGCTATCCTCATCTTCAGCTCGTTTTTCTGTCGAGCCGCACATACGGTGGCTACGCGACCATCGACTTCAACCCCGAGCCGTACGCATATGAAGGAGGGTTCTCCGTGAAGTGGGCGATCGACTCGCAGATAAACGAGATGCGCGGAGCACCGGCCAACCCGCGCGCCGGAAGCCTCAATTACGCGAAGAAAACAGCTCCATTGCTGTTGTGGGGTCCCTACCTTTGGGCGGATGGAAAGACAGCGCGCTCCGATGGCGTGAGCTGGGATCGCACTGACTTCGAGGAGGACGGCACGCATCCGTCACAGAGCGGGGAGAACAAGGCTGCCACGATTCTGCTAGCGTTCTTCAAGGATTCCCCGTATACACGATGCTGGTTCGTGGCGAACCAGCACTGCCTCTGAGCCGGCAATGAGCGACAGGAGTAACCGATGCCGCCAGTGAAAATCGAAGATCTTCCGAACTCCGCCCGCACCTGGGTTTTCGGCAGCGATCGCACTCTGAGCGCCGACGCAACGGCGGTCCTGCTCGATAAAGTGGATCGCTTTCTCGCTCAATGGAAAGCTCACGGCGCCCCGCTCACCGCCGGGCGCAGCTGGAAGTACGACCGCTTTCTCACGATTGCGGTCGATCAATCGACGGCCGGCGCTTCAGGCTGCTCGATCGATGGACTCTTCCGGGTGCTGAAGGGATTGGAGCCCCGCATCGGAGCTAGCCTCGTGACGAGCGGACTCGTTTTCTTCCGTGACGCCGGCGGGAAGATCAAAGCCGTCGACCGCGAGCGGTTCACCTCGTTGGGCGCCGAAGGGAAGATCTCGCCATCTACCGGCGTGTTCGATCCGACGGTCACGTCGCTGGGCGAATGGCGCGCGCGATTCGAGCTGAAAGCCTCCGAGTCGTGGCATGCCGGGCTACTGCGCGATGGTCAGCCGGCATGAAGACTCACACCTCGTACCTCACCTTCAATACGAAGAAGCGGCACGAGATAATCGACATCACGGAAGAAGTGGAGAAGTGCCGCGCCACGGCCGGTATCGGCGAAGGAATGGTGCTTGTGTCGGCGATGCACATCTCGGCATCGGTCTTCGTGAACGACCACGAGCCGGGACTGTGGAAGGACATCCTCGACTGGCTGGAGGACCGGATCGCGCCGTGGTCTCCCGATGACTACCGGCACAACAGCGGTACGGGAGAGGATAACGCCGCCGCCCACCTTCGCTCACTGACGATCGGTCACGAAGTGATCGTGCCCGTGACTCAGGGGAAGCTGGACTTCGGTCCCTGGCAGCGGGTGTTCTACGGCGAGTGGGACGGCCAGCGACCGAAGCGCGTCCTTCTCAAGGCGATGGGCGAGTAGCGTCGAACTCCTGGGTGGCCTCTTCCGCTCCTTTGAAGCCGATCCTGCTGTGAGTTCCGTCGCAGAACGGCTTGGTGACCGATCCCCCACACCTGCACAGCGAGATCCATGTCTTCCCCCCCCTCTCGGGGATCGGCACCGAATTTCCGTCGTGGTCGATGAGATTCACCTCCCCATGCACCCTGTACGGACCATTCTTGCGAATCTCTATTGTCACGTCTGCCATTGTCGGGACCGGAATGTGTGAGCGCCTGAAGTCGTGTGACGGACGAGCGGAGGCGGTTCACACTCTCAGGTGATCCGCGCGCCAGTTGCGGATCGCGCGCTTGATGTCCGCCGGGCCCTTGAGCTCCCCGTTCAACGCTTGTCTCGTCAGGTCGGGAATTTCATCGTCAGGCGCAAAGCGCAGCGCGACGAGCTGGCTCGCGCTGAGCTCGGCGATGCGTCCTCTGAGGTCGGGCGGTAGGTGAGTAGCGAAAGTCTGTGACTGTTCCGCCATACGAGCTCCTTGTTGTTATGT
>CAYMKQ010000010.1:29956-35908 GCA_964391175.1 uncultured Gemmatimonadaceae bacterium | reverse complement strand
GGTGAGTAGCGAAAGTCTGTGACTGTTCCGCCATACGAGCTCCTTGTTGTTATGTGCGGGTATGTGCGCCGCGAAATAATAGCGATCCGGGCCGGTTCCGCGAGTGTGAGGAGCGATTCTACGCGGTTTGAGCCTGAGCGTCACGCGCGTGGCGCTTCAATCTGGTGATCATCGCGTTGAGTCCGGGCTCGCGCGCACCGAGCCCGATGCTCTCCATCAGCGTGCGAACGAAGTCGGGCGGTATCGCGAGCGTCGTGGCCGGCGACTGCCCGTTGACGGCGCCGAAGATGATCGCGAGAACGGCGGCGATCGTCGGAGACTGTCGCACGTTGAGATCCGCGTAGAAATACATCCGCCCGTCGCGCACTTCGGGAATGATATCGACGCGCGTCATGCACTCGGGGACGGTGAAGGTGCCGCGGTCGAGGTCCCTGAAGCGCTCGGGGAGCGGCTCGAGCTTCTTCGAGAACTGGACCAGGGCCTGCATTTTCTCCTCGCGTCCCATCGAGCGGAACAGCCTGAGCGAGCGCTCGATCGAAGGCGGAAGGGCGGAGCTCGCGGGGACATCCTGCATGTCAGGAATCTAATTACCTTTCGCCCTGCGACTCATCACCAACGCAACGGGAGAGAAGGGATGCCGACGAGAAAAGCGACCGCCACCTGGGAAGGTGGATTGAAGGGAGGGAAGGGAAGCTTCAAGGGCGAGAGTGGCGCGATCGGAGGAGCCTACAACTTCAGCTCGCGCTTCGAGAGCGGCTCGGGCTCGAATCCCGAGGAGCTCCTCGCCGCCGCCGAGGCGGCATGTTTCAGCATGTCGCTGAGCGGGGGCCTGGAGAAGAACGGAACTCCCGCCACCAAAGTCGAGACTTCAGCCGCGTGCACGATCGAGGCTGTTCCCGGTGGCTTCGGCATCACGAAGATGAAGCTGAACGTCCAGGCCACCGTGCCCAACATCGACAAAGTGAAGTTCGAGCGGATTGCCAACGAGGCCAAGGACGGATGTCCGGTGTCGAAGGCGCTAAAGGGGAACGTCGACATTCAGCTCGAGGCGAGACTGCTCTAGCGCGAGTAGTTCCGGATCTTGCTCTTCAGCAGCTCGCCGTTGGAGAAGATGATCTGCTCGCCCGATTCGCTGCGCACGCGGGTCGTCTTCAAGCCGATGTGCTCCACCTTGCCGCGATAGTTCTCGACCGAGATCGAGTCGCCGACGACGAACGGCTTGTCGACGACGATCGCGATGGCGGCGAGGAGGTCGCCGAGAATTGTCTGAACGGCGAGGGCGATGGCGAGACCGCCGATGCCGAGGCCGGTGAGTAGCGGCTTGATCTCGACATTGACTGCCCAGAGTGCCGCGACGCCCATGATGACCCAGATCGTGACCCGGGCCAGCGCGCCCAGCGCCTTGAACGTCGTGATGCTGCTTCCGTCCGTCGCGTGGACCTCGGTGTAACGCTGGACGGCGTGGCCGATGATGATGTTGCCCCAGATGACGCCTTGCATGAAGAGGGCGAGGATCGTCGCGATTTCAGCGGGCTTGTCGGCATTGCTGGGAAGATCCAGCAGGCGCGGCAGGGCCGAGGCCAGCAACGCGAGGACGAGAAACATCGACCCGCGGAGGAGCTTGATGGCCAGGGTGTTTTGCATGGGCTAATAATGTATCACACGTAATTCCTTCGCTCTCACGCCCCGCGCGCCAGTACCACTTCCTCCATCGCGTCGCAGGCATCGCAGTTGTCGCACCGCCAGTCGGCTTTCACCTTCTCGCCGAAGTGCTCCAGGATATAGCGAGTTCTGCACTGCGTCGTCTGGCAGAACTGGATCATCGTGCGGAGCTTTTCCTGATCCATCGCCCGCCGCTCCTCGTAGTCCTGGAGATCCGCGCTCAGATCGACGGCGGTGAGATCCTCACCGAGCCGTTCCCACTTCCCGCCGCGATGCTCGCGCACGAGGCCATGCCGCTTGAGAAGCGCGAACACGATCTTCGCCTTGCGCGAGGGAATTCCCGTCAGCTCCACTATGTCGTCGAGGAGCACGGGCGTCTTGAGCGGATACTTCTCGAGAGCGAGAGCGACCTGCGCCGCTTCCTGCACCTCGGGATACTTGCCGCCGAGGAAGTAAGACTGGATGCGCTTGTCCTCGACCCGGTAGAGCACGCGACAGACGGCGGGCTCGCCATCCCGGCCGGCTCTTCCCGCTTCCTGATAGTAGGCTTCGATCGAGCCCGGGAAATGGTAATGGATCACGAAGCGAAGGTCCTGCTTGTCGATGCCGAGCCCGAACGCGTTGGTGGCGATGATAGCCTTGAGGTCACCGGCCATGAAGCGGTCCTGAACTTCCGTCCTGTCCGCCGCCGGGCGCTTCCCATGATAAAGTCCCACGCTGAACTCCTCGGCCAGCATGCCATGCAGCCGCTCCGCTTCCTTTACGGTGGCGACGTAGATGACGCCCGATCCTTCGAATTCCCGCAGTGCGTGGCGGAGCGACGTGTCCTTGAGTCCGTCGTTCACGGTCCGGATGACCTCGAAGCGCAGGTTGGGGCGGGCGAAACCGGTGATCGTTACGTGCGGCCTCACCATTCCCAGCTGACGGACGATGTCTCCCTGCACGTGCTCGGTAGCGGTGGCCGTAAGCGCCAGCACGGGAGGACGCCCGAGCCGCTTCGCTATTGCGCCGAGTGAGAGATAGTCGGGCCGGAAATCGTGGCCCCACTGACTGACACAGTGCGCTTCATCCACTACGAAGAGGCTGATGGGGCGCGACAGCAGATGCTCGAAGAACGCTCGGTCCTTGAAGCGCTCCGGCGTGAGGTAGAGAATCTCGCCCTCGCCCTCCGCGATCTGGCGATGCGCCTCCCGCGTCTCCGAGGTAGAGAGATGCGAATGCATCGCGACCGAGCTCACGCCCTGGGCTGAGAGCTTGTCGTGCTGGTCCTTCATCAGCGCGATGAGCGGACTCACGACGATCGTTAGCCCCGGCAACTGAACAGCCGGCAACTGATAGATCAGCGATTTCCCGCTGCCCGTCGGCATCACCACCAGCGCATCCTCCCCGGCGAGGACGGCCTTCAGCGACTCCCACTGCCCCGGCCGAAAATCCGAATGCCCAAAGCGCTCGTGGAGCAGCTTTCGGGATGACTCCCTGTCTATTCGTTGTGGCACCACCGTGATACAGGCACAAACTATTCCCCCCCCACCCCCAGGGACTTACCTGCGCCCCTGGCGCGAGGTAACCTCACCGCAATGCCCGGTTCTTCACCTCTCGAGCTGTTTGCCGCCACCGCGCCGGGGCTCGAGACCATAACCGCGGGCGAGCTCAGGCGACTCGGCGTCAGGTCGAAATCCGAGGCAGGCGGCGTTTCGTACCGAGGAGAGCTGGAGAGCATCTATGAAACGAATCTCTGGCTCCGGACCGCGAGTCGGGTCGTAGCGCGGCTGGCGCGCTTTCACGCCAGCACCTTTCATGAGCTGGAGCGGCGTGCGAAGAGAGTTCCGTGGACGGACTTTCTCCCCACGACTGGTTCCGTACGGGTGCGAGTGACGTGCAGGAAGTCGCGGCTTTATCATTCGGACGCAGTAGGCGAGCGCGTGCTCGCTGCGATCGCGCGCAGCGCGCCAGCCGCGGTGGACCTCGCGACGGAATCGCGCGCCGGGTACGACGCGGATGAGGATGCGGGCGCGGATACGACATCGGAAAATCCCGCGCAGCTGTTCATCGTCCGGATCGTTCACGACGAATGCGAAGTGAGCGCCGACAGCTCGGGCGATCTGCTGCATCGCCGCGGCTACCGTCAGGAAATCGCCAGGGCGCCGTTGAGGGAAACCCTCGCGGCGGCGATGGTCCTGGCAAGCGGGTGGCGACCGGGCGATCCGCTCATCGATCCCATGTGTGGGTCAGGCACGATTCCGATCGAAGCGGCTCTGCTCGCGCGCGGAATGCCGCCGGGTGCGAAACGGCGATTCGCTTTTATGGACTGGCCGACGTTCGACGAGAATCGCTGGAACGGCGTTCTCGAAAGAGCTCAGGCTTCGGTCAAACCATCCGGCATGCGCCGCGGCGGGGGAGGGGGAGGGGGAGGGGAGGTGACAGGTTCGGACCGGGATGCCGGCGCCGTCGAGGCGGCGTCGCGGAACGCCACGCGTGCGGGGGTCGATCAGGACGTCGGATTCGCGGTCGAAGCGCTTTCATCATCGCTGGCGAAGCTGGAGGACATCGAAGAACGGCGGGGCTGGGTCATTACGAATCCGCCCTACGGAGTGCGTATCGGAGACATCGATGAGCTTAGGAATCTGTATGCGAAGCTGGGCTTTGCGCTCAAGGCAAGGCCTCGGTGGCGGCTCGGGATTCTGACCTCCGACGGAGCTCTCGCCCGGCAGATCGGACTTCCGATGAGAGCGCGGTTCAGCACTCGAAACGGCGGGATTCCGGTAGCATTTCTGGCGCAGGAAAAAGTCGTTAATCGAGGGGCGCATTCTCACCAGAGCGGGGTAGGACGTAGTGTGGCCAATGACTGACGCCTCTCCTGGAAGTTCGGATGGACACGAGATCGGAACAGTGGTCTCGATCAATGTTTCCGGGGGCGGGGTCCCAAAACAGCGCGTTAGTGACGCTAAAGTGTCGCGATTTGGTCTTCTAAATGACGATCACGACGACAAGAAGCACCACGGCGGTTCGGACCGCGCCGTCTGCATCTACGCGCTCGAGCGAATCCGCGCATTGCAGGTAGAAGGCCATCCGATCGACGTAGGGACCGCCGGAGAAAACCTGACCGTCGAAGGGCTCCGCTGGGAGTCGGTGGTCCCCGGCGCGACGCTTCGGGTGGGCGACGAGGTCGTCCTCGAAATTGCGTCCTTCACCTCGCCCTGCAAAACGATAAGAGCGTCGTTCATCGAGGGGCATTTCGCTCGAATCTCCCAGAAGCTCCATCCGGGTTGGAGCCGAGTCTACGCGAGGGTGATCTCCGAGGGCGAGATTCGCTTCGGAGACACCGTTCAACTCACTCCACCCGCGATCTGAGCATTCAGGTCGTATACATTTCTGAAAACGGTCCCACTTTTGAACAGTAGAAATAATCCCCTCCCCCGGACACGCCCGGCGCGGATGCCGGATTCTGAACCCCGCCATGTGCGGGCCTCAAGCAGTCAAATCAAGGAGTAAACGTCGTGGAGATCGGCGACACTATCGAAGAAGAGACGGCGTCGGACGAAAGTCTGACCACCTCACCTGGCGCCACTGGCTCGCGCCGAAAAAGCGGCAGGAATGGCGGGAAAGGTCGAAGCGGAAAACGAAATGACAACGGCAACGGGAATCAGGACGACAACCAGGGCGGCGCAGGCGTTCTGGCTTCCGGTGGCCGTATTCGCGAGGTAGACCTCCGCCGCCTGTTGGGTATGATGCGTGACCTCA
The DNA here is from genome assembly GCA_964391175.1 of uncultured Gemmatimonadaceae bacterium. Lineage (GTDB taxonomy): Bacteria > Gemmatimonadota > Gemmatimonadetes > Gemmatimonadales > Gemmatimonadaceae > UBA4720. The sequence continues at coordinate 30,505 of CAYMKQ010000010.1, read as the reverse complement.
GGGATGGCGATTTCGAAGTCCGGATGCCGATGTCGGATCACCCGCTGCTCGCGGAAATCGGTGACGCATTCAACGGAATCGCGAAGCTCAACGAATCGCTGGCCGAAGAGATGATTCGAGTGAGCACCACGATCGGACGCGAAGGTCAGATGACCGAGCGCGCATCGCTCGGACCCGTAGCTGGCGGTTGGAGGACGACGGTTACCTCGATCAATTCCCTGATTACCGATCTCGTCTCTCCGACATCCGAGGTCGCCCGCGTCCTGACCGCGGTCGCGGAAGGAGATCTGAATCAGAAGATGGTTCTGGAGATCGACGGGAAATCCGTGCAGGGCGAATTCCTCCGTATCGGCACGACCGTCAACACAATGGTGGACCAGCTCGGCGCGTTCGCCGACGAAGTCACTCGTGTCGCTCGCGAAGTGGGAACGGAAGGCAAGCTGGGCGGCCAGGCGGAGGTTCCCGGCGTAGGAGGGACGTGGAGAGTTCTCACTGACAACGTGAACTTCATGGCCTCGAACCTCACCGGTCAGGTGAGAAACATCGCCG
>CAYMKQ010000010.1:11570-29856 GCA_964391175.1 uncultured Gemmatimonadaceae bacterium | reverse complement strand
CGTCCAGCCTCACCGGACAGATTCGAAACATCGCCGATGTGACTACCGCGGTCGCGAAGGGCGACCTGTCGAGAAAGATCACCGTCGACGTGAAGGGAGAGATCCTCGAGCTCAAGCAGACGATCAACACCATGGTCGACAGCCTGAGCGTGTTCGCGGGGGAAGTGACGCGTGTCGCCCGCGAAGTGGGAACCGAGGGTCGCCTCGGTGGCCAGGCCAACGTGCCCGGAGTCGCGGGAACGTGGAAGGATCTCACCGACAACGTGAACTTCATGGCCTCGAACCTCACCGGTCAGGTGAGAAACATCGCCGACGTCACAACCGCGGTCGCGAAGGGCGATCTGAGCCGGAAGATGACGGTGGATGTGAAGGGCGAGATTCTCGAGCTGAAGAACACCATCAACACCATGGTCGATCAGCTGAGCGCCTTCTCCTCGGAAGTGACGCGCGTTGCGCGTGACGTGGGCACGGAAGGAAAGCTGGGCGGCCAGGCGAACGTGCCGGGCGTTGCCGGCACGTGGAAGGATCTCACCGACAACGTGAACACGCTCGCCGGAAACCTGACGAGCCAGATCAGAAACATCGCGCTCGTCACGACGGCGGTGGCGAAGGGAGACCTCTCTCAGAAGATCACCGTCGAAGTGCGCGGTGAGATCCTCGAGCTCAAGAACACCGTCAACGCGATGGTGGACAGTCTCCGCGTCTTCGCCGACGAGGTCACTCGCGTCGCGAAAGAAGTGGGTACGGAAGGAAAGCTCGGTGGTCAGGCGGAAGTGCCGGGCGCAGCCGGAACGTGGCGCGCGCTCACGGACAACGTGAACGCGATGGCGAACAGCCTCACCCTCCAGGTGCGAGCGATCGCGGAGGTAGCCACGGCCGTGACGCGAGGAGACCTGAGCCGACAGATCGCGGTCGAGGCGCAGGGCGAGCTCGACGAGCTCAAGAACAACCTCAACCAGATGATCGTGAACCTGAAGTCCACGACCGAAAAGAACTCTGACCAGGACTGGTTGAAGACCAACCTGGCCAAGTTCTCGAGGATGATGCAGGGGCAGAAGGATCTGGAGGCGGTGTCGAAGCTGATCATGTCGGAGCTGACTCCGCTCGTGTCGGCGCACCACGGCGCCTTCTACATCATGGAGGACGAAGGCAACACGCCGGTCCTCAAGCTCATAGCGAGCTACGCCTACAAGCAGCGCAAGCACGTAGGCAACCGCTTCCATCTCGGAGAAGGGCTCGTCGGACAGGCGGCGCTCGAGAAGAAGCCGATCCTCCTCACCAACGTTCCCGACGATTACATCCGGATCACCTCGGGACTAGGCGAAGCGCCTCCGCGCAACGTCATCGTGCTCCCGGTGCTGTTCGAAGGCGACGTGAAGGCCGTGATCGAGCTTGCATCGTTCCTGCCATTCAGCCAGATACACCAGCTCTTCCTCGATCAGCTGGCGGAGACCATCGGCGTGGTCATCAACATGATCAGCGCGAACATGCGCACGGCGGAGCTGCTCGAGCAGTCGCAGAGCCTGACGCTGGAGCTGCAGAGCCAGTCCGAGGAGCTGCGGAAGCAGCAGGAAGAGCTGAAGCGGTCGAACTCCGAGCTGGAGGCGCAGGCAACTACACTGCGCACGTCCGAAGAGCTGCTCAAGGATCAGCAGGAGGAGCTGCAGCAGGTCAACGAGGAGCTCGAGGAGAAGGCCTCGCTGCTCGCGGAACAGAACCGAAAGGTCGAGACGAAGAACGAGGAAGTGGAGGGGGCGCGGGTCGCTCTGGAGGAGAAGGCGGAGCAGCTCGCGCTCAGCTCGAAGTACAAGTCGGAGTTCCTCGCCAACATGTCGCACGAGCTGCGAACGCCGCTCAACAGCCTGCTGATCCTCGCGCGGCTCCTCAGCGAGAACAAGGACGGAAACCTCACGGCGAAGCAGGTCGAGTTCGCGCAGACGATTCTGTCGTCGGGCAGCGATCTTCTCTCGCTCATCAACGACGTGCTCGACCTGTCGAAGGTCGAGGCCGGCAAGATGGACGTGAATCCCACCGAGATCCGCCTCGAGGAGGTGAAGGAGTTTGTCGACCGGAACTTTGGCGCTCTCGCAGATCAGAAGGGACTTGGCCTCAAGGTCGATCTGAGCGGCGATCTGCCGCCGGCGGTCTTCACCGATGAGGGGCGTCTCCAGCAGGTGTTGAAGAACCTGCTGTCGAACGCGTTCAAGTTCACGGATGAAGGAAGCGTCACTCTCACCATCCGCCGCGCGGAAAAGGGACGGCGCTTCCAGAACCCCGCACTCGAAGCCGCCTCGGACGTGCTGGCGTTCGCGGTGGCGGACACCGGCATCGGCATCCCGAAGGACAAGCAGCGTCTCATTTTCGAGGCGTTTCAGCAGGCGGACGGAACTACGAGTCGCAAGTACGGAGGAACGGGCCTTGGCCTCTCAATCACGCGCGAGATCGCGCGCTTGCTGGGCGGCGAGATTCGCGTCGAGAGCTCGCAGAACCAGGGCAGCACGTTCACGCTCTTCCTGCCGGTGCGCTATGTCCCGCGCGAGGAAGGGCCGGACCGTGACAGGATCGACATCAGTAACTATCTGCCGCCCAACCGGCAGATGGTGAAAGCAGACGCTGCTTCAGCGCGTGCTCGTCCGGCAACCGGCTCGCCCGCGCGTGGTCCCACGCGCAGGGATCAGCGACGGAAGCCATCCGGCGACGCGCTGCAATATCGGCCGGAACGGCGAGCGGTCGCCCAGACAGTGATCCCCGACGACCGGGAGCTGATCGAGGAAGGTGACCGCACGGTTCTGGTCATCGAGAACGACCAGAACTTCGCGAGGGTTCTGCTCGACATGGCGCGCGACAAGGGATTCAAGGCCGTGGTCGAGCTGGACGGTGAAGCCGGACTGGCAGCCGCCAGCGAGGTCAGGCCCGACGCGATCACGCTCGATATCGACATGCCGGGAATGGGCGGTCTGGAAGTGCTCGACCGTCTGAAGGGAGACCCCGAGACGCGACACATACCGGTACACATCATCTCCGGTGTGGAGCAGAAGCGCGAGGGACTCAAGGCCGGCGCGATAGCGTACCTCACCAAGCCGGTGAGCAAGGAAGCTCTGGACAGCGCCTTTTCACGTATCGCGTCGTTCATCGACACCGTTCCCAAGAATCTGCTCGTCGTCGAGGACAACGAGGCTCAGCGGCAGAGCATCGTAGAGCTGATCGCCCACGACGATGTGGATATCGTGGCCGTCGACTCAGCGGAGGATGCGCTGCTCCAGCTGAACAACAAGCACTTCGACTGCATGGTCCTGGATCTCGGCCTCAAGGACATGAGCGGATTCGATCTGCTCGAGAAGGTAAAAGCGGATGCGGAGAAGCGGGACCTGCCGATCATCATCTACACCGGCAGGGAGCTGAGCCCGGAGGACGAGACGCGCATCAAGAAGTACGCGGAGACGATCATCGTGAAGGATGTGAAGTCTCCCGAGCGCCTCCTCGACGAGACCGCGCTCTTCCTCCACCGCGTCGAGGCCAAGCTGCCGGAGCAGAAGCGGAAGATGCTCGAGCACCTGCACGACGCCGACTCGGTCGTCGCGGGCAAGAAGGTGCTCGTGGTCGACGACGATGTGCGAAACATCTTCTCGCTGACGAGCATGCTCGAGGACCACGGCATGGTCGTCCGCTTCGCCGAGAACGGGAAGCAGGCGATCGAGCAGCTGCGGAAGGATCAGGAGGTCGACGCGGTGCTCATGGACATCATGATGCCCGAGATGGATGGGTATGAGACTACCCGCGCGATTCGCGCGATGGATCAGTTCAAGACTCTTCCGATCATTGCGCTGACGGCGAAGGCCATGAAGGGCGACCGCGAGAAGTGCATCGCGGCCGGAGCTTCGGATTACATCACGAAGCCGGTTGACACCGAGCAGCTGCTTTCACTGTTGCGAGTGTGGCTGTACAGGTAGCGGAAGCGCCCAACACCGGCGGCGAGCCGGACCGGCAGACGTTCAAGCCCGATCTCGAGCGAATCGAGATCGAGCTGCTGCTGGAAGGGATCTTCCGTCACTACGGGTTCGATTTCCGGGCGTATGCCTACGCCTCGATCCGGCGCCGGCTGTGGAAGCGCATCGAGGAGGAGGGACTCTCCAGCGTGAGCGCGCTCCAGGAGCGGGTGCTGCACGAGCCGGAAATGATGGAGAAGCTGCTCCTCGATCTCTCCATCAACGTGACGGCGATGTTCCGCGACCCGAACTTCTACGCCACGTTCCGCGAGCACGTAGTGCCTCTCCTCAGGACCTACCCCTTCATCCGCATCTGGCACGCGGGGTGCTCGACGGGGGAAGAAGTCTACTCGATGGCGATGCTGCTCCGCGAAGAGGGCCTCTACGACCGCTCCCGCATCTACGCCACCGACATCAACGAGGTAGTGCTCCAGCGCGCGAAGGCGGGGATTTTCCCGCTGGAGCGAATGCAGGAATACACGGACAACTACATACGGGCGGGCGGGAAGAGGTCGTTCTCGGAGTATTACACGGCGAAGTACGGCGGTGCGCTGTTCGATCATTCGCTGACCAAGAATGTCGTCTTCTCGCAGCACAATCTCGTGACGGATCGCTCGTTCAGCGAGTTCAACGTCATCCTCTGCCGGAACGTCCTCATCTACTTCGACAAGACTCTGCAATCGAAGGTGCACGGCCTGTTCTACGACAGCCTCGCGATGTTCGGCGTGCTGGTGCTCGGCAGCAAGGAGACGCTGCGCTTCATGTCGCACGAGGATTCCTACCAGCAGATCGCGCCGCCGGAAAAGATCTTCCGGAAGGTCAGGTGATGCCCTACTCGATCGTGGTGATCGGCACGTCCTGGGGCGGACTGACCGCGCTCACCAGGCTGCTCGGGGATCTTCCGGGCGATTTCGGTATTCCCATCGCCGTAGTGCAGCATCGGAGCAAGGACTCCGAGCGACTCCTGCCACAGCTCCTCCAGGATGCGACCGCGCTGAGAGTCTGCGAGATGGAGGACAAGGATGTTCTGAGTCCGGGAACCGTTCACCTCGCGCCCGCGAACTATCATGCTCTCATTGACGCGGGACACATCTCGCTCACGATCGAGGAGCCGGTGCGATTCAGCAGGCCGTCGATCGACGTGCTGTTCACATCGGCGGCCGACACTTACCGGTCGGGGACGATCGGTGTCATTCTGACCGGTGCAAACGAGGACGGCTCGAGGGGACTGCATCATATCGTCTTGCGGGGCGGACTCGCTCTGGTGCAGGATCCGAAGACGGCGGAAATTCCGATCATGCCCGTCGCCGCGATCCATGCCGTGCCAAGCGCCGAAATACTTCCCCTCGATGCCATCGCCCGGCGGCTCGTCGAGCTGAGCCTCGTGCCCGTGAAAGCGGGAAGGACGCTGGTCGTATGACGGACGAGCGCATCGACCTTCTGCTCGTCGACGACCGGCCCGAGAACCTGCTCGCGCTCGAGGCGATCCTCGAGCCGCTGGGTCAGAATCTCGTCCGTGCTGACTCGGGCCCCGAGGCTCTGAGAAAGGTTCTCTCTGTCGACTTCGCGGCCATTCTGCTCGATGTCCAGATGCCAGGGATGAACGGCTTCGAGGTCGCCGAGATCATCAAGTCACGCGAGCGGTCGCGCACGATCCCCATCATCTTCCTCAGCGCCATCAACAAGGAAGACGCTTACGTGTACAAGGGCTATTCGATGGGCGCGGTGGACTACGTGTTCAAGCCCTTCAATCCCGACGTGCTGCGGTCCAAGGTGGCGGTGTTCGTCGATCTCTACCTCAAGCAGCGCGAGATCCAGCGCCAGGGCGACCTGCTGCGCGACAGTCAGAAGCGCGAGCTGGAGCTCGAGCACCGCACCTCGCTGCTCGAGACGGAGGCGCGTTCGGCCGCTAAGCTGTCACAGATGAACGAGGAGCTTCATCGCCGGCAGATTGCGCTGGAGCAGGCGATGGGGGCGAGGAACCGCTTCTACGCGTCGATGAGCCACGAGCTGCGCACCCCTATCAACGCGGTGATCGGATACAGCACCCTCATGCTCGACAACATCTACGGCCCGCTCAACGCGAAGCAGAAGGAAGGACTCCAACGGACGCTCAAGGCGGCGCGGCACCTCCTGGAGCTGGTCAACGATGTGCTGGACCTGTCGAAGATCGAGGCGGGGAAAATCGAGCTCTCGCTCCAACCCGTGATGTGGCCATCGCTGATAGAAGACCTCTTCATCACCGTTCGGCCGCTGGCCGACGAATACGGCTCGACCCTGAGCCTGGAGATGGAAGGCGAGCCATTTAACACCGTCAGCGATCCGCGGCGGGTCCGACAGATCCTTCTCAACCTGTTCTCGAACGCCATCAAGTTCGGTGAAGGCAAACCGATCCGCGTCGTCTGCGAACAGAATCAGAACAAGGGGGTACAGATACAGGTAATCGATGAGGGGGTTGGGATCGCGCAGGAGGACATCGTGCGCATCTTCGAGGAGTTCGTGCAGGTGTCCGAATCGAAGCAACCGGGCACGGGTCTGGGCCTCCCGATTTCACGACGTCTGGCTGAGCTGTTGGACGGGTCTCTGACCGTTAATTCGGTCCCCGGCCAGGGGAGCACTTTTCGTCTCACCCTGCCGGCCTCTTTAGAGGACGATCTGGCTCCGGCGGCTGCGTTATCGGCCGCTACAGCGGCTTAACCACCCCCCCAAAACCTGGCACATGGCCTGCCCTTATATAGAAGGGCCGTCGCGTTGCGCGGTGGTCTTTTCTGGAGGATTCCAATGTTTCGCAAGCTGATAATTCTTCCGGCCGCGTTTTTCGCTTTCGCGTGCTCGAATGGGGACGACAAGAAGGTCGATGACGCGCTCAATGCCGACCTGACGACAGCTGCTCAGGCAAACCCTTATACGCCGCTCGACAGCATCACGGCAGCGGAGCGCGCCGGAGTGGCAACCGCTGTTGCGCCGACAGCGCTGAGAAGCACGTCCACCCGTCGCACTTCGACAGCGCGCCGCAGATCTTCGGGTGGGACCTACTCCTCGCAGCCGGTCTACAGAGCTCCGGCTCCGCAGACGGTCGTGAAGCACACCAAGCGTGATGCCGCGATCGGCGCGGCCGCTGGCGCGGTCCTCGGTGCTGTCACCAGCAAGAACAAGGTGAAGGGCGCGATCATCGGCGGAACCGCCGGCGCCATCATCGGTGGCGTCATCGGCAACAACGTCGACGTTCAGCGGAGATAACCGCACAGCTCCGGCTCGAGCGCCCTGCACGATTCTCGTGCAGGGCGCTTTTTTTTCATCCCGGAAATCCGGGAAAGAACTCTTAAGTGCAAGAACTGCCAGGCTGCCAGCTACAAGCCCAGAGCTGCCCGCGTCCAGCCTCACGACGTCGGGACGTTTCACGCGGTAACCCTTCTCCGTCAAGCGGCTTGGCTCGAAGTAGTGAAGTCCGGGTGTAGTGAGCTGTCAGCGGACAGCTGGCACCAGGTAGCTGATAGCTTTGCTCTTCTCAGTTCCCCGGAATCCCTGGATGCACCTTAAATTTAGGCGATGAGCTCCGACCCGATCACGGGCGTCTTCAACGACGGATACATCAGCGAAGCATACGAAGCCTACCGGCGCGATCCGGCCTCGGTGGACGAGTCCTGGCGGCAGTTCTTCAGGTTCGCGGAGAGTCTTAGCGGCTCGGCTGAAGCTGCGGCGCCCGCGCCGCCTCTTCTTCTCGGCCAGACGGACCCCACTTTCCTCCGCGTTGTCGCGGCCGCGGCAAAACTGGTCGATGCCATTCGCAGCTACGGCCATCTCGCGGTTCCGCTCGATCCGCTCGGTACGCTGCCGGAGGGCACTCCGGAGCTGACTCCCGAGTTCCATGGACTGAGCGAGGAAGACCTCGCCAGCATCCCCGGGATCGCGCTCGGCGCCAGCGGCGGAAGCGCGGCGGATGTCGTCGCGCGCCTTCGCGAGCTCTACTCCTCCAGGATCGGGTTCGAGATCGCGCACCTCGGAGAAGCCGTCGAGCGCGAGTGGCTCCGCGAGGCGATCGAAAGTGGCCGCCTCCATGCTCCACCCGACGACGAAGAGAAGAAGGCTATTCTCCGCCGACTCACCGAAGTGGACGGTCTGGAGCGATTCCTGGGACGCGCGTATCAGGGTTACAAGCGCTTCTCGATCGAGGGCGGCGACATTCTGGTGCCGATGCTGGACGTCGCGATTGAAGCCGCGGCCGCTCATGGCGCGCGCGAAGTAGATCTGGCAATGGCCCACCGCGGACGCATCAACGTGCTCGCCCATACGCTCGGCAAACCGTATGGGACGATATTCGACGAATTCGAGGGCAAGCATGCGGCGACGAACGCCGAAAGCGGCACGGGCGACGTGAAATACCATCTCGGGGCGCGCGGGAAGCGACAGCTCCCGGGTGTTGAGGTCGACGTCGTGCTCATCCCCAATCCGAGCCACCTCGAGGCAGTGAATCCGGTACTCGAAGGAGTCGCACGCGCGCGACAGGCGCTCGCGAGCTCGAAGGAGAGGAGAGACGAGTCGTCGGTCCTCCCCGTCTGCGTGCACGGCGACGCAGCGTTCCCGGGGGAAGGCGTGGTGCCGGAGACGTTCAATCTTTCAGGGCTCACCGGTTTCCGCACGGGAGGAACGCTGCACATCATCGTGAACAACCAGGTTGGATTCACGACCGATCCAGTCGATGCTCGATCGACTCATTACGCCAGCGATCTCGCCAAGGGCTTCGAGGTTCCGATCGTCCACGTCAACGGCGACGACGCGGCGTCGTGCCTTCAGGTCGTGCGGCTCGGGATCGAGTATCGCGCCAAATTCGGGAAGGATTTCCTGATCGACGTGGTTGGCTACCGCCGACACGGTCACAACGAGACCGACGAGCCTTCCTTCACCCAGCCGACGCTATACAAGAAAATACGAGCACATCCTTCGCCCCGAGAGGTTTGGGGCAACCGCCTCGTAGCGGAAGGGACGATAACCGCCGACGAAGTGAAGCAGATCGACAGAGAGATCGCGGAGAATCTGGAGCGGATCCAGTCGGCGACGAAGAGCGGCGAGATGCATCCCCCCGAGCATCGCCCGACGAACGAGGCGCAGGTCGATGTATCCGGCGCGGGAGGCGGCGACACCGCGGTCAACGCCGACCATCTCCGGGAGCTGAACGAGCGAATGCTCGACTGGCCCGAGACGCTGAACGTCAATCCCCGTCTCGCCAAGACGCTGGCGCGTCGGGCTGAAGCGATGGGTGACGATGGCGGAATCGATTGGGGCCACGCCGAGGCGCTGGCGTTCGCGTCGCTGCTCACCGACGGAAAATCGGTGAGGGTCACTGGACAGGATGTGGAGCGCGGAACCTTCTCTCACCGCCAGGCGGTACTGCACGATGCAGAGACGGGGGAGATCTACGTCCCGCTGCAGCACGTCGCCGACGGAGACTCTCACGGGGTGTTCGAGATCTACAACAGTCCTCTGTCGGAGACGGCGGTGCTCGGTTTCGAGTACGGATACAGCACCGCCGCGGAGGATACGCTGGTACTGTGGGAAGCGCAGTTCGGCGATTTCGTCAACGTCGCCCAGCCGATAATCGATCAGTTCATCGCCGCCGATCGCGCAAAGTGGGGCCAGGACTCTTCGGTCGTGCTCCTGCTGCCGCACGGCTACGAAGGGCAGGGGCCCGAACACTCGAGCGCGCGGCTGGAGCGGTTTCTCCAGCTCTGCGCCGAGGGAAACATGCGCGTCGCCTATCCCTCCACTCCGGCGCAGTACTTCCACATCCTGCGACGCCAGGCACTGCTGTACGAGCGGCGGCCGCTGATTCTCATGCAGCCCAAGAGTCTGCTGCGCCTGCCGGAAGCCGCGGCGAATCTCGCGGATCTGAGCAGCGACAGCTTCCATCCCGTCATCGACGATCCGGTCGCTTCGCGACATCGCGAGCAGGTCACTCGTCTCGTGCTCTGCACCGGAAAGATCTACTACGATCTCGCCGCCAGGCGCGCGCCCCATGTCTCACTCGTGCGCGTCGAAGAGCTATATCCCTGGCCAGGGAAGGACATCGCCCGGATAGTCGACCTCTATCCGGCGGTCGCGGAAGTGGTCTGGGCACAGGAAGAGCCGAAGAACAGCGGTGCGTGGTCGTATGCCGCTCCGCGCCTGCGCGTCTCCACCGGTAATGCGCTGCTCCTGCGCTACGTCGGACGGCCCGAGCGCGCGAGCCCGGCCGAGGGATACGCCGAGGCTCACAAGACGGAGCAGGAGCGCATCGTCTCGGAGGTGAATGCGCCGGTACCGCAGCCGGCGGGAGCAAAACGCCGCGGCATGGCGCTGAAATCCTGAGAGTGCGCGCCGCGTTGGAGGTCCGGACGATGCGAAGGACTGCCACCCTCGGCGTCGCGCTCGCCGTAATGCTGCTTCCGCGTGCGCAGAGCGCGCAGGAACGTGCCGCGGGTCCCCAGCGTGAAAGCAGTCCTGCCGCGAGCGTGAATGCGCGCGTGCTTACGGTCGGCGCGCACCCCGACGACGAGGATACGCAGCTCATCGCGTGGCTCGCGCGTGGACGCAACGCCGGGACAGCATATCTCTCTCTCACGCGTGGGGACGGCGGCCAGAATCTGATCGGCAACGAGCTCGGTGAGCTGCTGGGAGTGATTCGCACCCAGGAGCTGCTGGCGGCGCGGCGCGTCGATGGCGCGCATCAGTATTTCACCAGAGCGTATGACTTTGGCTTCTCCAAGACGGCCGCCGAAACGTACAGTCACTGGCCAAAAGAGGCTCTGCTTGGGGATGTAGTGAAGGTGGTGCGCGCTTTCCGGCCACACATCATTCTCGCCCTCTTTTCAGGAACCCCGCGCGACGGCCACGGGCAGCACCAGGTCTCGGCGATTCTGGCGCGAGAAGCCTACGACGTCGCATCCGACACCGTACGATTCCCGGTGAGGGAATTCGGGCCGCCGTGGGCTCCTCTGAAATTCTACCGAACCGCGCGCTTCGCGCCCACCACCGCGACGCTCCTGATCAACGTCGGTGAATTCAATCCCGCTCTCGGCGCATCGTACGCGGAGATCGCCGCCGAGAGCCGGTCGCAGCACAAGTCGCAGGGGTTTGGAACGCTGAGACGAAGGGGTGTGGTCTGGAACTACGTGACCCGCGAGCACATGAGAGTCCCGGCGGCGAGCGATCCGAAGCAGGAGCGGTCGATTTTCGAAGGTCTTGGCATCACGTCCTCCAATCCCGCTGCCGACGACACGCGAGCCTCGACGCTCACGTCATCGGTTGCGTTCGAGGCGATCGCGGACCGACAAGCTGTTGCGTTGGGCGAGAGAGCACAGGTGACGAAGACTGTGTACAACCGTGGACGCACCCCGATCACTATCTCTGCCATGCCGACTGGCAGCGGGGAGGTGACCGGAGTCTCCAGGGAGATACTGCCCGACTCGAGCCACCGCTGGGTCGAATCCGTGACCGGCTCCGAGATCACCCAGCCGTGGTGGCTCGCATCCCCACGAACCGGCGATCTCTTCACGCCGTCGATCAGCGCCGCGGCAGAGGACGAGCGGGTGAAACAGAAGTGGCCCGCGGTGATCATCTCCTCCGGCGCCGGGTCCCGTGGTGTCACGATCAGGACTCCGATCGTTTATCACTACGCCGATCCAGTGCGTGGGGACATTCAGCGTCCGCTCGTCGTAGCGCCCGGTATCTCCGTAGCGTTCGACCGGACCATCGACATTGCCCGCGCATCGTCGCCGCTCGATCGCTTCGTCAATGTGACGCTGCGCTCCGCGTTCGCTGATACCGTGGCAGCGTCAGTCACGCTCGATCTGCCTCGCGGACTCACCGCCGATTCGTCACGCCGCACTGTCACGCTCGCGCCGGGTACGACGAGGACCTTGACGTTTCAGCTGCGCGGAAGTCTGCCGCGCGGAATGCACGAGATCACCGCGGTCGCCGAGGCCCGAGGGCAGCAGTTCCGCTCCGGCTACATCCCGATCGAGTACGAGCACATCGATCCGGAGCGTATCTATCGGCCGTCGACACTGGCCATCAACTCCATCGACGTGATGCTGCCGAGAGGATTGAGAGTTGCCTACATCCCGGGAGTCGGTGACAACGTCGCGCCGATGCTGGAACAGCTCGGGGTGCCGGTCACGATCGTTCAGCCGCAGGACATTCCCGCGACGGACCTGACGCGTTTCTCGAGCGTCGTCGTTGGTCCGCGAGCCTATCAGGCGAATCAGGTTCTGGTAGACAACAACGGGTACCTGCTCGCCTACGTTCGTAACGGCGGCAGGCTCGTGGTGCAGTACGGCCAATACGAGATGCAACGGCCGGGTGTCATGCCATATCCGATCACCATCCGCCGGCCGCACGATCGCGTGACCGATGAGAACAGTCCGGTTACGGTGCTCGATCCAGCTTCGCCAATCCTCAGCGCTCCGAACCGGATCTCGGCCGCGGATTTCCAGGGATGGGTGCAGGAGCGCGCCCTTTACATGCCGTTCACGTTCGACTCGCGGTATCGCGCGCCGCTGGCCATGAGCGATCCTGGCGAGGAGCCAAAGCGTGGCGCCCTTCTCGCCGCGTCCTACGGGCGCGGGACCTACGTGTACGTGCCGCTCGCGCTTTTCCGGCAGCTGCCGTCAGGTGTCGCTGGTGCAGCACGGATATTCGCGAACCTCCTCGGCGGAAACACAGTGCGATGAAGATCCCGCACGTCGGGCTCATCGGTGCGATTCTGTTCGTGACGGCATGCAGCTCGGATGACCGCACCGTGCTCACTGTCTACTCACCGCACGGAAAGGATCTGCTCAAATATTTCGAGGAGGGATTCGAGAAGGCACATCCCGGGATCGATGTGCAGTGGGTGGACATGGGCTCACAGGAGGTTCTCGAGCGTATTCGGGCGGAGGCCGCGAATCCCCAGGCCGACGTCTGGTTCGGCGCGCCGGCCGAGGCGTTCGACAGAGCGACGAAGGAGAAGCTGCTCCACCCTTACAAACCGACGTGGGCCGCGGCCGTTGACCCCGAGGCGAGAGAAGCAGGAGATCATTGGTACGGCACGTATCTCACGCCGGAAGTGATCGGTTACAACAGCGAGGCGGTGACAGAGGCCGAGGCCCCAAAGGATTGGGACGACGTGCTGGATCCGAAGTGGAAGGGCAAGGTTCTGATCCGGGACCCAATCGCATCGGGGACAATGCGTGCGATCTTCGGCGCCATCATGGCCAGATCGATGGCGCAGACGGGAAAGCCCGATGCAGGCTATGATTGGCTGCGAAAGCTGGATGTGAACACCAGGGACTACGTGCTTAATCCGACGCTTCTGTACCAGAAGCTCGGACGACAGGAAGGTGTGGTGACGCTATGGGACATGCCGGACATCGCGACTCTTCAGCAACGTGTGGGAATTCCCGTCAAGTACGTGATTCCCTCGAGCGGTACGCCGCTGCTCGTGGATGGAATCGGCCTCGTCCGTGGCAGCAAGCGCGCCCGGGAAGCGGAGCTTTACTACGAGTTCGTAACGACACCGGAGGCGTTGATCGCCGCGGCCGAGCGGTTTCTCCGCATTCCCGCCCGGAAGGACATTCCGGTGTCCAGTCTTCCCTCATGGATCCGTGATGCACTGGAGAAGATCAAACCGATGCCAGTGGATCGCGAAGTGATGGCGGCGCATCTCGACGAGTGGATGAAATACTGGGACGCGCACATCAGGAATCGCGGACACAAGCAGTGACCGCCGCGCCGACGGCGCGAAATCCGAGTGAGTACGGCGCGCTGGCGCTCAGCGGTGTAACGCGCCGATTCGGCGATTACACCGCAGTCGACAACGTCTCTTTCGAAGTAGGTCCCGGCGAGCTGCTCGCTCTGGTCGGCGCATCGGGCTCCGGGAAGACGACCACTCTCCGCATCGCCGCCGGCTACGAGGCTCTGGACTCGGGATCAGTGACAGTCGGCGGCTCGGACATCACGGACGTCGCGCCCGAGCGCCGCGGCTTCGGGATGGTGTTTCAGCACTACGCGCTGTTCCCGCACATGCCGGTGGAGGACAACGTCGCGTTTGGCCTCGAGGCGCGCGGAATGAGCCGGGCGGAGCGGCTGGATAAGGCACGAGCCTCCCTCACCGCCGTAGGGTTGAGTGGCGCGGGGAAGCGGGCGATTCAGTCTCTTTCCGGCGGCGAGCAGCAACGAGTCGCGCTGGCTCGCGCGGTAGTGATAGAGCCACGCGCGCTTCTGCTCGACGAGCCTCTCTCGAATCTCGATCCGACGTTGCGACAGACGATGCGCGACGACCTCCGCGCGATGCTGCGCCGGGTGGGGGTGCCGGCGCTCTTCGTCACGCACGACCAGGAAGATGCATTCGCGATCGCCGATCGCATCGCGCTGTTGAAAAAGGGGAAGCTTCTCCAGTGCGGGACGCCGGAGGAGCTGTACCACGCTCCCGTGTCGCGCGAGGTCGCCGGCTTCATCGGCCGTGGCAGCGTCATCCCAGCTGTGGATCGCGGTGACAAGGCATCAGTCGCGATTGGCGGACGCATACACGATGTGGCGGTAGTGCGCGCGCCAGGCGCTCCGACGCGATTCGACACCGCGTATGTCGTATTTCGCCCCACCTCTCTCCAGCTCACGGCGGCTGACGACGCCGCCGCATGGCACGGTCGCATCGTCAATCGCCGCTTCACCGGGGGCGCGGTCATGTATCGCGTGCAGCTCGCGGAGGATGTGAGCGTGGAAGTCGAGTCTGCATCGGGCGATGCTGGCGAGGGTGAAAACATCGGCGTGCGGTTATCCCGAGACCCCGTTCCGATCGTTCCGCAATGAGAATGTCGGTTCAGCGGCAGAGCTGGATGATCGCGCTGCCGGTGATGCTCCTTCTTCTCTGGACAGTGGTGTATCCGAACGCGGCCGTGATCGCGGGAAGCTTCGAGAATGGACTTGGTCACTGGCGTGAGTTCGCGGCCAGTCCCGCGGACCGTGAAGCGCTTCGCACGAGCATCGTGATCGCCATCGCTTCAGTGTTCGCTTCGCTGGCGATCGGCGTTCCTCTCGCGTTTCTCCTCGGAAGATTCGAGTTCCCCGGCCGCCGCATTCTCCGCGCAGTCGCGACTCTCCCCGCGGCGCTTCCTCCTCTGGTAGGCGTCATCGCCTTTCTGTTCCTGTATGGGGAGAGCGGACTGGTCACCCGAATCATCCAGCGTGTGCTCGGCATGGGAGAAGCGCCGTGGAGGCTCAAAGGCGTCGGGGCGATCGTGTTCGTGCACGCTTACACGATGTACGTCTATGTATTCCTCTTCGTCTCGGCGGGACTGGAGCGCTTCGATGCCACGCTCGATGAAGCAGCATCCGGCCTCGGCGCCAGCACCTGGCAAAGACTTCGCCGCGTCACTCTCCCATTACTGATGCCAGCCGTAGCGGGCTCAATGCTCCTTGTTTTCATGAGCGCGCTCGGCTCCTTCTCGGCGCCCTATGTATTCGGGGGCGGTCTGCGCGTGCTCTCAACCCAGATCCTCGCATCGAAGATGAACGGCGCGCTCGGTCTGGCTTACGTCGAGACCACGGTCCTGGCACTGAGCGCGGTGGCGGGCCTGCTGCTTTTCCGCTGGCTCGACAGAAAGCGGAAGTACACGGTGGCGAGCAAGGGCGGACGCACCCGCCGCGTGATACGGTCGCGGCGCGTCCAGATCCTGACGAGCATTGCGGCGGCTCTCGTCGTGATCACCCTCGTCCTTCCGCACCTGATGGTGGTGCTCGTCTCCTTCGCGAGGGATGGCGCCTGGACGACACAGGTTCTTCCGCCCGAGTACACTCTCGAGAACTATCGCCGCCTGTTCTCCGAGCCCGAGCTGTGGCGGCCAATCACCAACAGCGTCTCGATGGCGCTCGTGGCTACGGCCGCCAACGTAGTGATCTGCTTTCTCGCCGCGTATCTCATCGTGTTCCGAAAATTCGGCGGACGCCATCTGCTCGAGCTTCTCGTCGCGCTCCCGTGGGCGATTCCGGCGACTGCTATCGCGCTGGGCCTCGCGGCAACGTTCAATCAGAATGACCTCATGACCGGACGAGTGCTTCTCGTCGGGACGTTCTGGATCTTGCCCCTCGCCTATTTCATTCGCAACATCCCCCTTGTCGCGTCAGCGGTCGAAGGATCCCTGCGGCAGATGGATCAGTCGCTGGAGGATGCCGCGCGCGGGCTCGGTGCATCATGGATGCTGACAATGCGTCGCGTGATCCTCCCCGCCGCGCGGCCCGGGCTCGTGGCGGGCGCTCTTCTGGCGGCGGTCACGGCTGTCGGTGAATTCGTCGCAAGCGTGGTGCTCTACACGCACGCAAACAGGCCGATCTCGATGGAGATCCTCGCGCAGCTCCGCGCGCTGGCATTCGGGACGGCGGCGGCATACAGCGTACTGCTGATCTTTCTGGTTCTTCTCATGACACTCGCGGCGAGGTCGTTCGAGGAGAGGCTTGCATAGCCCGAGGCCGCGCCCGCGCGTAGTCATCATCGGCGGCGGATTCGCGGGAGTCGCCGCCGCGCGAGCCCTGTACCGCGCCGACGTCGACGTCACGCTCCTCGACAGAACGAATCACTTCATCTTTCAGCCGTTGCTCTACCAGGTGGCGACCGGAGCGCTGGCGCCGAGCGACATCACGGCTCCGATCCGCTGGATTCTGCGCCGGCAGCTAAACACGCGGGTTCTGATGGCCGAAGTTCGCAAGATCGCCCCGGATACCAAGTCTGTTTTCGTCGATGATGAGATGCGCGAGATTCCCTATGACTACCTGATCGTGGCGCCGGGGGCGCGCCACTCCTACTTCGGCCACGACGAATGGGAGCCATACGCTCCCGGGCTGAAGGCAATCGAGGACGCATCTGAGATCCGCCGTCGCTTTCTGATCGCTTTCGAGCACGCCGAGAAATCCTCCGATCGCATTGAGCGCGATGAGTATCTTACCTTCGTCGTTGTCGGAGGCGGACCCACAGGCGTCGAGCTTTCCGGAGCGCTGCCGTTCATTGCGAAGAACGCGTTGGCGCCCGACTTCCGGCAGATCGATACGCGGCGCACACGCGTGATCCTTGTCGAGGCGGGACCCCGGCTGCTTCCCTCTTTCCCCGAGGATCTCGCCCAGCACGCTACACGGGATCTCGCAGCTCTCGGGGTCGAAGTGCGCCTCAACTCGGTTGTTACGAAAGTCGAGAGAGACGGAGTGTGTATCGGGGCCGAGAAGATTCACGCGCGCACATCCTTCTGGGCTGCCGGTAACAAGGCGTCGGCGCTCGGGAAATTCCTCGGCGCGCCGCTGGATCGTGTGGGGCGGGTGCAGGTTAATCCGGATCTATCGGTTCGGGGGCATCCCGAAATCTTCGCCGTCGGCGACCTCGCGGTGATCGTCCAGGATGGACGGTTGGTTCCCGGCGTGTGCGCCGCCGCGAATCAGGAAGGCGCAACAGCGGCGAAGAACATCCTGCGTGACCTACGGCGGCAGCCGAGGCAAGACTTCCGCTACTTCAACAAGGGCGATCTCGCGACGATCGGGAGATCGCGCGCGATCGCAGACTTCGGCAAAGTCCGGTTCGCCGGCAGACTGGCGTGGTTCCTCTGGCTGTTCGTCCACATCATGTATCTGGTGGGATTCCGCAACAGGCTGAGCGTGCTGTTGCAGTGGGCGTACGCCTACTTCACATATCAGCGCGGGGTGCGGCTGATCACTGATGTCGAGCGGTACAAGCCTCCGCCGAGCAAGGCGTAATTGGCGGCAGAATCCCGCGTGTGACATAATTCTCGACTCAGGTCCTGATTCTCTCGAGGGTGACCCATGGTGAGGCGCGCGGGCGCAGGTCGAGATACTAGTTCAACGGGAGATCCAACCGATCCGGCGGCTCCGCGTGCCGGACTGTGGGAAGACTTCGTCGACATCTTCTACGCGCCATCGACTGTCTTCGCGCGGCGGAGCGACGGGAAGTTCGGGTACGCACTGCTGTTTCTCACGATCGCCGGCATCGTGCTGTTCTTTCTGACGAAAAACGCGATGCAGCCAGTGATGGATGCGGAATTCGCGTTCCGGAGCGAAGAGATGATGCGGCGCAATCCCCAGATGACCGCCGAGCAGCTCTCGGCTGGGCGCGGATTCTTCGAGATGTTCGCACCTCTGATTGTCGCGGTGACTTTCCCGCTGACGGTCGTTCTCACGGGTGTGGTACTCTGGGGTGTGGGGAAGCTGTTTGACGCCGGGGAGCCGCTCGCGGCAGCCATAATGGTGTCCACGTACTCGCAGGTGCCGCGTCTGCTGCAGTTCCTCAC
>CAYMKQ010000010.1:0-11470 GCA_964391175.1 uncultured Gemmatimonadaceae bacterium | reverse complement strand
CAGCTCGCCGGTTCTGCTGGCGTTCGCCTCACGGGTTGATCTCTTCACGATCTGGGTGACGGTCCTGCTCGCGATCGGATTGCACGTCGTCGGGAGAATCCCCAAGCAGTCAGCCGCCATCGCCGCCGCAATGACGTGGCTGGTCGGAGCGATTCCGGTGCTGTTCGGTGTGCTGCGTTCGTGATGTCTCGATGCAATCGGGGGCGGCGGTTATAGCTCCGCGGCCGGTGGAGGAGTCGTAGCAGCGGGAATCGCCGAGCTCCGGCCGTCGTCCACACCGCGACCGATGAGAATCGTACCGGCGACGAGGGCAGCCGATGTGAAAAAGGGAACCGTCTTCCCGAAATGATCGTATGCGAATCCTGCCCAGAGCGGGATTATCACGCGCGACAACCCGCCGAAAGTCTGCTGCACGCCCATGTATAGTCCGCGCTCCCTGCTCGGTATCACCCGCGACAGCATCGACGTGACACAGGGAAAGGTGAACGCTGTCCCGAGCGGAATGAGGGCCACCGAAAGCGCGAGTGTGGCGTATCCGCGAGCGAACGGAATAGTCGCCAGGCCTGTTGCCAGGAGAGAAAGCCCGATCCGTGACAGCCGTGCTTCACCGTACCGGTCAACCGCCGGCCCGAGAATTCCCGCGCGCGTGACGACCGAGATCAGGCCAACATACGTGAAGAAGATCCAGATATTGTGCTCGCCGACACCGAATCTGTCAGCTAGATAGAGAGCGAGAATCGCCATTAGCCCCGAAAAAGCGCCCATCGCAATGGCGTAAATCCAGATCAGCCTGGGCGCCGGCTCGCCGGCGTGCGTGATCACGCGCGCGATTGCGGTGCGGGACGCGCGCGGCTTTTTCTCCGACACTTCCGTCATGTCGCGCGACTCGCGCAGGAACCGCCAGGCGAAGAAGATGTTGATGAGGCAGAGCGCCGCTGCCGCGAGACCCGGCCCCGACCGTCCCATCGTGAGAGCAGCGGAGCCGAGCGCGGGCCCGATCGCGACCCCGACGTTGGTCGCCGCGGAGAGCCAGCCGAGTGCCTTGGCGCGGTTCTGCGGCTCGACGGAATCGGCCACGTAGGCCTGGATGACGCCGACTGTTCCACCGCCAGCGCCCTGCACTATTCGCGAGAGAAGGAGGAGCCAGATGGAAGTCGCGTACGCGAACACGACATACGCGATGGCCGCGGCGGTAAGACCGACCAGAAGCGCGGGCCGCCGGCCGTATCGGTCGGAGAATCTCCCCCACAGCGGTGCGCTGAGCAGTTGCGCGGCGGTGAACGACGAGACGAGCACGGCCACGACCATGCCGCCGCCGCCCAGGTCCATCGCGTAGAAAGGAATGAGTGGGATCACCATGAGGAGTCCCACCATGTCCACAAAATTCGTGATGATGAGTACGAACAGCTTTCCACTCGCGACGGCGGAGACTTTGCCCCGCACTCCTGACGCCACGCTAGTCCGCCGCTTTTCCGAGTGCCGCCGGAGGCACGGCCCTTCCGACTACGCCCGCGAGCGCGATGATGGTGAGGACGTAGGGAATCATCTCGATGAACTGGGACGGGATCGCGTGATTGCCCTGCAGCTGGATCTGAAGCGTCTCCGCGGCGGCGAACAGGAGGCACGCCAGCGCGGCGCGGATGGGATCCCATCTCCCGAAGATCACCGCCGAGATGGCGATGAAGCCGCGTCCCGCAGTCATCTGATCGGTGAACTGATGCTGGTCGAGGGCGAGATAGACTCCTCCAAGCCCCGCGAGAACACCGGAGATGGCCACCGCCGCGTAACGAACGCGTGTGACGCTGACGCCGACACTCTCGGCCGCTTCGGGGTGCTCACCCGCCGCGCGCACGCGTAGACCGAACGACGTCCGGTAGATCATGAACGCAACGAGGGGTGCGACGAGAATTCCCAGCCAGAGAAGGGGATTGTCGAACCCAGCCGCCTTGATGCTGCCGCCGAAGCCAGCGACCCGCGGTGAATTGGATGAGCTGTCGAACGCGAGCTTGAGAAAGAATCGCGTGATACCGATGGCGAGGAGGTTAATCGCGACACCGACGACCACCTGGTCGGCGCGATAACGGATCGTGGCCAGAGCGTGGATGAGCGAAAAGATGAGTCCGCCCAGAATGCCCGACAGCACGCCGACCAGCGGGCTCCCCGAGTAGTGCGTGCCGAGGGCGGCGCCAAACGCCCCACTCAACATGAACCCCTCGAGCGTGAGACTCACGATCCCGGCGCGCTCGGCTACCACGCCCCCACTGGCCGCGAAGAGATACGGGATGGCGATCCGGATCATCTGGGTGAAGAAGTCGACCGCGTTCAAGTGTCGCTCCGCTTGCGCGCGCTGCGCAACACGCGCCGCACTTCCGGAACCGACATCGCGACCGCGAGAATGACCACGCCCTGGAGCACATCCATCATCTGCTTCGGAACGAACGCGTGAATGGCCAACCCGCCCTGCGACAGCGTGGCGAAGAAAAAGGCCGCCACCACGACGCCCAGAGGGTGGTTTCGGCCTACCAGCGCGACGGCGATTCCCATGAAGCCCGCGCCGCTGGCGAATCCATCCTCATAGTAGTGCTTGTAGCCGAGGACGTAGTTGATGCCGCCCATTCCGGCGATCACTCCGGAGGCGGTCAGCGCGCGCAGCCACACGCGTCCAACGCTGATCCCGCCATACTCCGCGGCATCAGGCTGAAGGCCGACAGCGCGCAGCGCATACCCGCCGCTCGTTCGGAAGAGGTAGAACCAGACCGCCCCCGCGACAAGCAGCGCGACGATCATCGCGAGATTCGCGGCCGAACCGTGAAACCCCGGGAAGATGTCCGACAGTCTCGGCAACGCTCCGGCGTTGATCTCGGGAGTGTGCAGCGTTTCCGAAACGTGGAGGTGATCGGCGATGATCCAGTTCAGAAAGGCGAGCACGATGAAGTTGAGCATGATCGTGACGATCACCTCGTGAGCGCCGAATCTCGTCTTGAGATAGGCCGGAACGGCTCCCACCATTCCGCCAGCGGCTCCAGCCGCGATCATGCAGAGCAGCAGTGCGAAGATGAGCGGAGTTCCGGCGGGGAGCGCCAGACCGGCGAGCGCCGCCGCGAAGCCACCGGCTGCCAGCTGACTCTCGCCTCCAATATTGAAAAGCCCTGCGCGCAAGCCGAATGAAACGGCGAGTCCCGTGAACGTCAGAGTCGTCGCCTTGTAGAGCACCTGTCCGAATCCGTAGGCGTTCCCCCACGTGCCCTCGAGAAGGAGCCGATAAACCGTCGCGGGGGACTGTCCGTAACTCAGGATCAGCAGGTCGCCACAGATGAGAGCGACGAGCAGCGCGACCAGCGGAGGCATGAGCGCTTCTTCTGCGCGCTCACGCCACTGCGGAGCGGCAAAGTCGTGGGGCTTCGCTTCAGCCAGCGGCGCCGCGCTCACGCCGCGCTGGCCTTCTTGGTGCCGATCATGTACTCGCCGAGCACCTCTTCGCTCGCTTCGGACGCCGGCATCACCACCGCGAACTTGCCGCGGTACATCACCGCTATCCGGTCCGAGAGCGCTAGCACCTCGTTCAGCTCCGCCGACACGAGAAGAATGCCTTTGCCCGCGGCGCGTGCCGCCAGCAATCGCTGATGAATGAACTCGATGGCGCCAACATCGACGCCGCGCGTGGGCTGCGATGCGAGCAGCACCGAGAAGCCTCTGCTCATCTCCCGGGCGATGACCACCTTCTGCTGATTGCCTCCCGAAAGCGCGCGGGCGGCCAGCGCCGGGTTCGGAGGCCTGATGTCGAACGAAGAGATCTGCTCCAGAGCATTGCCGAGAACGCGATCGCGATCGATGACGCCGCTCTTCGTGAACCGGTTCTGCGCGCCGAGGATGAGATTGTCGGCGACCGTGTACTCGAGCACGAGGCCTCTCCGGCGTCGATCCTCGGGTATGTGTGAGAGCCCTTCATCGTGTCGCGCCGCAACGGGCCGGCTGGTGATGTCCACGGCATCGATGAGAATCTGTCCACTCGAGACGGGTCTCAGGCCGGCCAGTCCTTCGATCAGCTCTGTCTGTCCGTTGCCCTCGACTCCAGCTATTCCGAGGATCTCGCCCGGCTTCACGCTGAAGCTCACACCGTCGACCACGCGCACTCCGCGCGATCCGTCGATGCAGAGATTCCGCACCTCGAGACCCTGATTCGGCCTGACCTCGGCCGGAAGAGAAATCGGCTCGACCCGTCTTCCGGCGCTGAGAGAGACTTCGCGTCCGACCATCGCTCGGGCGATCAGGGAGGGAGTCGTCTCCGAAGTCCTGATGCGCTCCACCGTCTCGCCGGCGCGCATCACCGTGATCGTATCCGAGAGATCGACGACCTCGTCGAGCCGGTGCGTGATCAGAACGATCGTGTCGCCCTTGTCACGAAGCCGCCGCAGCACCGTCCACAGCTCGCGAACTTCCGGCGGCGAGAGGACAGCTGTCGGCTCGTCGAGCACGAGTATCTTCGCCCCGCGAAAGAGAACCTTGAGTATCTCGACTCGCTGTGCCTCTCCGACCGAGAGGTCGGCCACCTTCCTGTCGCCGGCGACGACGAGCCCGGTTTCCTGGGAGAGCGTCCGCACATTCTCCGCTGCGCGCTGGTAGTCGAGAACGCCGTTTCTCGTCGGCTCGGAGCCAAGGACCAGGTTCTCCGCCACGGTGAGCGTCGGAACGAGCATGAAGTGCTGGTGAACGATTCCAATCCCGGCCGCGATCGCTTCATTGGTCGACCAGCCCGTTACGTCGCGTCCGTTCACCTCGACGCGTCCGGCGTCCGCCTTCATCAGACCGCCGAGTATGCGCATGAGGGTGGACTTGCCGGCGCCGTTCTCACCGACGAGGGCGTGAATCTCGCCCGGCACCACTTCGAGCGAAGCTCCGCGGTTCGCTCTTATCGCTCCGAATGACTTGTCGATCCCCGCCATCCGTATCGCCGGCGCGGGCGCGGTCATCGCGTGCTGGGCACCTTGATGCGTCCGGCGATTATTTCCTGTTTCAGCTGTTCCACGCGCGCACGCACGCTGTCGGGAATGAGCGCCCGATTGCGGTCGTCGTACACGTAGCCGACACCGCCCTCCTTCAGTCCGAAGGAATAGATGCCTCCCTTGAAGGTGTTCGTCTGCACGCGCTGGATCGCATCGAACGTGACCGCGTTGACGCCCTTGATCATCGACGTCAGTACGTGGCCGGGCGCCTCGTCGTTCTGATCGGAGTCGACGCCAATGGCGAGCTTGTCAGTCGCGCGCGCAGCCTCGAACACGCCCTGCCCGGTCGACCCCGAAGCGTGGAAGATTACCTCGACGCCCTGGTGGTACTGGCTCAGCGCAAGCTCCTTCCCCTTGCCCGGATTCTTGAACGCTTCCGGCGTGACGCCGGCGTACTGCGCGATCACCTCGCAGTTCGGGCACACCCGCTTTACGCCGGCGCGATATCCCGCCTCGAACTTGTGAATGAGCGGGATGTCCATCCCGCCGACGAACCCGACCTTCTTCGTATCGCCCACGAGCGCGGCGAGCGCTCCGACGAGAAAGGAGCCCTCCTCCTCGCGGAACTTGAGCGCCGCGACATTGGGAGGCGGAGGAATCACGTTTCCCTGCTTGTCCGTGGCGAGTGCGTAGTCGATGCCCGCAAACGATATCTGCGGATACTCCTTGGCGAGGTTGGCGAGGTCGTCGGTGAAGATGAAGCCGACTCCGATGACGAGGCTCATTCCCTCGGCGGCCAGGAGTCTCAGCCCGGCTTCGCGGTCCGCACCTTCCCCGGGCTCGATGAATCGGATATTCGAGCCGAGGAGCCTGGTGGCGCTGTCAGCGCCGGCGTAGGCGCCATCGTTGAATGACTTGTCTCCGCGCCCGCCGACGTCGAGCACGATGCCGATTCTCGTTTGCGAGCTCGCATCCCCTTCGGCGCGGGCGCTCCGACGGACGAAGAGAAGAGCGATGTGTACGGCGAGCAGGAGGGAGGTGACGACGATCAGCTTTCGCATCGGACAGAAGAATCGTACAGAACACACCCTGTTGCAAGGCGAGCGAGCCCCTTTCAATCGGCTCCCGCGAGGCATTGATTTCACGGTATGGCCGAGCGAATACGGACGCGCTTTCTGGTGGTGGGAAGCGGGGTGGCGGGTCTGCACACCGCGTGGCGCGCATCCGCCGGCGGCGATGTGATGGTGCTCACGAAACGCTCGCTCTTCGACAGCGCGACCGCCTACGCGCAGGGAGGAATCGCCGCTGCGCTCGGCGCCGGAGACTCCCCTGAGCTGCACCGGCTCGACACGCTCGCCGCGGGTGCGGCGCTCTGTGATGCCAAGGCCGTCAAAGTTCTCGTAGAAGAGGGTCCCGCGCGCGTGCGTGAGCTACGCGCGGCGGGCGCGCACTTCGATCTGGAGCCGGGGGGAAATTTCAAGCTCGGTCGCGAAGCGGCGCATTCGAGGCGGAGGATCGTGCATGCTCACGGCGACCAGACGGGCGCCGAAGTAGCGCGCACGCTCATCAAGCGCGTGAAGGCGAGCGAGCGCATTGAGGTGCTGGAGAAGGCGCGAATTCTCGAGCTGATCGTCGACGAGGGCATCTGCCACGGAGTCCGCGCGGCTGTAGCCGGAAAGGCGGTGGAGATCGTCGCCGACGCAACGGTGCTCGCCACCGGCGGGTGCGGACAGGTGTACCGCTACACGACCAACCCTCAGGTGGCGACAGGCGATGGATACGCGATTGCCCACCGCGCCGGTGCCCGGCTCGCCGACATGGAGTTCGTCCAGTTTCATCCCACCGCCCTCGACACGCCTGAGAATCCGCTTGCCCTGATCTCCGAGGCGGTGCGGGGAGAGGGCGCGGTGCTTCTCAACGAGGAGCTCGAGCGCTTCATGCCGAAGCTGCACCGTCAGGCGGAGCTAGCCCCGCGGGACATCGTGGCGCGCGAGATATTTCGAGAGAGGGCGGGCGGCCGCCGCGTATGGCTGGATGCGCGTAAGCTGGGCCCGTCGTTCGTACAACGCTTTCCGGGAATCTTCGCGCTCTGCCGCGCGCGCGGCATCGATCCATCGAAGGATCTGATCCCCGTGACTCCTGCCGCACACTATATGATGGGCGGCATCGTCACCGACCTGCGCGGGCGCGCCAGCCTCGGCGGGCTGTATGCGTGCGGCGAGGTCTCGTGTACCGGAGTTCACGGCGCCAACAGACTCGCGTCGAACTCGTTGCTCGAGGGGCTCGTATTCGCGGAGCGGGTGGCTCGCGACATGATCGAATCGAAAAAGCTTGGGCCTGCGCCGCGAAAGCGCAGCTGGGCGGTTCCGCTGCTCCGCGATCGTGGTGCCGCACAGGTGGCCGCGGACGACATCCGGCAGGTGATGTGGGACTATTGCGGAATCGACCGGACGGCGAAAGGACTCCGGCTCGGTCTCGACAAGCTGAAGGATATCGAGTCCCGCCTGCCGGAGGGCGCTACCGAAGAGACAAACATGGTGCAGACTTCTCTCCTCATCGCCGACGCGGCGCTGTTGAGAAAGGAGTCGCGCGGTGGACATTATAGAAGCGATTTCCCGCGGGCAAAAAGGAAGTGGAGTGGCCGGCACATTGAATGGTGAGCGCATGAACACCACCGCCAATCCGTATGCGGATCTCCAGGCGGAGATCAGGCTGCTGGCGCGACGGCGCAACGCTGTGATCCTGTCGCACAACTACGAGCGCGCCGAAGTTCAGGACGTCGCCGATTTCGTCGGCGATTCGCTGGGACTGAGCCGCGAGGCGGCCAAGACCAAGGCCGACGTGATCGTATTCTGCGGCGTGCACTTCATGGCGGAGACGGCGGCGATTCTGTCGCCGACGAAAACCGTTCTCCTGCCCGATCTGGCCGCGGGATGCTCTCTGGCAGCGACCATAGATGGGGAGCAGCTGCGCGAGTGGAAGGCGGAGCACCCGGGAGCGGTCGTCGTCTCGTACGTGAACACGACGGCCGAAGTAAAGGCGGAGAGTGATTACTGCTGCACTTCCGGGAACGTGGTCGAGATCGTGAACTCGATACCGGCCGACCGGGAGGTCCTCTTCCTCCCGGACATGTTCCTCGGCGCGCACGTGCGCCGCATCACCGGCCGCAAGAACATGCACGTCTGGATGGGCGAGTGTCACGTGCACGCCGGTATCGATCCGGAGGACATCCGGCTTCAGCGCGCGGCGCATCCCGGCGCGGAGTTCCTCATCCACCCCGAGTGCGGATGCGCGACGAGCGTGGTGGAAGCGGTCTCGGCGGGAGACATCGATCCCGTCGGGGTTCAGATCCTCTCGACAGAGGGAATGATCAGGCGGCCCTCGATCTCCGACAACGATGAGTTCATCGTGGCCACCGAGGTCGGCATTCTGCACCGGCTGCGCCGCGAGAATCCCACCAAGACCTTCCACCCGGCAAATCCCGAGGCGGTGTGCGCGTTCATGAAAGTGACGACGCTGCCGAAAGTGCTCAATTCGCTGCAGCGCATGGAGCACCGCATCACCGTGCCGGAAGAAATCGCGTCCAGAGCCCGCCTGGCAATCGAGCGCATGGTTTCGATCGGGGGTCAGACTTCCCTCTCCCCGATCCCCGAATCGTCGGTCGATCCGGGAGAATGACGCACGCGCAGGGGAGAGGAAGGGGGAGCGATCTCGCCGCTCACGGCTTTCGGCCGGAAGAAGGCCTCCACTTTCCTCTCACGCGCAAGGAGATCTCGGCGATCGTGGCCGCGGCGCTGGAGGAGGACGATACCAAGCATGACATCACTACGGCGGCGACGGTTCTCTCGGACCGCAGGGCGAGATGCAGACTCGTTGCCAGGCAGGACGGGGTGATCGCCGGACTGGCGCTCGCGTGCGAGGCGTTCGAGCAGCTCGACAAGGCGGCGACGATACGAATCGACCGGGAGGACGGCTCCCGGATCCGGCCCTCGACCTCCGTGATGTTCCTGTCGGGTCACGCACGCGGTCTGCTATCCGCCGAGCGCGTAGCGCTCAACTTCGTACAGCGTCTGTCCGGAATCGCCACGCTCACGGCGCGCTATGTGGACGCGGTTCAGGGCACCAGCGCGCGAATACTCGACACCCGCAAGACGACGCCGGGGTGGCGGCGGCTGGAGAAGTACGCCGTTCGCGCCGGCGGAGGGATGAATCACAGAATGGATCTCTCCACCGCTGTCCTGATCAAGGACAATCATCTCGCCGTGGTGGACGGCGACATCGTTAGCGCCGTAAAGCGCGCGCGGGCCGTGGCGCCGATGGGAATCAAGGTCGAGGTGGAGTGCGACAAGCGCGAGCAAGTGGCCTCGGCGATCGATGCGGGGGCCGACGTGATCATGCTCGACAACATGAGTCTGACCGAGCTGCGCGAAGCGGTCAAGCTGGTGGATGGGCGCGCGGTGACGGAAGCTTCCGGCGGCGTGACCCTCGACACCGTGAGGTTGATCGCGGAGACTGGCGTGGACTGGATATCCGTCGGCGCGCTCACGCATTCAGCGCCGGCGCTCGATCTTGCACTCGACTTTGATTAGAGGTAGCGCACAGTGAGCGGCGAAGTATGTGACGTCTGCGGGTCGACGAACATCAAGGAGATCAAGTGCAAGATCGTCTGCCAGAACTGCGGGACGATTCTCAAGACCTGCTCGGATCTCTAGATTCTGATTTCTCCATTGGGGCATCTTTGCGCGGGTCGTCACCCTGACTCCCTATCCAAGTTCCCGCCGCGCGATCAGGACTTGAGGATGCGGCACGCGAGCGCGGGTTCGGAGATGGCGCACAACCTTCGGTTGCGCGCCCGCGGTTGCGAACTGTGGAGGAGAGGCTGGGTGTCCGCGCAGGCCGCTTTTAGCTTGGCAATCATCCGAGGGGATCGACATGGATCGTAGAGACTTCGTCAGACTGAGCGCGGTAGCGGGAACGCTCGCCCTGCGTGGAAGGCCGCTCGAAGCGGAAGAACTTCTCGCCGAAAGCGCGCGATTATCTCCCCTGCCGCGGCGAAGAGCGTTCATCGCCGCGAAGTTCGAGCTCGAGGAGGCGACGATCGCCGATCTCCAGTCCGCGATGACAACGGGGCGACTGACGGCGCGGTCGATCACGGAACAGTACATCGCCCGGATCGCGGAGCTCGACCGGACGGGCCCCACGCTCCGCCACGTTCTCGAGATCAATCCCGACGCGCTCTCGATCGCGGACGCTCTCGACGCCGAGCGAAGATCCGGAAGGGTGCGAGGTGCCTTGCACGGTATTCCGATCCTGCTCAAGGACAACATCGACACGGCGGACCGGATGACGACGACCGCGGGCTCATTCGCCCTCGAGGGGTCGGTGCCGTCGCGGGACGCGTTCATTGTGCAGAGACTCCGCGAAGCGGGCGCCGTCCTCCTCGGCAAGGCCAACTTGAGCGAGTGGGCGAACTTCAGGTCCACGCACTCGTCGAGCGGCTGGAGCGCGCGCGGTGGCCAGGCGAAGAATCCGTACGTACTCGACCGGAGTCCGTGCGGCTCGAGCTCGGGCTCGGGCGGCGCGGTGGCGGCGAATTTGTGCGCTGTCGCGATCGGAACCGAGACCGACGGGTCGATCGTTTGCCCGTCGGCGATGAACGCAATCGTGGGACTCAAGCCGACGCTCGGTCTCGTCAGCCGAACGGGGATAATTCCGATCGCGCACAGCCAGGACACCGCTGGCCCGATGACGCGGACGGTGAGAGACACAGCGATCCTCCTCAATGCGCTCGTGGGTGTCGACCCGCGCGACAGCGCGACATCCCGGAGCCGCGGGAAGGGTCATAGCGACTACACGCGCTTTCTGGTTGCGGACGGATTGCGGGGAGCGAGGATCGGTGTCGCGCGCAACAAGTTCTTCGGCTACAGCGAAGAGGCCGACAGGGTGGTGAATGAAGCGATCGAAGAGATGAAGCGTCGCGGCGCGGTGATCGTGGATCCCGCCGACATTCCCACCGCCGGCAAGTTCGACGACAGCGAGTTCGATGTGCTGCTCTACGAGTTCAAGGCGGATCTCAACGCTTATCTCGCTTCGCTCGGACCCAGGGCTCCGGTCCGAACGCTCAAGGACGTCATCGACTTCAACGAGCGGAACCGGGAGCGGGAGATGCCCTACTTCGGCCAGGAGATCATGCTGATGGCCGAGAAGAAGGGGCCGCTCACGGAGAAGAAGTACCGCGATGCGCTGGCGACGAATCTGAGAATGGCTCGCGCGCAGGGCATCGATGCGGTGATGAACAAGCACAGGCTCGACGCGCTCGTCGCGCCGACGGGGAGTCCGGCCTGGCCGACCGATCTGATCAACGGCGATCACTACATTGGCGCGAGCTCGACGCCAGCGGCGGTGGCGGGGTATCCGAACATCAATGTCCCCGCGGGATATTCACGCGGCCTCCCGGTGGGCATCTCGTTCATGGGGCGCGCGTGGGCCGAGCCCACGCTTCTGCGCCTCGCCTACGCGTACGAGCA
>CAYMKQ010000009.1:29884-43627 GCA_964391175.1 uncultured Gemmatimonadaceae bacterium | reverse complement strand
CGAGAGACGCGCCGAGAGACGCGCCGATCGCGCTCCGTCGTTCGATCGGGAGCTCGGCGTTCGCCGCGAGATGGCCTTCGAGCAGAACGACGTTCTTGGTATTCGCCTTCCACGCCGCATCGAAAAGATCTCCAACCGCCGGGACAACGCCCACCAGCGTGTCGATGCCGACATTTCCGAGCATCCGCACAAGCGTCAACGTGGGCACCTGGGCTCTCGCTGCCTCGAGAATGATGTAGCCGGAGAGCACGCCTCCTGCGAGATCGCCAATCCCGGGAACCAATCCGATGACAGCATCGAGCCCGATCCTCCGGCCGGTTCCGGGAATCGGAATCGAGTTGTCCAGCAGCCGGCCAAGCGCTCGCACTCTGCGCGCTCGGCGGGCGGCCTCGGTGGTGAGAGCCGTACCGCCCGCGGCGCCTTCGAGCCCCGCGCCGATGCGTGTCAACGCGAAATCATCACTTCGAGGGCAGACATCCGCCTCGAGCCCGGATACGGCTTGGCTCCCTTGATCTGTTTCCAGAGGATCTCGTTGAACAGATCCTCGTCGGCCTCATCCTCGGCGTCGAGCGCCAGCGTCTTCGACGCTTCCGCCAGCACGCCCTGTTTCGGGTTCAGCTCCCGCAGTGACACACTGGGCGTGAGAGCGCCGTAAGGCCTCAGATCCGGAGTCCTCTCCCAGATCTCCCGGAGCGGCCGGCTATAGTGATCGAACTGCGACATCCTCCCCAGACCTAGAATGTCCTCGATAGTCGCGAGCACGTCGGTCGTGTTGACGAAGCGGTGAAATACCTTTCCCCTGTTATAAGGGGAGATGACGAACAACACCGAGCGGTGCGAGTCGACGTGGTCGGGCCCATCCTGAGCGTCGTCCTCCAGCACGAACACCACCGTGTTCTTCCAGAACGGACTCTTCGACAGAGCCTCGATCACTCTTCCCAGCGCCAGATCGTTGTCCGCCATGTGCGCCCTGGGAGTCGGCTCGCCTGCCCTCGCGCCCACAGTGTGATCGTTTGGCAGTCGCATGATTTGGAGCGCCGGCAACTTTCCCGCGCGTACGAACTCCTGGAACTCCGCGAGCCACACGTCGGCCCTGTGCTGATCGGGGATCGACATGTCGAAGCCGGGAAAGTTTCTGTTCGTATGGGCGGCGAGAGCGCGCTTAGTTCCGGCATACGAGCGCGGCCTCGTCCCCTTCGGACCGGAGTCAACCGGGACCACGTACGCGCCGTAATTCCTGTAGGTGATCCCCGCGCGTTCGGCCAGATTCCAGAGATACCCGCTCGACGGCTCCGCCACATCGTCCTCGGGTACGGCGCCACGATTGGTTCCCTCGTAATCGTAGGTCCGCCCGCGCGAGGAGTAGTTGGACGGTGCCGTCTTCTGAGTGTAGTCGGTGACGTACGCCGCGGTCGACCAGTTGTGCCCATCGGCGCTCACTTCCGCATTGACGAAAAACCTGTCGAAGATCCCGAACCGCTCCGCGAGCGCATGGTGATTGGGAGTCACAGGCCGCGGGAAGAAGACGAGCGATGTGTCACCATCGGCCTGGCGCAGGTCTCCGAGGATCTGATCGTAGGTCCGGTTCTCCTTGATTATGTAAATGACGTGCTCGAACGGCGGATACCTCGCCTCGCGACGCGCGACATTCCATCCATTCGCCGACGCGACACGGGCCGAATACCGCGCGATCTCTTCCGCGTTCCCCCTCGCCGCCGGGACTACCGTCAGCGTTCCCGTTATCTGTCCGAGCGTGTAGTTCGGCGATCGCGACGGTCCCGGCTGGCCCGGTTGCCTGAGTCCCGGGTTCGGACTCGTGCCTCGTCCCTTCGCATTGGCGACCAGCAGATCCTCGCCATCCACCACTATCGCCGATGGATACCATCCCACCGGGATTCTTCCCGCGAGCGCATCACCGCCACTGGCTGCTGGCGAATCCGCTGTCTTCGCCGATAGGTCGAAGACAGCCACCGCGTTGTTATCCGCCTCGGCGACGAACAGTCGGGTTCCGTCCGCCGAGAGAGCGAGCGCATTGGGAGTGCTTCCTTCCCCGGTCCCGGCGGGAGAGGCATCGCTCAGAGTCGCGACGACGCGCCGCGTGCGCGTATCCAGCACGGTAATCCGATCGGTGCTTCCGGATGCGACGAACAGACGGGACCCGCTGGGGTTGAGCGCGAGCGCGGAAGGATGCCTGCCCACGCGCACTCTCGTGTCCGGAGTGAGCATTCCACCTCCGCGCGGCGTGAACACCGAGACCGTCCATCCCCCCCAGGCCGACACGTAGACGGTGCCGTCCGGCGCCACCGCTACTCCGTATGGATAGCGCTCCGTCGCCAGTCTCTGCACGACACGGCGCGAAGCAACGTCGATCACCGCCAGCGAGTCGCCGAGATTTTCCGCGGCGTAGAGAGTTCCGCCGTCAGGCGAGAACACGATTCCGGCGGGATACCGGCTTCCGCTTTCCCCCTTCTGCTTGGGGCCGAGGCGAATTGTATCCGCGAACGTCGCGATTCCGTTGAGCCAGTCGTAGCGGAAAATCGCATCCTCGTTTCCGCCCGATACATACAGCGATTTCCCGTCAGGGCTGAAGGCGACGCCGAGAAATACCGCGGGAAGCGGCAGCGTCTGGAGAGCGCGACCCGAGCTTCGCTCCACCACTTGTATGCCCTGCTCGCTCCAGCCGTTCAGGAGCACCACGAGGCGTTCCTTCTCCGGCGCGAGCGTCATCGCCAGCGGCATCGACCCGAGATCGTACGAGACGCCGGCGGGGTCGAGGCTCACGCCGGTTGGAAGACGGCGGACACTGGACGGATCCTGTGCGGCGATTGCGGCTTCGTGTTGTGGCGAGCTGCATGCACTGAGAGCAAGCGCCGCGAGCACGAAACGATGAGAGGCTCCGTTCATGCGGCCAAAGATGGCATTGACACCCGATTCTGCCAGTCTGATAATGCGCCGATGAAGAGCCCACGATCGGGTGACACGCGAATTGTGCAGGCGACAAAACGCGACATTCCACTCATTCGCGCTTTCATTCTCGAGCTCGCCGAGTACGAGAAGGCGCGGCTCGGTGAGGCGCCCGTTACCGAGGAGGATCTCGCCAGGACGCTGTTCGGACAGCGACCTGCCGCGGAAGTGCTCATCGCGTATCTGGGTGACGAGCCCGCGGGTTTTGCCCTCTTTTTCCACAACTATTCGACGTGGCTGGGAAAGCGCGGGCTCTACCTGGAAGATCTCTTTGTGCGCCCTCCCGCGCGCAAGCACGGCGTTGGGTTCGCGCTACTGCGCGCGCTGGCACGAATCGCGGTCGATCGGGATTGCGGGCGGATGGAATGGTCTGTACTCAACTGGAACGAGCTGGCCATCTCGTTCTACCACCAGATCGGTGCGCAGCCACTCGACGAATGGACCAGTTTCCGCCTCACCGGTGACGCGCTCGCTCAGATGGCGGGCGACAGAACCCCGAGATAGTTCCCTCTTCTTTCCGCGGTCGTCCAGTGGGTGAGTGTTGTGTAGCATGGACCTGGTTTTCTTCGACCCTGAGCTGAATAGATGATCTACGGCCGCAGCCTGCGACAGTTGCTGATCGTGTGGGGAGTGTCGCTCTTGCTGCTCTTCGGCGTTTACCGGATCGAGCGCAACATTCCGGCGTTGCACGACATACTGCTCCCCATTTACTGGGTGATATTCGGCGCGGCGGCTTTTCTCACCTGGCGCTGGCTGCGCGCGCGCTCAGCCAAGGACCGGAGGGGCGACGATCGGCGGCTTACAGATCGCCGCGACGAGGAATCACCGGGTACGGAGAATTGAGAACGAGAAGGTCACCGGGACTGGACCGCCTCTCGAGGTGATCCGTCTGCTCCCTGTCGCGGTCCATTCCCTGCTAGCACCGATCGCATGCAGCTGACCGGGGAGGGGGAGCGAAGGCAGAAGCAGCGGGGGAGACTTTCCGCGCATTGGCATCCCATCTATGGCGGGCTTCGCGCGTTGTTCGATCGAGCGGACACATTCCTCGGCGCACTCGGAATGTTTCTGGTCGGCGGCCTTCTCGTCGCGGTCGTGGGGACGGCGGCATTTGTGGCGCTTGCGCGGCACGTGCGCTCGGGCACTACGCAGTCTTTTGACGACGCCGTCATCCGATGGATGGGCGCGCACCAGTCACCGGCGCTCGATGCCGTGATGGTCGAGTTGACCGCCCTGGGCACGGGCACCGTTGTCCTGGTGATCGTGACTGTAGCCGCTCTGTTTCTCACTCTCACGCAGCACAGGTACTCCGCTATCCTGCTGCTCGTTTCGACTTTCGGCGGCCTCGTGCTCAACGGCGTTCTGAAGCTCGGATTCAACCGTCCACGGCCAGAGATCTTTCTCCCCACGGTCCATACGGTGAGCTCCTCGTTCCCGTCGGGCCATGCGATGAGCTCGGCGATCGTCTACGGGACGGTCGCATATTTGGCAGCGCGGCTGCACAAGCGGAGATGGGCACGATGGCTGGTGATGACGGGTGCACTCGTGTTCATCGGGCTCATTTCACTCAGCCGGATGTATCTCGGGGTGCATTATCCGTCGGACGTTCTAGCCGGTGTGGTCGTCGGGCTCGCCTGGGCAGGCTTCTGCATGGCGACGCTGGAGGCTATTCAGAAGTTCGGGCTGCGCCGGGCTCCGCGGATTCTGAAGGATGAGAAGCCTGCTCCGGGCGGGGCCGACTCTTCGCGCCCTCGCTGACATCGGCCAGTCCGGCGACGGTTTCGACGAATACCTGCGTCAGCTCGTCGACTCTGTCGTGAACCAGCATGTCGCTTGCGCGGGAGATGGTCGCGGCACGGTGCGTGACATTGTCTATCGCAGCCCGTACGCTCGATGCTCCTCCTTCGCTGAGCATGCGCGCGATAGCAGACGACGGGGCGAGCTCTCCAGCCAGACATTGCACGAGAATTGCACGAATCCCGCGCGGCTCGATGCCGTCCGTCAGGCGATTGATCGCTTCGGCTTCCATGCCGGTTCGACTGCTCATGTCGGCGCCATGTGACTGACTCGCGAGGGATTGACGGACGGACGTATTCTCCGGCACAAGATGCGCCAGCCCGCCGGAGAACGCACACAATCAGGGCGATCGGAGGATGAGCAATGGCGGCGAGAAAATCTTCAGGTAGCCGGAAATACGGGAAGGCTGCGTCGAAGCGGGTGGAAAGCGCGATGCGGCGCCGGAAGAAAGGGACCCTGAAATCCGGAAGCGGCAGGAAGGTCAAGAGCCGCAAGCAGGCGATAGCGATCGGGCTGTCGGAGGCGCGGAAGAAGGGCGCGAAAGTCCCGCGCAAGCCGGGCGGCCGAGAGTCCGGGGGGAGGAAGCGTTCGTAGAGCAGTCTGACGCTCAATCAGTTAGATAGCTAACTAACTCCTCAGCGGCAAGTCGTCGATGCGGAGCCGCCGCTTCTCGCGGTGCGACATCTCCCAGATGTTGGTATTGACCGGCTCACGCGCGTCGCGCGTCCTCGCCGAGATCGGCCGGTGCAAGGTCGAAGCACGACCGATAACCTTCTTGAGAACTCCGCACGGGTCGCCGGCAAAGGGATTACCATCCGGAGTATTGATGTCGCAGATGACCTCGCTGGCGGTGGCGCCTAAAGTGTCGGGTAGCGAATTTGACCCTTCGATTGTGCATTGTTTACACATTGTGCTTCACATACCAACCAGTGTAGGACGCCATGACAGCCCCGAACATCAGTCAGCGTAAAGCAGTTCTCCAGGAGATCGCGAGCCGCTCCGTGCGGGTTCCGCCGGGCGCGAGCGAGCATGAGGTCCCCATACCCACTTCCCAGTACTTCGGCACTAACACGCTCGGAGTTAGGCAGATGCGCGACAAGCTTCCGAAGGAGGTTTACGGGAGCCTGGTTGCGTCGATCCGGCATGGAAAGAAGCTCGACATCGCGATCGCGCCTGTCATCGCGCAGGTGATCAAGGAGTGGGCGATCTCCCGCGGCGTGACACACTTCACGCACTGGTTCCAGCCCCAGACCGGCCTCACCGCCGAGAAGCACGATGCCTTCCTCGCGTTCGACGACGACCGGCAGCCGATGGAGTCCTTCACCGGCGACCAGCTCAGACAGAGCGAGCCGGATGCGTCCAGCTTTCCTTCGGGCGGACTCCGCGCGACGTGGGAAGCGAGAGGATACACTGCCTGGAACCCCGCCAGTCCTGTTTTCATCGTCGAGACCACCGGAGCTCGTACGCTGTGCATACCGTCGGTCTTCATCGGTTACAACGGTGAAGCGCTCGACGAGATGACGCCGCTGCTCAGGAGCTCCGACGTCCTCTCGGAGAAATCTATCGAGCTGCTCGAGCTGCTCGGCGATACCGGAGTACAGCGGGTGTTCACCACGCTCGGCGCCGAACAGGAATACTTCCTCATCGATCGCACGCACTTCGGGATGCGGCCGGATCTCGTCATGGGTGGCCGCACGCTGATTGGCGCCCCTCCTCCGCGCGGTCAGCAGCTCGAGGATCACTACTTCGGCGGAATCCCGGAGCGCGTCCAGGGCTGCATCTCCGAGGTTGAGTTCGAGCTGTACAAGCTGGCCGTGCCGATTGTCACCCGCCACAACGAAGTCGCGCCCTGTCAGTTCGAGATGGCGCCGTTCTTCGAGGAAACCGATCTTGCCGTCGACCACAACATGCTGGTGATGGCGACGCTGCGGCGCGTGGCGCTGAGACACGGGCTCCAGGCGGTGCTCCACGAGAAACCTTTCGCGGGCATCAACGGATCCGGCAAGCACTGTAACTGGTCTATGTCGATTTCCGCCGATTCGGCGGAGCTGAACGGCAAGAATCTCCTCAAGCCGGGAAATACTCCGCACCAGAACGTCCGCTTTCTCATCTTTCTCGCCGCGGTACTGAGGGCGGTTCACAAACACGCTGGCCTTCTGCGCGCGGGCATCGCATCGTCGGGTAACGAGCACCGGCTCGGCGCGAACGAAGCTCCTCCCGCGATCATCTCCGTCTTCATGGGAGACATGCTGACGCGCGTGATCGACGAGATCGCCGAGGGGAAGACTTCAGGCAGCGCGGAGCAGCAGATGATCAAGCTGGGAGTCGAGCGACTGCCGGAGATTCAGCGCGACAACACCGATCGCAATCGCACATCGCCGTTCGCGTTCACGGGACAGAAGTTCGAGTACCGCGCGGTTGGGTCGTCGGCATCGATCGCGTTTCCGATCGCGCTCCTCAACACCGCCGTCGCTGAATCCATCGGCGATCTTACAGCCGACTTGCGGGAGGCTCTCAAGAAGACGAAATCCGTCGACGACGCCGTGCTCAAGGTCGTTCGTCCAGCATTCAAGGAGAGCTCGCCGGTCCGCTTCGAGGGAAACAACTACTCCGAGGAGTGGGTGAAGGAGGCGAAGAAGCGCGGTCTTCCCAATCTGCGTCGAACGCCGGAAGCGCTGAAAGAGCTGGTCACCAGGCAGTCCCGCGCGCTTCTCACCAAGCTTGGGGTCCTCACGAAAGAGGAGCTGGAGTCCCGCTACCACGTTCGCGTGGAGCGCTACGTGAAGGACATGCTCATCGAGCTCCATACGATGCGGGAGATTGTCGACACGCTGGTGATTCCCGCCGCCTACGGTTATCTGAGCCAGCTGTCCGACGCGGCGTCGAAGGCGAAAACGGGCGGAATCGCGGTCATTCCACAGGTGACGACTGCCAATCAGGTCGGCGAGCTCGTGCAGGAGCTCCAGGAATACCGCGAGGATCTGAGCGATGTGATCGCCCGTGCCGAAGCGATGCACGACGACCCCTCCGGTCAGGCGGAGCTGCTCACGTCGGAGGGCGCGGACACGATGGCCGAGGTGCGCAAAGTCTCCGACGCGCTGGAGCTGATCGTGGGAGACGACTACTGGCCGCTTCCCAAGTATCGGGAGATGCTCTTCCCCGTCTGACGCCAGGGAACCGCTGCCGCGGCGCGCTGCGCTGGGGGCGTCGTCCATGTAATTTGAGCGAGATGACGTCGCTCCCTTCAAATGCTTCTTCAACGACCTGCCTCTCCTGCGGCGCCGCCGCGAGCGGACGTTTCTGCGCCAGCTGCGGCTCACCACTGTTGGGGACGACCTGCGCTTCGTGCTCGGCGGAGCTCAGTCCCGGCACGAAATTCTGCCACGGTTGTGGGGCGCCCGTTGGCGGCGCCGCCGCTACGCGCGAGACCAGGACGAATCCGCTGCCATGGATCGTGGCTGCGCTGGCGTTTCTTGCGCTGTTCGCCATGACGGCAGGACGTGGGTTCAACGCGCAACGCGGAAGCACCCTCGACGGATCGCAAAACGCGCTGCCACAGGCGGGCTTCGACGACCGCGGCGCAGCGAGCGCTTTCGGCCCGCAGCCAGGCATGCGAGCTCCTGACATATCGAGCCTCTCGCCCCAGGAGCGCGCGGACCGTCTGTACAATCGGGTCATGCTTCTCGCCAGTCAGGGCAAGGTCGACAGCGTCCAGTTCTTCGCCCCGATGGCGATCGCGGCTTATCAGATGCTCGCGCCTCTGAACGTCGATCAGCGCTACGACATGGGACGCATTGGAGAGGTCGCAGGCGCGCTCCCTCTGGCGCAAGCGCAGGCCGACACGATCCTTCGTGAAAACCCCAGCCATCTGCTGGGCCTGATTCTTCAGGCGCGCCTTGCGACTCTCTCAGGCGATACCACCAGGCTCCGCTCTTACGAGCGCCGGCTGCTGGCCGCCGAAAAGGCAGAGACCGCGAAGAGGAGAGATGAATACTCGCGGCACCAGGATGACATCACGAGCGCGCTCGAGCGGGCTCGCAAGAGCGCTGGGAGTGTGCCGTGACCGCGGGCAATACGATTCATCTCGCGCACAGTCCCGACTCCGACGACGCGTTCATGTTCTATGCGCTCGCCGACGGGCAGATAGACACGCAGGGCATCAGCTACGTGCATGAGCTCCAGGACATCGAGACGTTGAACGGCCGCGCGATGCGCGGAGAGCTGGATGTGACGGCGGTGTCGATCCATGCCTACGCGTATCTCTCGGATACCTACGCTCTTCTTCCGCACGGCGCATCGATGGGTGATGGCTACGGACCGAGGCTCGTCGCGAAGAGGCCGATGACGCGCGAGGAGACCGAGGGAAAGCGTATCGCTGTTCCCGGCATGATGACGAGCGCCTACCTGGCTCTCAGGCTCTTTCAACCCGACTTTGTGCCGGTGGTCGTCCCGTTCGATCAGATTGAGCAGGCCGTCATCCGCGACGAGGTCGATGCGGGCCTTCTCATTCATGAAGGACAGCTCACCTACGCCGAGGAAGGTCTGCACCTCATCGCCGACATGGGTGCATGGTGGCTGGAGAAGACCGGACTCCCGCTGCCACTCGGCGGGAATGTCATCCGGAAGGACATGCCCCGCGAGCTACAGAAAAAGGTGTCGCGCCACCTGCGCGCCAGTATCGCGTACGGACTCAACCACCGCCAGAATGCGCTCGACCACGCGATGCGGTTTGCCCGCGGACTCGATCGCGGCAAGGCCGACACTTTCGTCGGGATGTACGTCAACAACTGGACCCTTGATTACGGTGAGCGCGGCCGCGCCGCGATCCGCCTCTTCCTCGATGAAGGAATCAGGTGTGGAGTAATAACGCGTCAGGTGGCGGTAGAGTTCATTGACGAGTGAGCTCGTTGCCGAGCTCCAGCGCCGCGCCGCGCGTTTCGCCGCGGTAGCAACGGTACAACAGGCCATCTCGGCGAAGATCTCTCTCGATGAGGCGTACCGCGAGATCTACAATGCGGTGGCGTCGGTGGTTGACGCTCCCTGCTTCGCGCTCATGATCGCCGATCCTGTGTCGGAGACCTTCCACGCTCACTGCGTGATCGTCGACGGCGAGGAACGCGAGAGCGAGAGCGTGCTCGATCTGCCGATGGGCACCGAGACGATCGCACGGGTCTTTCAGACCGGCGAGCCGAGCATCTCCTCGGAGCCGGAGCGCTGGTGGTCGGGAACCATCTATCAGGTCGCCGCCAAGCGGGAGGTGCAGAGCGAGATCACGGCTCCGCTCACCTATCACGACCGGACTCTTGGCGTGATGCAGATCCTCTCGTACAAGCGCAACGCGTACGACGCGCACGACATGGAGCTCATCATGCTCATCGCGCGGCAGGCAGCCGTCGCGATCGAGAATGCCCGTCTTTTTGCCGCGCAGCGGAGCGAGCAGAAGCAGACCGAGGCCGCCGAGGAGATTGCGCGGCTCGCGCTACGGAGGGTGACGGTGGCGGAGGCGAGTCGGAGAATCCTCGAGATTCTCGACCAGGTCGCGCCTTCCACCGGAAAGGCGATCGGAGTGATATCGCCGGACGATCGCCTGCTCACCTGCGTTGCCGCGCGCGGCACCTGTGGAGAGATGCAGGGTATCGTCGCGCCAGTGGAGCTCAGCGCCGTGCGCTCATCCTGGTCGAGCGGAAAGCCGATGTTCGTCGAGAACCTCCGCGAGTACGCTTACCATCCGTCCCGCGTCCCGGCCGAGCCTGCGATCACGATACCGCTGATCGCCAGCGACAGAACGATCGGCGTATTGATCGTTACTACTGAGCCCTCGCAGCTGCACAGCGGCCCTCATGTCGACGCGCTGCTCGGACTCGCTCCGGCGGTCGCTCTCGCGGTGGATGTACTGCTCCTCGGAGAGGACGAGCAGCGCACGCGGGCGAGGGAGCGCACTCTTGCCGCCGCACTGGCCACCATGGACCAGCCCGTGCTCATTCTCGGAGTGGATGCGCGCGTCGAGTACGCGAATCGCGCCGCCATCCGGGAGTACGGATACGAGCCGGCCGAGATTGCCGGCTTGTCGGTCGACGATTTCGTCGTCGCGTCCGCGCAGCTCTCACGCCGCGATACCATACCGGAGTCGCCGCAGGACAAGGCGCTCTGGACGGGCGAGCACGTGCATCGCAGAAAGGATGGGACGGAATTCCCCGCCGCGGTGACGCTGAGCCATATCCGCGACAGCGACGACAGCATCGTCGGACTCGTGATCGGCGTCCGGAACCTCACGGAAGAGCGTCAGATCGCCCAGCACCTGAGTCGTACGGAGAAGCTCGCCGCGATCGGGGAGCTCGTTGCCGGCGTCGCGCACGAGCTGAATAATCCGCTCACCGGCATCTCAACCTTCGCCCAGCTGCTCCTCGAGGACAGGCTTCAGACCGAACAGCTCGAGTCGGTGAGCCTGATCAAGCGTGAAGCGGATCGCGCGATCGGAGTCATCCGCGATTTGCTTCTCTTCGCGCGGAAGACGGATGCCCGCGACGTCCCGGTCGACATCAACACGATCGTAAAGCATACCGTCCGTCTGCGTGCGCTCGCGTCCCGATCAAGCGGGATAGAAGTGCACATGCGCCTCGATCCATCGGATCCACAGGCGCGTGGCGACGAGCAGAAGCTGCAGCAAGTCCTGCTCAACGTCGTCGTGAACGCGGAAGCCGCGATGCGGGACGCAAAGGTCCGGCACCTTTCGGTCATGACTCGGAGCCGGGACGGCGTGGTCAGCATCGTCATCTCGGATACCGGACGGGGAATGCCCGATTCGGTGCGACAGCGTGTGTTCGAGCCGTTCTTCACCACAAAGCCCCCCGGCGAAGGGACGGGTCTGGGGCTCAGCGTCAGTTACGGAATCATAGAGGCGCACGGGGGAACGATCTCGGTCGAGAGCACGCCGGACATCGGGACCACGTTCACCATTACCCTTCCTCTCCATCTGGAAACGAAATGACGCGCATCCTGATCGTGGACGACGAGGAGACGAT
Organism: uncultured Gemmatimonadaceae bacterium; assembly: GCA_964391175.1. Classification (GTDB taxonomy): domain Bacteria; phylum Gemmatimonadota; class Gemmatimonadetes; order Gemmatimonadales; family Gemmatimonadaceae; genus UBA4720. Next base: position 31,847 of record CAYMKQ010000009.1, on the reverse strand, counting down.
TCGCCTCGCGCTGCGCAAGTTCCTGCGGTCGAGAGGATTCGAAGTGGAGATCGCGGGCTCGGGTGACCAGGCGCTTCAGATTCTGGACAGAGAGTCGTTCTCGCTGATGCTCTGCGATGTCCGCATGCCCGGAATGACCGGCGTCCAGGTCGTTCCACAAGCGATGGAAAAGGATGAGGATCTCGCGATCATCATGCTGACGGCGGTCAACGACGCCGCGACTGCCACGGAAGTCCTGTCCTGCGGCGCAAGCGACTACATGATGAAGCCGGTGGAGCTTGCCGATCTGCAGCAGGCCGTCGATCGCGCGCTGAGCAAGCGAGCCAGCCTCATCGAGCAGCGCCGTCTCGACAAACTGATCCGGGAAGAGGTGGCACTACGGACCGTGGAGCTCGAAAAGGAGAAGGAAGCGCTGCGACTCATGTCCGTGAGCATCGCCGAAACGCTCATCAACGCGATGGAGGCAAAGGATCTCTATCTGAGAGGACACTCACAACGCGTCGCCGAGCTCTGCGGACAGATCGCCGAAGAGCTGGAGCTGGAGAAGGCGGTGTGCGAGGACCTGAGGCTGGCCGGACGTCTCCATGATGTAGGCAAGATCGGGATTCGGGAGGCGATCCTGAACAAGCCAGGAGAGCTGACCGCGGAAGAATTCCTGCACGTCAAGCGGCACGTTCAAATCGGACTCGACATCCTCGCTCCGCTTTTCCACATCAAGAACGCCCTCCACTACATCGAGCACCACCACGAGCGCTGGAGTGGTGCCGGTTATCCGCACGGGTTATCTGGAGAAGAGATCCCGCTGGGTGGGCGGATCCTTTGCGTCGCAGACTCGTTCGACGCGCTGACGTCGAAACGTGCGTATCGCGATCCCCTCTCTTCTCTCGCTACTCTCGAGCACATGAAAGTGGGCGTCGGCGGTCAATTTGATCCTCGCGTCTACGACGCGCTCGTGCTTGTCATCAAGAGGCGAGGCGGCGGAGATGCGCGGGAAACCCGGGTAGCTGCCTCCCGCACTCCTTGACGCTGGTCCACGAGAGTCGTATTCGGTGTTCGACGAGGAAGTAGCTGCGCGCGTGATGGCTTACAAGGCACGCGACGTGCAGCGGGCGAAATCAGAAGATTGCGCGCTCCTTCAGTGCGTGTGCGGAACACCTTATGGGAGGACTCATGCCGAGCGGGGAATCAGGGGAGCCACTGCGGTTCGCGGACGACGACGACACGGACGATCTCGGCGGCTTCCGTCGCGGCAAGCGTTCCTACGATGATGACGAAGACGAGGACGGCGGCTGGGCGATCAACGAAGATCACAGCGACCGTCTCTGGGACAGCGCTGAAGATGCGGACAACGATGAGGAGCCGGACTCCGATGCCCCGGTCGTAGCGGAAGGAGACGAGAGCGACGACGAAGAGGAGGAAGAGGATCTCTTCGGCGGCGGAGCGCCAAGAGGTAGGAGAGGCCGGCCAAAGGGCTCGGGCAAGCGGCAGGAATCGACCCTTGCCGGCGGAGGGCTCGGCGGCGCCGGCACGCCCGGCGGAGGCTCAGGGTCCAGCACTGCGTCGGGGTTAGGCGGGAGCGCGCGGGACCTCACGGGAGGCGGATCGAGTGGCGCGTTCGGCGGAGCCGGGAGCACTACCAGCGGCGCTGGGCGATCCAGCTCGTTCTCCACCGGGTCGGCTGGTACCACCTCGAGCTCGGCCGCGCGTGGTACCGGGTCAGGGAGCGGGTGGTCCAGCGGCGCGAGCCGTACAGGAGGGGACTTCGGTACCGCGAAGAGTGCAGCAAAGAGCCCATCGAAGTCGCCCAGTGCCCGATCCGGCTCGAAGAGCGGCGGAAGGAAGACCACCCGCAAGGCCTCAGGCGCCCGAAAATCGAGCGGCTCGCGCGCGAGCGGTACCCGGAAGGGGAGCGCCAAAAGAGGGTCCCGGAAGGCCCGCGCCCGGAAGGTTGGCGCGCGCAAGG
>CAYMKQ010000009.1:28030-29784 GCA_964391175.1 uncultured Gemmatimonadaceae bacterium | reverse complement strand
AAGGTTGGCGCGCGCAAGGGCGGGGCGCGCAAGGTCACCGCGCGTAAAGGCGCCCGAAAAGGGGGATCCAGCTCCCGGTCGAAGGGAGCACGGTCCGCCCGGCGTGGCGGGGGCGGGTCGAGCCGCGCACGGTCGGGCTCACGGAGCCGTGCGCGGAGGTAGATTCACCTGGCCCTGTGCGCAGTGCCCAAGGCGCGGTTACTCTCCAGTAACCGCGCTTTTGCCGTAACGACCGGATGAGGATCGATGCAGGAGAACGACGAACGCGAAGGACCTTGGCGAAAGATTCTGCTGGCCGGAGGTGCCATCCTCGGCACTGTGGCAGCTTACAACGCTTTTGCCCGGAAGGGTGTCGATCAGCTCACTAACCTGATCGGCGGCGAAGAAGGCGGTTTCGATTGGCGCGACAGAAGAATCGCGTTCACGAAACACGGCCACGGCCCGCCGATTCTTCTGATTCACGGCATTCACGCGTCTGCCTGGTCGTATGAGTGGCGAAATAACGTCGAAGCTCTTTCGCGCAGCAACACGGTCTACACCATCGATCTGCTGGGATTCGGCAGATCGGATCGTCCGGCCATCCGCTACTCCGCGCGCCTCTACATCTCTCTGATTTCGGATTTCGTCAGCAGAGTGATCGACGCGCCGTGCGTGCTCGTCGCATCGTCGTTGTCCGGGGCGTACGCGATCGTGCTGGCGGCGCGCGATCCGCACCGGTTCCCTGCTCTCGCGCTCATAGCGCCTTCAGGGCTCGTCCGACTCAACGAGCCGGCGAGCATTGGCGGCGAGGCAAGTCGGCTCGCCGTGGACACACCGATCGCTGGAACTGCGGTGTTCAACGCGCTCGTGTCCCGACCGAATCTTCGCCGGTATCTGAGGAGCGCCTACTCGGACGACTCACTCGTCACGCGTGAGCTGGTTGAGATCCATTACGCCACGTCGCACCAGCGCGGTGCCCGCCACGCTCCGGCGGCGTTCATGTCGGGTCATCTGAACATCGATGTCAGGAACGCGCTCCGTCGCCTCAGCCAGCCCGCGCTGCTCATCTGGGGAGAGGAAGGATCGATCGCGCCGGTCGAGGAATTCCGCGGCTTCCGAGAGCTGAAACGCGATCTGGAGATCTCGGTTCTCTCTCCCGCCGGAGATCTCCCGCACGACGAGCGTGCCGTAGACTTTAATGTTATCCTATCCACATGGCTGAATCGCCTGTCGCTCTCCTCCGCGCCCACGCTCGCCACGCTCCCTGGAACGCCCGCGGCCTCGCCGCACACGCCACAGCTCTCGTAGACGCAGCTGGAGTCCGGCCGACCAACGCTTCAGCGCGCGCAGCGCCGAGTGCGCGCGCGATTCGTTTCTACGTAGCGAGCCGATTGCTGGACCGGCCCGAGGGCACGGGCACGGGTGCGACCTATGGCTACCGTCATCTTCTCCAGCTTCTTTCGATCAAGATCCGCCAGCGCGAGGGACAGAGCCTCGACACGATTCGCTCCGAGATGAGAGACGTGACGGGCGATGCGCTCGAGCGGAAGATCGCGTTGTCGCTCGCACCCGCACTCGGCTCGGGGGCCGATGAGGCAGTCGCTCACGATGGCGATATGGCTCTGAGATGGAGACGGTTGTCCGTCGCCGACGGGATCGAGCTTCACGTCCGCGAGGATTCTCCCGCTGCCCGCGAAGAGGCGGTGATCGCGATGCGCGAGGCGGTGCGGGCGGCGTTGGGGAGGGCGGATATTCGCTGAGAACTGCAACTGAAC
>CAYMKQ010000009.1:0-27930 GCA_964391175.1 uncultured Gemmatimonadaceae bacterium | reverse complement strand
ACGAGATCGCCTTTACCTCCAACCATCGCGGGAGTTACAGAATCCGGCGCAGCTTCTGGGCTCCCCACTCCAGGATCTTCCCCTTTAGCGGGCGCTTCCTGAACGTCTCGAGCTTGATCTCCTCCGACCACTTGGTGTCGTCGAGGAAGATCGAATCCATCTGGGCGCCGACCTCGCTGTCGAGAACGAGGAGATTCGATTCGTCGTTGAAGACGATGGAGCGGTTGTCGAAGTTCATCGACCCGACGTATCCCCACATCCCATCCACGACTAGGCTCTTCGCGTGCATCATCGTGGGCGAGTACTCGTACACCCGCACTCCGCCCGCCAGCAGCTTCTCGTAGTAGGTTCTGCCCGCGTACCACGTCGTCTTGACGTCGGTCTTGCCACTGACGGTGAGAACGCGGACATCGACGCCCCGCCGCGCCGCCGTCAGCAGCTGCTGCATGAAGTTCTCGCCCGGCACGAAGTACGAGTTGGTGATGTAGAGCGTCTTTCGCGCGCCGGCGATCGACAGAGCGAAAAACCGCTCGGCCGGAGTGCTCCCGATGGTCGGGATGCTGTGCATGAGACCGGCGTGGACGTTCCCTTCGGTCGAGAAGGACGCCTTTGGAAAGAACATGTCGCCCGTGAGCAGCTCGCCGGTCGCCTCGGCCCATCCCGACGCGAAGGTCGCCTGCAGAGCCGCGACGGTGGGGCCCTCGAAGCGGATGTTGGTCTCCCGCCACTGATCCTCGTGATGCCCATCCCCCAGCCAATAATCAGCGAGGCCGAACCCGCCGGTGTAGCCGATGCGGCCATCGATCACGATCGCGCGGACGTGCGAGCGATAGGTCGCCTTGTGCAGCGAATACCACTTGAGCGGGCGCAGCCACACGACTTCGACCCCGGCAGCCTTGAGTCCATCGATCCATTCAGGCTTGAGCGTACCCGAGCCGAACGCATCGAGCAACAGCAGAACTCTGACCTTCGCGCGCGCCCGCTCGCTCAGGTACTTCGCCATCGTGTCGGCGACAGCCCCTGGCTGGCAGAAGTAAAGCTGCACCGTGATAGTTCGTTGCGCCGACGCGAGATCTCTCCACAGCGGCGGATAAGTCCCGTCGCCGTTCAGAAGAATCTGAACGTCGTTGCCGGTATCGATGTGAGTACGGGTGAACAGCTCGATCGTGTGCGCGAACAGCGGATCGGTGACGATCGGTGGTCCTTCCCGATCGCCCTCGGCGATCACGCTCGTCACGGGTGTATCGCGCGTCATCGACAACCCGCCGATGAGCGCGAGTATCAGAGCGATGAGAATGACTGCGGCGATTGCAATGTACTTGATCAATGCGATATTCTCTCTGTATGACCTATGTGGCCCGTCGGCGGATCGCGACGCGAGCTATCGTCCTCGACCGGTCGCTGGAGTCGCTTCCCATCTTTCGACTCAGCGACTCCGCCGAGGACTCCGCAATCTCTTTCTCTCCCGAAAGCGGCGGACGTTGGCGCGTGCTACCCACACCTGGTGACCGCCTCCCGGGCACCTTCGATCAGGATGTGTACATCGAGCTCCTGCACCGCTATCACGAAGCAGGCTTCCCCGAGGACGGTGTGGTTACATTCACACTCCATGCCTTCCTGCGCTCCATCGGTCGCCGCGTGGATGGCAGGACCTACGAGCAGCTTCGCTCGGCGCTAACGAGATTGGAGCGAACGACACTCGAGTCGAGCGGTGTGTACGTTGCAGCGAGGGAGGGTCAGCCGCTAGAAGGAAGTTTCACGATCCTGTCGGCGGTATCCATCGCGCGCAGGAGGATGGCGGAGCGCGAGCAGTTCACGCTCTTTCCCGTTCTGACCGCTTCCGAGCCCGGCGATGCGCGAGTCACCATCGGTCCCTTCATCCGCGCCAACATCGCCGCCGGGCACACGGTGACTCTTTCCGCGGTGCACTATCTTTCGCTCACCAACCCCGTCGCCCGCCGGCTCTATCGCCTGCTCGAGGTAGCGAGGGAGGAGGGCATGGTGACCTGGAGAGTTCCCCTCGCTTCGCTTGCCGAGCAGCTCCCGCTCACCCAGCGCTACCCGTCGCACCTGCAGCGAGTGCTCCAGCCTGCCCACGAGATGTTGCTCGCCGCCGGTCTACTACGGGATGCGACGTTCAGACAGCTCAACCGGGACTGGCTGGTCGACTACGTGCTGGCGTCACGCGCCGCCTGACTGGCGTCCTGTTTCCCTTAGTGTCTTTTGTGCGTCTTGGGAACACAGGCCTATCCGAGGGCGTATCTAGTAGGTTAGGGCCTTCTTCTATTAATTAGACCGTATGTCCAGATCCAAAAAAAGCATGCTCGTCGGCCTCGCGTTCATCCCGCTGATGGCCGGGGGTTTCATGTTCCAGCAGCGCGAGAGCCAGCAGGGCGCCCGCCTGCTCGACCAGGTGCTCAATATCGTATCCAGCCGCTTCGTCGACACCGTCGACGCGGCGACTCTATACGAGAAAGCGGCCCGTGGCCTCATTCACGAGCTGAACGATCCCTACAGCGTCCTCCTCTCACCCAAGGAGCTCTCCGCCTTCAACGCCCAGACCAACGGGCGCTACGCCGGAATAGGCATGGAGATCGCCGAAACCCAGGGCTTCATCACCGTGCAGCGCGTCTTCCCGCATACTCCGGCCGAACAGGCGGGAGTGCAGGAAGGCGACAGAATCAACTTCATCGACACGGTGAATATTCGCGGATGGACGGTTTCGCAGACGTCTGATGCGCTGAAGGGTAAGCCGGGCAGCAAGGTTCGCGTGCGATTCTCGCGTCCGGGCGTGCCCGAGCTGATCCCGATCAGCTTCACCCGTGCGGTGATCAGCATTCCAGCCGTGCCCTACGCCATCATGCTTGACGGGAGGATCGGCTACATCCCTCTTCTGCAGTTCAACGAGAGCGCGCGGGATGATCTGGAATCCTCCGTCACCCGTTTGAGCCGCGAAGGAGCGAAAGGAATCATCATCGACTTGCGCGGGAACCCGGGCGGGATTCTCGACCAGTCGCTGAGCGTCAGCAACCTGTTCCTGCGCAAGGGCCAGCAGATCTCCAGCATCCGTGGCCGCAATGGCGAGAATCAGACTTTCGCAGCGAACGACGATCCGATCGCCCCGACGATTCCTCTGATCGTCCTCACCGATAGCAGAAGTGCATCCGCCTCGGAGATCGTGGCCGGAGCGCTCCAGGATCATGACCGGGCGCTCATCATGGGGACAACGTCGTTCGGCAAGGGACTCGTACAATCGGTGTTTCCGCTCGAAGGCGGCTATGCCCTCAAGATGACGACGGCAAAATGGTACACGCCCAATGGCCGCTCCATTCAGAAGGAACGCAAGCTCCTCCCGAATGGCGAGTTCGTGGAAGTGATGCCCGACTCTCAGGAGACGGACTCCGTGAGACGCTCGCGTCCCGCTTTCAGATCCGACGCTGGCCGTATCGTCTACGGCGGCGGAGCCATCACCCCCGACATCATCGTTCGCCCCGATACTCTGAGCAGCGCGGAACAGAAAGTGTTCAACGCTTTTGCCCCGAAAACCGCGGACGTGACAGCGACGCTGAGGGACTATTCGCTCGAGCTCAAGAAAACCGTCAAGCCTGGTTTTACCGTGCCGCCGACGTGGCGCGACGAATTCTATCGCCGCCTTCAGACCAAGGGAGTCACGGTGGATCGCGCCCAGTACGATCAGGCCGGCTCGGGAATCGACCGCCTTATCGGCAACACCGTCGCGCGTCTCGCGTTCGGAGATTCCACCGCCAGGCGACGCAGCATTCCGGACGATCTTCAGCTGACACGGGCGATCGAGGCGCTGAAACAGAGCCAGTCGCAGAAGGATCTCTTCGCGCTGGCGCAGCGGCCAAACGCCGCGGTAGCCAAAGGCACACCGAGCAGGTAGTCGCGCAAGGTTTTGGCGGTAGCCGACAGCCTGTAGAGGTTGCTCGGAAGGCCCCGCTCTCGCGAGAGCGGGGCCTTTTTCATAATATCCGATGTTCTCCAAGGGGGCTGAATGGCAGGGCTGATCGTGCTGGGAATTCTCGTGTTGCTGGGCGTCTTCGTCATCACGAAGTCGTTCAAGGTCGTTGGCCAGGCCGAAGTAATGGTCATAGAGCGTCTCGGACGCTTTCACCGGCTGGCTCGCTCGGGCTTCAATATCCTGATCCCGTTCGTCGAGCTGCCTCGCACGATCGACGTGCGCTATTTCGAGAATGATGTCGCCGGGCGCAAGCGCGTCACCGCCGGCCATACCGCGCGCATCGATCTGCGTGAGCAGGTGCTGAATTTCCCCAGCCAGCCTGTGATCACCAAGGACAACGTCACGATCGACATCGATGCGGTGATGTACTACCGTGTCGCGGATCCGCAAAAGGCGACCTATTCGGTTCAGAATCTTCCCTACGCCCTGGAGACTCTGACGCGCACCACGCTGCGCAACATTGTCGGCGAGATGGAGCTCGATTCGACGCTCGGCAGCCGCGATGTCATCAACAGGCGGATGCGGGAAGTGATCGAGGAGGTGTCGATCGGCTGGGGCGTGGACGTAACGCGTGTCGAGCTCCAGGCAATCGAGCCTCCGCGCGACATTCAGCAGTCGATGGAGCTCCAGATGCGCGCGGAGCGCGAGCGCCGCGCCGCGGTCACGAACGCCGAGGCGGGAAAGAGGGCGGCGATCCTCGAAGCTGAAGGCGTGCGTGAGTCTCAGGTGCTCCGCGCTGAAGGCGAGCGGGATGCCGCGGTACTGAGAGCGAAAGGACTCGCCGAAGCGCGGCTCGCGATGGCTGACGCGGAGGCACAGACGATCGAGAAAATCGGTAGCGCGCTGCCGGAGGGTCAGGCGGCCATGTATCTGCTCGGGATGAAGTATCTGGAAGCACTGCCGACGCTGGCACAGGGCAAGAATTCCACAATTTTCCTGCCGGCGGAAGCCGCTGGCGTGATGGGCGCGATCGGTGGATTGCGCGAGCTGATAAACAAGACCGCTCCGGCGGCACGCGAGGAATCGAATGCCCCGCCCTCGCTGTTCAAGCTGCCGCCGAAAAAGCAGGACTGATCTTGGCCCCGATCACGCAAAGCCGCGCCGAGCGAATCGCGCGCGGTCACCCGTGTGCGAATTGCGGTGAGTACAGCTTCAAGAAGCTCAAGGTGACCCGCGCCAGCAACGCACACCAGCGGGAGCTCGGCGAGTTCTGGCACGTGACGAAGGTCTGCGGAGTCTGCGGTACACAGGACGAGCTGGGACTCGACATAGAGGGCGAGATCGTCTACGGCGGCTGAAAAGCCGTCAGTAAGGCGGTGGCCAGGGCCACCAGTCCTTGTTCGAGTAGTGCTTTCCGAAAATCTCGGTGAGCACCGGATGCGGGTCCTTTGTGATCGCCACAGCGTCCAGACGATCGCCCAGAAAGAAAGGCCTGGAAAAGTCCCGATACCGGCGGTAGCTACGGCAGAAGCACAGCGGCCCTCTCCTCGTGAGGTTCCCGAGGAGCATGTCGGGGAACGCCAAAATAGACATCGCGTAGAACACGTTCAGCGTAGCGGAGCGGGGCAGGTCGCTTTCCCTCATGCCTCGCGGGAAGCTGCCGTGCTGTCCCCACTGGACGTTGAGCACGACCTGCGACTTGGGCCACTTGGTGTGGAGAATCCTGGTGTGCCAATAGGTCCATAGCTCGGTCGGAGCCCCGGTGGAGTCATACCCAACCCAGATGACTTCCTCATCGGTAGGCACCGTCCGGGGTAACCAGGACCCGTGGAGGTCCTCGAACCAGAGCAGATGATATGCGATGACCCTTCGCTCGGGGTGTAGAAACGCCGCTGCCCGGGCCAACTGGAACGTCTCGTCGCGCTGCAGGTATAAGAGCGGTGCCAGGCGCCGTGCCAGCACGGCTCCGCTATCGGTTGGAGCAAGGGCGCCTGGCAGATTGAGCGGTCGTGGAGGAATCCGAGCGCGGGGGCCGCAGGCTGTCAGTAACAGCAGGCAGAGCCCGATGCCGATTTGCTCGCGGATCTTGACGGCGCTTCTACTCGAGGGAAACCCGTTGAACGTCACCCTAACCAGCGTCCCGCCGCACACTGCTGTGTTGAAGTAACCGGAGAGCTCATGCGCAAGCCACGTCCGAATGCGTACAACCCTGCCCAGGCCCTGTTTCTCATCAGCAACGATCGTAGCGGATCTCCACTCAGCTGCCCCTCCTGCTCCGGCTCGATCGAGCGCGACCCGCGCCAGGTTCCACCCCCGCCATACATTCACGTAACGCTCCGCTGCAAGAGCTGCGGACGGTCGGCGCACTACGTCGCGGGAGCGGCATAGCCACGGGCTGTTGCACAAAACTTGCCCTCCTCTGAACCCGCCGGGCCGGTCGTATGATCGCGCGGACCGACCGCCCGAAGCGAGCAACGAATGATGTACACCGCCGCTCGACCAACGGTAGCTGCTCTACGGATCGTTCCGCGAGGAGAGGATTGCTTCAATGGCACGCATCACTGGTACGGTGAAATGGTTCAACGACGCCAAGGGATTTGGCTTCATTTCACGCGAGGGAGGCCCGGACGTTTTTGTCCATTTCAGCGCCATCGGTGGATCCGGCTTTAAATCGCTCGCCGAGGGCGACAAGGTCGAATTCGAAGTGGTTCAGGGACAGAAGGGACCGCAGGCCGCGGACGTGACGAAGGTCAGCTGAAGTTGCTTCAGGTACATGATAAGCCCCGCCTAGCGGGGCTTTCTTGCATCTGGACGCATCACAAAACTGGCTTTCGACAGCCAGCGGCGCGGCGACTGTGTAAGTCGACTACCTGCAGAACATCAAGGGAAAGACGGTGGCTGGGCCCTACTGCGCCCGGCCGCGTCCCGGTGCGCTCGTTTAGCGCGAGCTACCTTCCGCCGTTGCCAACCTTGCGGAGGGGGAGCTCGATCTGTCCACCTTCGGTCTCGGCATGTCTTGCCGAATCGCCGAAGATCGGATCGCTCGACTCGTCAACCATGTGAGTGAGCTTGTAATAGAAGTGGAGCGCGTGAATGGGGGCCATGAAGCTGCGGTTCCCGGCGCGCGAGATGGCGACGGCTTCCTCGCGGACACGGCGAGGTAGATCTCGCGCGGAAGGAAGAGCGAGAAGTCGCTGTATCTCCGCGCTATCTCGTGCCAGCAGAGCTGCACACAAACTGTCCAGATAGGCCAGCATAGCTACCGGCTCCCATTTCAGGGGTGTCAAGCCTTAGGTACACATTGCAACTAATACACCCCAGCCGCAAGGGGTTCCTTGGGCTTGGCCAGCGGTTTCAGGGGTATAACATGTCGAATCGCACCCCCCTCTGAACTCTACGTCTTTTCTTCGGTGCGTATCGATAGAGTTGCGCGGGCCTCCCCCGTCCTTCGCTCCGCCACTCGTCCGTAGGTTCGACGAGCCAAGCGGCCTGGAGTGCACGACGAAAGCTGGCTTTGTGCAAGCGTTTATCCAGGAGCAGCTCATACATCTGTTGAAGCTCGCTCAGTGTGAACGTCGTCGGCAGAAGCCGGAATGCGATGGGTGCCTGATCGAGCCTGCCCTGGATGGTCCGGGTCGCGCCTTCGACCATTGCACGCTGCCGGGGAGACAGCGAGGGGAGATCACCCAACGGGAACCAGGTGTATCCGGGACGCGGCGATGCGGTCTCGTGCGGAACGAGGCCCACGAACGCGACCGAGATATCCGCGTCGCTCGGGTGGCGCTTTCCATCCCCGAATGCGCCTGTCTGCTCGATCCAAATGGGCGGCTCGCCCAGTGCATCGTGCGCGCCATGTACAGCCGCCGCGTCCAGTGACTCACCAGCCTGAGGGATCCTCCACGGAAGCGACCATCGCTCGCGATCGGTCGAGCTTCTGGAGAAGAGAACGGCGAGCTCGTTTCCCATCGCAGTGACAAGGACGACATCAACACTGTAGGACGGGGACTTGGGAGAGCGCTCGCGCATCGTGCAGCGAATTAGTCACTTTCTGTGACTAAAGTCAATACCGCGTGCGTCGATTTTTCTTGGAGGTCGTCAGCGACTCGCGCTGAACACGTTGAGGAGAGCGATCACTGATATATGGTTCAATTGTCAGAACGTCAACAGAGATTTTTTTGCAAAACGTTTTGTTTACCACCTAGCCTTTTGCTGCTCGATCACTGTGACGAATCACCGCGCTCCAGCTTGACGTTGTTCCCCTGCTCCGCGACGTACGTATGGCGGTATGCTGATCGGTAAGTGCCCGGAGATTGCGGATGTTCCGAGCAGCGCGCGAGCTGCGGCTTGTTGCGAAACGGGAAACCCGCCCCATGCAACGAGATATGCAGGTACCCATGGGAGCTGCTGAAGGAGATATGGATTTCCGAAGGCGACGACGATCGGTTTTTTTCCGCGTTGCACGAGTGACTGAACGAAGCTGGCAAACGCTTGCGGAGCATTCGCGGTGAGCGCGTCCCAGCTGTGACCCACGTAGGAGCCGACGATCGTGATGTCCACCGAGTCCGCGGCGGCGATCAGCCTCGGATAGTTGAGCGCTCCGTCCTCGGTCGCGACGAACTCGGCACGCAGATTTGGCAGCCCGCTCCGCAATTCAGCGTTGAACGCGTTTCCAGCGGGCAGATCAGCCCGGCGCGCGACCGTTATGGAAAGAACCCGCGCCGCCCGCGGCCCGAGAGGTACCTGGCTCAGGGAATCCTTCACCAGCGTTATCGACTTCTCGGCGACCCGCCGGGCGATCTGTACATTCACGCTGTCGCCGACACGAAACCGTAAAGCGTTGAGGTCGACGAGTTTGCTCCGCGCAAGGCCGATCCGGCGCTTGGCCTCGAGCACTCTCCGCACCGACGAATCCAGTCGCGCTTCGCTGTAGCGGCCTTCCGCGATCCCAGCTACCACCGCATCGATCGTCTGCGGCACGTCGACCGGCTGGATGAGCACATCGATCCCCGCGGCGATCGCTCGCTTTACCACCTCCACAGCGCCGAACTGATCCAGAACACCACGCATGTCCATGGCATCTGAGATGATGATGCCGTTGAACCCCATCTCGTCGCGGAGAAGCCCGGTCATGACCTTTGCCGAAAGCGTTCCCGGGACGTTCGAGGAATCGAGCGCCGGCATAGCGCCGTGAAACGACATTATCGCGCCCACACCGGCCTTGACAGCGGCGCGGAATGGAACGAGCTCCACCGAGTCGAGCCGACTTCTGCTGACGGTGACCACCGGAAGAGCCAGGTGGGAGTTCACACCCGTGTCACCGTGCCCGGGGAAATGTTTCCCCGTCGCGATCATGCCGTGATCCTGGAGCCCGCGAATGAACGCCACGCCCATGCGTGCGGCCAAGTCCGGATCCTCGCCGAAGGCGCGCGTGTTGATTACCGGATTTTCGGGATTGTTGTTGACGTCGAGTACCGGAGCGTATGCGATGTGAATTCCGAGCGCGCGACCTTCCACGGCGGTGAGACGGCCCTGCTCGTAAGCGAGCGTGGTATCACGGGTTGCACCGATTGCCATCTGGGGCGGGAATACGATTGCCCCGCCCAGATCGATCGCGTTCGGGACGAAATACCCGCCTCGGGCGCGAAAGCCCGCGCCCGCTTCGAGGTCGGCGCCGAAGAGCAGCGGAACCTCGCTCATCGACTGCATGCCGTTCAGCTTGGCGGCGACTTCGGTTGGCGACCCCACCGATATCGTGAACCCGCCGACCTTGTCCCGGGTGATGTACTGCGTTAACCGCCGCCACTGGGGAGAATCTCCGGAGACGTAGTCCCCGTACACACTCGGCCAGACTATTTGCGCGGCCTTCTCACGAAGGGTGAGCGACGCCAGGACCGAATCGGTCCACCGCGATGAAGTCGCTCCGACGGGGGCGATTCCGGTCACATTCGTAGTCGCGGTCGTGCAGCTGCCCGCGGCAAAGAGCAGAGGAACCGTTAAAGCGAGAACGCTTTTCGGGTGACGCATTGTCAGTGGGTTATTGTGCCTTTCTTGCTCGTGTCGACGTCCGCGCCGGTGCCGGTCTTGAACAGAAACGCCGACATGTTCTTCGTGAGGAAGGACCGTGCCTGGGGATCCATCACGTTCAGTCCGTAGTGATTGATCAGCATCGTCTGCTGCTTGAGCCAATCGGCCCAGCATTGGGTGCAGATCTCTTCGACTACGCGGGCGCCGATCTGGCCCGGGAAGGGAGGCTTAGCGAATCCCGCGCGCGCCTGGCCGCACCGCGCGCAGGTGACTGATTCGGGCACTCGCGGATCTACCTGCGCGCGTACTCGATCTCTGCCAGACCGAAGAGAGAGAGCAGCCTCAGGTAAAACCACCCGATATCGAACTCATACCATTTCGCCTTGAACTTCGCGGAATGCGGATCGGCGTGGTGGTTGTTGTGCAGCTCCTCCCCGCCCAGCCAGATCGCAATGGGAGACATGTTCCGGCTCTCGTCCTTCACGTTGAAGTTCCGGTAGCCGACGGCATGGCCGACTCCGTTGATGATGCCGGCCGCCCAGAACGGGATCCAGATCATCTGCACGCCCCAGACGACGGGACCGACGAAGAAGCCGAACAGATAGACATCCACGGCGAGCATGACGAGAATGCCGACCCAGTTGAGCGGAGATAGCAGGTGCCGCTCGAGCCAGTCATTGGGCGTACCCTTACCGTACTTGTCGAGAACACCCGGCTGCCGAACCGCCTTTCTATAGTAGAAGGCTCCCTTGAGGACGATGTTGCGGAGGCCTTCCATCAGCGGGCTGTGCGGATCGCCTTCTCTGTCGGCGAACGCGTGGTGCTTACGGTGACAGGCCACCCATTCCTTGGTGACGATGGCCGTCGACAGCCACAGCCACAGTCGCATCGGCAGCGCGGCAAGGTAGTGCAGCTTCACGCCGCGGTGAGTCTGCGCGCGGTGCAGGAACAGCGTAACCGACACGTTGGTGAGGTGTCCGGCAACGATCACGAACACGATCGGTTTCCACCAGTCCGTCGCCCAGCTTCCAAAATCCGGCATTACTCAACTCCAGTGATCGAGTCTCGGTGAACACTTGCAATCTATCGGAAGTGCACCCCCAAGCCAAACGACCGCGCTGCCGGCGCGTAACGGGGCCGGCGAGATCGGCGAGATCGGCCCGAGGCGTTCCCCGGGGGCTCAACCTTGCGAGAGCTGCAAGGTGGTCATACCGTCTCCGCAATGAGGCGGCCGAAAAAATCTGATTCGCTGGTGGAAGGGCACGCAACCGCGGACGGCACCCGGCGCCTCCAGAAGCGATTCGCCGGGACACATACCGATCATTTCTACCGCCCACTGGTCGATGGCGCGCTCGTGTCCTCGCTCGGTCTGGGCACATACCTCGGCGATTGCAACGATCAGGAGGACGCGCGCTACGCCGCGACAGCGGCGGCGGCGCTGAATCGCGGCGTCAATCTTCTCGACACGGCGATCAATTACAGATGCCAACGCTCGGAGCGAGCCATCGGGGAAGCGTTGCGCGCGGTACTCGCCAGGGGCGCAATCTCGCGCGAAGAGGTCGTCGTCTGTACCAAAGGCGGGTACATCCCGCTCGATCGAACGCCCCCGGGCACGAAGGAAGGGTACCGCGGATTCCTCCAGAGCGAATACTTTGGCCCCGGTATCATGGCTCCGGACGATGTGGTCTCGGGGGGCCATTGCCTGACGCCACGCTATCTGGTCGACCAGATAGCGCGAAGCCGGAGGAATCTCGGTCTTGCCTCGATCGACGTCTATTACCTTCACAACCCCGAGCAACAGCTCGAAGCGCTCGACCGGCCGGCGTTTCTGAACGTGATTCGCGCGGCATTCGCGGCCCTCGAGGACCAGGTCAGTCGGGGAACCATTGGGACTTATGGCTGCGCGACTTGGCACGGATTCCGGGCGCCGCCCGACTCGCGAAGCCATCTGAGCCTCGAGGATCTAGTGATGACGGCGCGCGAAGTCGGGGGTTCCGGACACCACTTCAAGGTCGTCCAGCTTCCGGTCAATCTTGCAATGACGGAAGCCATACGCGCCCCCACCCAGCGTGTCGGATCGGATCTGGTCTCGTTGCTGGAGGCGGCTCAC
Source organism: uncultured Gemmatimonadaceae bacterium (assembly GCA_964391175.1). GTDB lineage: Bacteria > Gemmatimonadota > Gemmatimonadetes > Gemmatimonadales > Gemmatimonadaceae > UBA4720. The sequence continues at coordinate 15,874 of CAYMKQ010000009.1, read as the reverse complement.
CGGCTCAATGTTTCCGTCGTCGGAAGCGCTACCCTCATGCAGTCGCAGCTCACTCGCGCGCTTCCGAAGGAGCTCCACACGGCGTTCCCGGGATTCACGACCGACGCCCAGCGGGCAATCGCTTTCGCGCAGTCTCTGCCACTCGCATCCGCGCTGGTCGGCATGAAGTCGACCTCGCACCTCGAGGAGAATCTCCAACCTCCGGCACTTAGCTAGAAGCTCCAGCTCGTCGAGACCGCCTGATTGGATAAACTGTCACCATGAAGATGCCGCTCCCGGCTCACCATCGGCCCAATGGTGGATTTCGGAATCCCTGGCCGTCGGCTCGGGAGCATGGCTTTCTCGATTTCCTCAAGTGGACGCTGCTCGAAAGGCGCGGAGAATCGACCCGTGTCAGGACGGATGCGTTCCCCCTCGTCGCTTCCGCTTTCGTCGTACCGAGGCCAGAGCCTTCCGTATTCACGATCACCTGGGTCGGCCACAGCACCTTCCTGCTTCAGATTGGTGGACTGAATGTTCTCCTCGATCCAATCTGGAGCGAGCGCGCTTCCCCCATCCGGTTCGCCGGTCCGCGACGCCATGTTCCTCCAGGGGTCGATTTCGACCGTCTGCCACCTATCGATGTCGTCGTGCTCTCTCACGACCATTACGATCATCTCGATGCGCCTACCATTTCCCGATTGATCGGGCGCTTTCCCGCGATAGCCTGGCATGCGCCGCTTCGTGTCGGTGCACTCCTTCGGGCACGCGGAGCACGCGATGTGACGGAAAGCGACTGGTGGCACGAGAGTGCTGTCGCGGGGCTCCGGCTGACGTGCGTACCCGCCCAGCATTTCTCCGGTCGGCGGCTGAACAACCGCAATGACACCCTCTGGTGTGGCTGGGTGGTCCGGTCAGCCAGTCACGCGCTGTTGTTTGCCGGGGACACGGCGCTTCATCCGGAATTCGCCGCCATCGGCGGCCGGTGCGGTCCGTTCGATCTCGCCATCTTGCCGATCGGAGCGTATGAGCCACGCTGGTTCATGGGGTCGGTTCACATGAATCCCGAGGATTGCCTTCACGCCGTTGGCGAGCTCCGCGCGGCACAGACGGGAAAACCGCTAGTGATGGCGGCCGCCCATTGGGCAACGTTCAAGCTGACTGACGAGCCGATGGATGAACCGCCGAAGCGGACACGCGCGCAATGGCGCGCCGCCGGTCTCGACGAAGACCAGCTCTGGGTCATGCGACACGGCGAGACACGCACGATTCGCTAGTCGGGTTGCACGATGCACCATCCCGCGCGCCGCCGTATAGCGCCTCGCAGTATTATTGTGCGCGAATCTTGCTATTCGTTCTACGAACCCTCCTACCCGGAGCATCCCTATGGCTGCAGCCAAGAAGTCCAGTAGTTCACGACGTCGAAAGAGTTCGCGGTCCGGATCCTCCGGACGCAAGCGCGGACGTCGGAAGAGCGCCGCGCGCAAGGGCGCCGCCACCCGCAAGCGCGCGAGCAGCAGGCGCAAGAGCGCGGCACGCAAGGGCGCCACCACCCGCAAGCGCGCGAGCAGCAGGCGCAAGGGCGCGGCACGCAAGGGCGCCGCTACCCGCAAGCGCGCGAGCAGCAAGCGCAAGAGCGCGGCACGCAAGAGAACCACGCGGCGCAGAAGACAGTCGCCGGTAGCTCGCGTCAAGCGCGTGGCAACGGAAGTCGTTCACCAGGCGACAGGGCTCGGTGAGCGCGCGGTCGGCAGCGTAACCGAGTTCGTTCAGGACCGCTTTTAAGCTTCGGGGCGTTCGACAGCCGCTCTGTCAGCAGCAGCGGCTGTCGCGCCACGACGGCTGTGCACATCGAGCCACGATTCCACTTCGCGGAACACGCGCTCGCGACCGTAGTCCACCGTAATGATGTGGCCGGCGCCTTCGGTCCACACCAGTTTCTTCTCGCGCGAGCCGAGCATTCTCAGAGCGTATTCGGCCGCGTCGGGTGAGCAGCGCGGATCCTCGCGGGATTGAACGATCAGGGTAGGCGCTCTGACATCCGCGAGCGATGCTCGCGCGCGCCGCACCACTCCTAGCAGCTCGTACAGCGCGCTCCCGGTGACGGAGCCGTACGCGAGGTTTCTCGCGCGCTCGATCGGATCGCGTACCGAGCGGGGATTGCGCGTGTTGATTTCCCCCGCGAATCTTCCCCACAGCCGGTGTGTCGCGGCACCGATTCGGATCCGGCGCGGCATCTCGATATAGGGCGCCAGCAGAACGAGCGCCAGCAGCTCTCTGATCTCGGCGGCCAACATCACAGCCAGCGCCCCACCCATTGAAAGCCCGACAACGGAAACCGACCGGTGCCGGTCGCGCATTTCCATAAACGCGTTTCTTGCGGCATCGATCCACTCGTCCGCTCTCGACTTCCGGAACGCGGCCATGCTCCGCCCGTGACCAGGCAGCAGGGGCGCAAAAACGCTGTATCCTGACGATCGCAGCCTGCGCGCGAGCAGCGTCAGCGTCTGCGGAGTATCTCCAAAACCATGCAGGAGGAGAGCTCCATCCAAGCCCTCCTCCCGCATGTCGATCGGCTCCGCTCCGGGCAGTATGGCAGCCGTATCAGCCCCTGGCCGTCGATCCATTCACGGTGGCTGACCGTAACACATCCCTTCCCAGGGAAACCATGGCATCCGTGTCGGGGCCGCTGCCGCAACTTGCCGCCAGTGAGTCCGGTTGTATGAGAAAGGTCATTCCCTTCCGTTCGGCTATGCCCGCCGAAACGAGACGGCTCAAGGCCAGCGCGATCGATTCACGCGTTGCGCCGACCATCTCGCAGAGAAGACGATGATGACTGTTCTCGAGCTTGAGACGCCCATCCGCGATGGTGAAGCTGCGGTCCGTGCTCAGATGAGAGAGAGTGGACATCAGTCGCTGGTCCACGTTCAGCGCGGCGAGCTCGTGCAGCTTCTCGAGGAGATACGCCCGCTCGGACATTGTCTGCGAAAGCAGCGGCAGCGCCTGCCCGGGGCCTTCTCTCACAAAAGCCCGGAACTGCGCCCCGCTCAGGAACAGTGTTCGGGTTTCTTCCGCCGCGTTCGCATCGGTCACGTAGTGACTGCCCGGGGAAAGGCCTTCGCCTCCGAACGTCTGGCCCGCCGTCGCGATCACAGGAACGAATCCGCGACCAACCTTGATCCGGTTCCGCAGCAGCACGTGCCCGTCGAGCACGATGAAGACACCATCGGCCGGAGTGCCACGCTGATAAAGCTGAAAGCCCGCCGGCCACGTTGCCCGCGCTCCATACGCAACGATTGGGGCGAGATCATCCGGAGTGAGGCGACTTCTCCGCACCCGTGTTTCCACAGTTTTCATCGTTGTCTGCTGCCTGTTGCCGTACTTCACCCGTCGGAAAAACATTCTAGCAATGTCCGGGCCCAAGCACGGCGAGTGTCGCTCGGTCTCAGTGCAGCAACCCCGTTGCCGCTTGCAACGCGCGTGTCGCGGCGTCAAAACGGTCCACGAGATCGGCGATCTCCCGCCGGGTGACAGCCGCGTCTCCGCTGCGAATTGCCTCGTTTACAGAGGGTAGGACCATCGTGGAGTATCCGTTGTTCTCGTCGGCCGCGTAGATGAGGTTCCGGAACCACGGGCGGGTGACGAGACCCTGACTGCGCGTAAGTGCTCGCTCGACGCCGAGGAGCGCCGTGTTCACCCGCCGGGTGGTCTCTAACGGAAGCTGAACAGAGAGTGCGCGATCGCGCGCCGCGTTGAAGGCTATCGCGGTTGATTCCATCCGCTGGATCGCAGCGTTGAGTCCCGTCGCGGATACTTCCCAGCGCTTCTCACCCAGGGTTCGTTCGACCTGCGCCGAAAAACGCCGAACGGTGCGCGCAAACTCCTCGTAGTCGTACGGCAGAATATCGGCGTTCGCGATGCGCAGGAGCATCGTCGCTGCCAGTCGCGCGTTCGTCGCGTGATACTCGAAGGTCGGATCCCCGAACTTCGACATCCAGTGGTAGGAATCGTACGCCGAGTGGTAGACGCCATACGGTCCCCGAAAGCTCCAGTCGGCGATAGGGATCCCGAGGTGATTGTAGAAGCCGGCGAAGTCGGAGCCACCCCCGGGATCACCCATCTGCGGCTCGAGCGTGTCGGCGGCCAGGTTTGCGCGCTTCCTCCATACATCGTACACGCTTCCCTGATGACTTGGATCGGGGACCTGCCTGGCGACATCGCGGAGCAGTGCGCGAAGCGAAGGCGAGCCGCCGCCGCCGAAGTTCGGGCCCTGCGCCACGTTGTCCTGATTGAGATATGCGACCGCTGCCCTCGTCAACCTGAGCGAATCGTCCTCGACGTATTCGGTCGATCCAACGAGTCCCCATTCTTCCGCATCCCACGTCGCGAACACGATCGTGCGCTTCGGTCGATTTCCCGCCCGCACCTGCTCGCCGATAGCGCGCGCTGCTTCCAGCACGCTGACTGTTCCGCTCACGTTGTCCGCCGCGCCGGGGCCCCACGAATCGCGGTGAGCGCCGATCATCACGATCTCATCCGGGAATTCGCTTCCGCGAATAATTCCGAACGTATTCCATATCGGCTTGTAGCCGTTCGTCCGCGCATCGGTGGTGACCGCGATTCTCACTCGAACAGGGCCCGGACCGACGTGATATCTGAAGGGAAGACCGCCTTGCCACTGATCCGGTATCGAGTTCCCGCCCAGGCCGCGCAGCAGCTCCGCGGCATTTCCGTAGGAGATTGGCATCACCGGAATGCGAGGGACGTTCATCTTGTCCACGGCAACCCGGTTTGCATTCGCGGTGCTCGGATAGCCAGGCGTGCTGGGATCTCCGTTCTGATTCATGACGCTGCCCCGCTGAATCCCATGCGCGGGACGCATCGGACCCGCGGGATACACATCGCCTCTGGTGAAGCCATCTTCAGCCGGGTCGCTGTAGATGATGAGCCCTGTGGCGCCGTGCTTCTCCGCCTCACGTGCCTTGATCCCCCGGAACGACCGACCGTAACGCGCGATCGCGATCTTGCCCCGGACTGATACGCCCATCGAATCGAGCTGCGCGTAGTCCTCGATCAGACCGTAATTCACGTAGACGAGCTCGCCACTCACATCCCCGGCTGCTCCGTAGCCGTTGAATGCGGACACCTGCGGAAACGATGAAGACGTAGTGTCCTCCTGAATCACACCTTCCCGCAGATCGAGCTCGATCGGATTCGGTGAGATTCGCCAGACTCGCGCGGAAATCGGGTGCGGCATCCAGACACTGTATGTCCGGACTTCGGTCTCCAGCCCCCAGCTCTTCATCTGATCGATCACATAGTCGCGGGTTCTGGCTTGCGCCGGAGTGCCGGCCATGTGGGGCTCGCGTGACAGCGAGCGTGAATGCGCGGATGCTCTCGAGGATGATGGCCGCGCAATGGCATCAGCCTCAACCGCACGCTCGGTCGCGGCGGCGGCAGGCGAATAACCGGGGGTAGTCTGCGCGCCCAAAGGCAGCGCGAGGGCACAAATTGCCGCGATAAATGCTGCTTTCACTTCTGCCATCCGGAAGGTTGAGGGAGTTGCTCGCGCCGCTCAGTCGTCGAGCTGTTCGAGAGCGGCGACAATAGCTTCCCGCAGTCTCGCCTCGCCCTCGATTCCTGGTCGTATCCCGCCAGCCAGCGTGTTGAACTTGGAGACCATCTCGGCTTCGACGAACTTCTCCGTCTCCCGCACGCCGAGCGACTCGAGGGAGCGTATTGCGAGCCTGCGCAGCAGCTGTAGAGTCGTACTATCCAGTCCTTCCAGAGACCGGGGAGCCGTCGGCGCGATCTTCGTTGCGCGCTCCCGCTTTCGCCTCGGCGCCTCGAGCAGAGAAGAAATAGAGTCCAGCCTGACCACGAACGAGCCGGGCGAGTGCTCTCTCCACTCCTTCACTACCCCTCGACGCCGAAGAGACGGGAGGAGCGCCAGAATCCCCTCTCGCACCGGGGAGATCCCGTTGTGACTCTGGTTTCCGCGACCCGTTATCACCAGAACTTCGACTGCCCGGCCGATCTGCCGCTCCCGCAGCCAGGCCTCGGCGCGGAATCGCGCATCTGCCGCGGTGGGAAGCGACTCTCTCAGATTGAGCGTGTTGCTCGCGCCAAACTCCGCCTCGTCGAACGCCTTCCAGACGGAGTGAAGTGAGACCTTACCGGATCGCATTCTTGAGTACGTGGCCGTCGAGTTTTTCCACCGGCGTGACGCGCAGCACAGCGGCGAGGGTAGGCGCCATGTCCACAACTCGGACGAAGTTATCGTAGCGGCCGGGTCGGAAGCTCTTGCCATAGAAGATGACCGGGACCCGCGCGTCAGGATCGTTCGGGCTGCCGTGCTGCGCGAAGAAGCTTCCCTGCCAGTAGTTGTAGGGAGCGAGTGTCACCACGAGTGCCGCATTTTCTTCATTCGAGAACATGTGGAGCCAGCGGCGTGCGATGTTGTCGGCAACGGTATCCCGCCGGGCGAGCTCCGAGATCCTATCCGCACGCGCTACTCCTGGTTCTCTCAGAATCGCGGCACGAATGGCCTGCACGAGAGAGTCCTGATTGACGTTTGCTCTGCCCAGTGCGGCCTTGTCCAGCTCGAGCACTCCGGAGACGAACGTGAAGCCGTGTCCCCTGTAGACCCCGCTGACGTAGCTGAATCCCGCCCCCTGAACACCAGCGGCGGCGAGAGAATTACTGAAACTCTCCAGGAGCGGCCGGGGATTGACTCTGCGCGCGCCGGTGTTGGGATCGCGGGAGCGCACTTCCGGAAACGGCGTCATGCCGTGATCGGCTGTCAGCGCGATGACTACGTCGTTCTGATTCCGGATCCTGAAAAGTGCCTCGAAGAACGCTTCGAGAGAGCGATCCAGGCGGAGGACCTGATCGTGCAGCTCTCTCGAATCCGGCCCGTAACGGTGCCCGATCTGGTCGGTCGTCGACAGCGAGATCGCGAGCACATCCGCGTGCGGTCCCTTGCCCAGGTTCAGCACACGCACTCCGCGCAGGGCGAAGTCGAGCGTGAGATCATCCATCCACGGAAATTCGGGTAGCGCTCGCGCGGCGGAATCCGGATTACGTGGCACGACGTGGGGCAAGGTGAATCCAACGCCGCCGCTCTCGATCGGCACGCTGTCCGGCTCCGGATACCGGTTCTCGGGAAGAAGCAGATTCCACGCGCGTCCGGCATAGCTGGCGGGGAGCTTTCGCGCGTTGAAAGCGCGAACCCACTCCGGGAGTGCTGAAGCGTAGTACCTGCTGGTGGTGAAGCTTCCATTCGGCGCGTACCAGAAGATGGCCTGCTTCGATTTGCCGATCGGAAGAATTGCCCCGCGATCCTTTCTCGATACGGACAGGGATCGCGTGCGAGGATCTTTCGCGATGAGCCAGTCCGTCAGCGTGGTGCCACGAAAACGGAACGGTGAAGCCCCCAATCCGGTGGCATCGATCAGAGTCGTCGTCGTGTCGTTCACGCCCGCTATGTTCGCGGAGATCCCTGTGCGCACCGGAAAGCGTCCCGACATCGTCACCGAGTGGCCGGGTGCCGTCTCGGTGATCGCGTGATCCTGAAATGCATTCGTGAATACGGCGCCTCTCCGGTACAGCCGGCCAAGTCCGCCCGTGAGCTGCCGCTCGAAGCGAGAGAAGTAGTCGGGGCGCAGCGCATCGACCGTTATGAACACCAGCAGCTTTGGTGCGGGTGCGCGCCCGGCTTGCTGTGCCGTCGAGGGCAGCGCGAGAAAGCACGTCGGTGCAAGGAGCAGTAGCGAGCGGAAGAAGCGGAGAGTCATGAGGTTCTGGTGAGGGGAGCTGTTGAAACCGGTCCTACTTGCACTGGGGAGGCGCACCGATGGAAAGCCCGAATGCCGTCGTCACCGCGATGCGCCAGCCGTCGGGCGTCTTGACGAACAATCGTTCGGATACTCCGCTCGACGTGGTGTCCTTCTGCGTCACCTCGTAACAGTACGTCCCGTAGACGACGCCGGGAGCGATCGGGACCACGCGAAGATTTCTGGCGACAAGAGTGTCCGGCCAGCTGCCGTCGCGGCGCGCGCTCCAGTTGTCGTAGCCAAGCTCCAGCCCGCCGGGTCCGGTGCGCGCGAGCGTACTCGTCTGAAGATAGGTCGCGAGATACCGCACGCGGTCGCGCCTGTGGATCGCGTCGATATTCTCCTCGAATAACCGCCTTGCCTCGATCGTGTCGGGTGTCGCGTACGTATTGGCGGTCACACCTACGCTGGTCGTGGCCGGTGCGCACGCTGTCGCTGCAATCAGGATGACGAGGAGTCGACGGAACGGGGTTCGGGGCGGTAACATGCAGCCTTCGGAGAGGTCTCCGGTATGTTAACCGGCACCACTCGAAATGGCGACTTCGTTCCGCTTATCGGGAGATGATCTTCTCGAGAATCGAGAGTCCGCGAGCGAGCTCGTCGCGATCCATCACCAGCGGAGGAAGCAGCCGCAGCGTGTGCTCACCTGCGGTCAGCGTGAGAAGGCCCTCTTCCCATCCCCGTTTGACAATGTCGTTGGCCGGGTCGACGACATCGAGTCCCCACAGGTATCCCATTCCGCGGACGGCACGGACTTTTCCCGAGCGCCGGGCGATTGTGCCGAGCTGCTCGCCGAGCCATGCGCCGTTCTCGCGGACCGCTCTCAAAAGGGAGGGATCGGAGAGGCGCTCCACAATGTATTCGGCGACCGCTGCTACAAGCGGCCCACCTCCGAAGGTGGTACCATGATCGCCGGCCTGGATGGTGGCCGCGATCTCTTCAGAAACCAGAACCGCGCCCATTGGCAGACCACCCGCAAGTGGCTTGGCCAGCGTGACCATGTCCGGCACGACTCCGAAGGTCTCGTAGGCGAAGAGATTTCCCGTGCGCCCCAGCCCGCACTGGATCTCGTCGAAGACGAGCGCGATCCCGCGCTTCGCGGTCAGCTCGCGAAGCCCGCGCAGGAACTGCCGATCGAGAACCCGCACTCCTCCTTCGCCTTGCACGGGCTCCGCGATCACTGCCGCCACTGTTTCTTCGTCGAGCGCGGCATCCAGCTCGCCAAGATCACGCTCGCAGATCGAGACACCTCCAGCAAGCGGGCGGAATGGCGCGCGATACGATGGACGATCCGTCGCCGCGAGAGACGCGAACAGTCTACCGTGAAAGCCGCCGCGCAGAGCGACTATCTCCACCTTGGACGCACCTGTCGTCTGCCTGGCCCAGCGTCTCGCGAACTTGAACGCTCCCTCGTTTGCCTCCGCGCCGGAGTTGCAGAAAAACACCTTCGACGCGAACGAGCGCTCGACCAGCATCGACGCCAGCCGCTCGCCCGCCGATGTGCGATAGAGATTCGATGTGTGGATGAGTCCGGCCGTGAGCGCACCCCTTATTGCGGACGCTATTCCGGGGTCCCCGTATCCGAGAGCATTCACCGCGATCCCGCTGGCGAAGTCCAGGTAGCGCCTGCCTTCGGCATCGATCAGCTCGACACCTTCACCTCTTACCAGCTTCATTGGCGCCTGCTTGTACGTCCCGAGAATGGAGGACGGGGCTGGCGTCGGGATCTGAAGGATTTCCTCCTCGATCGGTAATGTCACAGCGCTCATGAGACCACGCCTTCGGCTTGAGTAATGAAAGTGCCCCGCTCGGCGTCGATGAGACCGGCGAGATCCGAGATTCGCACGCGCTCGACGCCCGCCATGAGTGCGTGCTGAGCTGACTCCAGCTTGGCGGCCATTCCTCCACCGGCGATTCCCTGCCCGATCAGCTCACGTGCGTATTCGACGTCGAGATTGGAAATGATGCCGCCGCCCTCGTTGCGCACGCCTTCTACGTCCGCGATGAGAAGCAGCTCGTCGGCCTTCAGTGAGATCGCGATAGCCGCGGCCGCATCGTCACCATTCACGTTGAGAGCTCCGCCATTGTCACTGGAGACGTCATACGCCACCGGTGAGATGACCGGCAGATATCCCTCGCCCAGAAGCGTGCTGAGCAGCGCCGAATTGATGCGAATTGGACGACCCGCAAATCCCAGCGAGGTGGCGTCGATCATCTCCGCGCCGATCAATGCGTTGTCCTCACCCGACACGCCGACCGCCGGAATGCCCTGACTGACGAGCGTGTTCACGAGTCGTTTGTTGACCAATCCCGACAGCACCATCCTCAGAAGCTCGAGATCGTCTTCCGACGTCACGCGTCTTCCGCCGACGAACACCGCTTTCCTTCCCAGCACGCGCTGCATCGCGGTAACCTCGTCTCCTCCCCCGTGCACGATGCACAACCCATTTGGGGATGCTTCCCACGCCTGGCGAATCGTCCCCGGAACGCGGGGATCGGCCTGAGCGCGTCCGCCGATCTTCGCGACCCGAATCACGCCGGTAGCCCCGCCTGTTCGCTGAGCCCCAGAAGAATGTTGGCGTTCTGGAGAGCCTGCCCAGCGGCACCCTTGATGAGATTGTCGATCGCCGCGATGACGACGAGCGTAGGCTGCCTGACGTTCGCGGCTTTCGTCACGCTTATGCGCACGACATTTCGCCGCACCACGTCGCGCAGCGATGGAGGTTGATCAACGATCTCTATGAACGGCTCTCCCAGGTAGCAGTCACGCCACAAGGCTGCGGGGTCGCCCGCATCATGCTCTACCGGAACAGTGATCGTCGCGAGGATTCCGCGCGCGACAGGAAGAAGATGAGGCGTGAAGAGGATATCGTTGCTCCTTCCGCCCAGCTCTGCCGTTACCGCCCGCATCTCCGCGAGGTGTCGGTGCTCGTTGCCGACGGCGTACGCGCGAAAATCCTCCGCGACTTCGGCGAAGAGCAGATCGGGACGTGCCGTATAACCGGCGCCCGTGACCCCGCTTGCGGCGGAGACATTGATGGTAGCGCCCGGTACCACCCAGCGGGCCCTGAGGAGCGGAGCAATGGCTATGAGAATCGCGGTGGGATAGCAGCCTGGATTGGCGACGATGTCGGAGCCGGGGATCTTGTCGCGCATTAGCTCGGTGAGCCCGTAAGGCGCCGTCGTTCCGCTCGTGCCCGGCCTGAAGTCCGAAGAGAGGTCCACGACTCTCGCTCCCGTCGCCCGGGCGTTTCCCACCCACGTCGCGGCTGCTCCATGCGGGAGCGCGGTGAAGACGATCTCGGCCCGGCTCAGGGGCGCGTCTTCCGTCGCGACATAGGTCACCTCTGTAGCTCCGATTCGCGCGCGCTGCCCGCGCTGCTCATTGGCCGATGCGAAAGCGAGCTCGAGACCTGGGTGCCGCGAGATCAATCCGCACAGCTCCCGGCCCGCGTAGCCGCTGGCACCAAGCACTCCAACCGGAACTTTATACATAGGGAATGCATAACATTACACACCCCGTGCGTCAATGATCCGTTGAGGCTGCTCGCGGAACGAGCCTTCCGGTGCTAAACTCCGTCTGGAATCCTATGGCCAACAAGCGTGAACGGCACGACACCATTCTCGAGATCGTTGACTCTCGCTTCGTGAGCAGTCAGGAGGATCTCCGCAAGCTCCTCCTCCAGCGCGGGTGGGATGTGACGCAGGCCACGCTTTCCCGCGATCTCCGCGAGCTCCGCCTGGCGCGAGTCCCGACGCCGGAGGGGGCGAGATACGCCATTACCGACGGAAGCATCGAGGAGAGTCGGGCCGCCCTCGACACGCTTCTTCCCCAGCTCTTTCTGCGCGTCGACGGCGTGAGCGAGATGCTGGTACTCCGCACAGTCCCCGGCGGCGCGCAGCCGATTGCCTCCGCCCTCGATGGCGAGGGCTGGTCCGACATCCTCGGCACTGTTGGGGGCGACGACACGATCCTCATCATCTGCCGGTCGGCGGCGGCACGGGAACGGGTCATGCGCCGGATCCGGTCCATGGCCGGGGAGCCCTGACCCGAGTATTGACGGCGCGGGGTTGACAGATTAAATATTCAGTAATTCTGAATAGTTATTGAGGCGCCCGTGATTCGCACAATTGCCCTCGCCTACTCCGGCGGGCTCGATACATCGATCATCGTACCCTGGCTCAAGGAGCGCTACGGCGCGCGCATCATCTGCGTCGCCGCGGATATCGGCCAGGGTGACGAGCTGAAAGGCGTTCGCGCCAAGGCGATCGCATCCGGCGCTGACGAGTGCTATGTCGAGGACCTGCGCCAGGAATTCGTCCAGAGCTTCGTCTGGCCCACGCTGCGCGCCGGCGCCATCTATGGTCGCAAATACCTGCTGGGAACATCCATGGGGCGCCCTCTCATCGCCCGCCGGCAGGTGGAGGTGGCGCGTCGGGTGGGCGCGGATGCTCTCGCCCACGGTTGCACCGGCAAGGGAAACGACCAGGTCCGCTTCGAGCTGACCTACGCCGCGTTCGCCCCTGACCTCCCCGTCATCGCTCCCTGGCGGGAGTGGGATATCCGCAGTCGGGAGGATGCGATCGCGTACGCCGAATCCCGCAAGATTCCGATTGCCGCGACGAGGGAGAAGATCTACTCGCGCGACCGTAACATATGGCACATCTCCCATGAAGGTGGAGTGCTGGAACACCCGGCTTCCCCTCCCCCCGCAGACCTGTTCATGCTGACTACTTCCCCCGAGGAAGCGCCGGATCAGCCCGAAGAGGTTACAATCTCATTCCGCGCGGGAACACCGGTCGGCGTCAACGGCGCCGAACTCGACGCGGTGGATCTCGTCGTTGCGCTGAACACGATCGGGGGACGCCATGGTGTCGGACGCGTCGACCTGGTCGAGGATCGCCTCGTCGGCATGAAATCGCGCGGCGTGTACGAAACTCCGGGCGGTACCCTGCTCTACTCCGCGCACAGCGAGCTCGAGCAACTCGTGCTCGACCGGAGAACGCTCGCCGCGAAGGATCTCATCGCGCCGCGTTATGCCGATCTGGTCTACGAAGGCCGCTGGTGGACCACCGAGCGCGAGGCGTACGATGCGTTCGTCGACGTCACCCAGGAGCGTGTCACGGGATCGGTCACACTTCGCTTATACAAGGGAACGGCGTCGGTCGTGGGACGCGAGAGCGAGTATGCGCTCTATGACGAGCGCTTCGTGACCTTTGGCGAGGACGACGTTTACCAGCAGAGCGACGCCGCTGGATTCATCCGCCTCTACGGGCTGTCGGCGAGAGTCCGCGCGCTTCGCGATCAGGAGATGGCCGCGGCACGCGAAGCGAGCGAGCCGGCGGCAGAACCCGCTGAGCCGGCATCCCTCGCCATCGCCTGACGGCACGAAACCCTAACGTGTCCGATCACACTTCGCACAAGCTTTGGGGTGGGAGATTTTCGATCCCGACCGCCGCTGCGCTGGAGGCCCTCAACCGCTCGATCGGCACCGATTACCGGCTCTGGCCGTTCGATATCAATCTATCTCAGGCCTGGGCCGTTGCCCTCTGGGGCGCTGGCGTAGTGACGCTCGAGGAGAGCAAGAGGATTGAGCTGGGTTTAGCCGCCGTTGGCGAGAAGCTGGCCGCCGGAGCGCTCCCCCTGCCCTCCGACGAAGACGTGCATACGATGATCGACCGTATGCTGCACGACGAGGTTGGCGACGTCGCGTCGAAGCTTCATACCGGAAGAAGCCGCAACGATCAGGTTGCCACTGCTACTCGCCTCTGGTCGATGGATGCCTGCACCAGGATCGACACGGCCGTGCGCACGCTACAGCAGGTCATGGTGGATCACGCGGCCACGCTTGAAGGCACGCTGATGCCCGCATATACGCATCTTCAGCGCGCGCAACCGGTTTCCGGCGCGCACTGGATGCTCTCGCACTTCTGGCCTCTCGAGCGCGACCGCGCGCGCGTCGCTTCTGCTTCCGGGGCTGCCGCTGTGCTTCCACTTGGCTCTGGCGCCGTAGCCGGCTGCGCATTTCCCATCTCCCGCGTTCTTCTCCAGGGCAGTCTCGGCTTCAGCTCGGTGTCGCAGAACAGCATCGATGCCGTCGGGGACAGGGATTTCGTCGCCGAGCTGTTGTTCACGGTGGCAATGATGGCGACACACCTCTCGCGGCTGGCGGAAGATCTCATCATCTACGGATCGAGCGAGTTCGGGTTCGTACAGTTCGGAGAAGCGTTCACCACCGGCTCGAGCATGATGCCGCAGAAACGCAATCCGGACGCTCTCGAGCTGGCACGCGGATCAGGAGCGCGCGCGATCGGAGACCTCACTGCGCTGCTCGCCACGCTCAAGGGTTTGCCGAGCGGGTACAACAAGGACTTGCAGGACGACAAGCGCGCGCTGTTCGATGCGGTCGACACCATCCTGCTCGTCCTTCCCGCGGTGGCGGGCGCGCTCCAGGAGATCCGTTTCAACGCGAAGAGAATGCGCGGCGCGCTATCGAGCACAATGATGGCGACGGATCTCGCCGATTACCTGGTTGAGAAGGGAGCCACCTTCCGTGAAGCCCATTCCGCTGTCGGAACTCTCATTCGCGAGAGCGAGCATGAGGGCTGTGAGCTCGATACTCTTCCACTCGCGTCCTTCACTGCGGCGAATCCTCTGTTCGGCGACGACGTGCTCGACTGGCTCGAGCCCGGTCGCTCGGTTGCTCGGCGCGATGTCCCCGGTGGCACAGGTCCCACGGCGGTGAGCGCTCAGCTTCGCTCGGCGCGTGCGGCGTTGTGGCCAGCGACAGAAGCAGCTCGAGGAAACGAGCTGGTGCTGCGCGCTATCTGATCAGCGAAACGAAAGAAGAAAGGCGCACCATAGTGTGCCTCTCTTTTTTCTTATACAGTTACTAGAACATGAAGCCGAAGGTGATCGGGACGAACTGGATGTTGCCACCCTTCGCCGCGTTCCGCGAGATGCTGTGATATCTCGATTCGAGAAACGTCGCCAGGCCTCCGATACCGAACGTGGCCCCGACGCCGGCATCGAAACCAAAATCATTTTCTGCCTTCGCGCCGGAGATTTCGGCCTTCACGTTGTATAGCCCGCCACCGGCGACGAAGTACGGTTTTGCCGTTGTTCCGGGGAAGGTATATATCAAATTCCCCAGGATGCCCATCACGCGCACATCCGGGCTCCGAGCCGTACCGACACCTGCCTGCGCCACGACTTTGCCTGAAAACCGGTTGTAGATGCCGTCGAAACGTACCCCTATCGGGAGCTCTGGAACTCCGACCGCGATGAAGAGGGTCCCGCTGTAGCCCGTCGACTGGTTGTCGCTGAACTTGCCGGTCGGAATGGACGCACCTCCGGCGATCCCCACCGCGTAGCTCTTCTGCGCACCCCCGGTTTGGGCCACGGCGAGCGAAGCCAGCACCAGGGGAATCAAGAGCCGAAGTTTGTATTTCATTGATCTATCCGAAGTTGAGGCGACGACAGGTTTGTGTGAACGCAATGTAGCGCGGCGGGACCGACGCGTATAAAAGGTACTTGCTATTTATTATCCTTAGTTAATAGGATTATAAATGGCTCGCGCGTATACTGCTGGGACTGCTGCACTTACATTGGATGTACCATTCAAGTGGCTCGACAACGTCCTGTCCCATCACACAGTGCCCGGTGTCACGCAAGCGAGACAGGGCATTGCCCGTAGGGTAAGCGTCGAAGCACTCGTCAGCCTCTCGCTCACTATCCTCATCATCCAGGATCTGGACATCCCGACCGAGCGCGCCCTCAGTCTCGCGATCACGCTCGGGCAAGCTCACGGACACTACACGTCACCGAAGGGCATCCGCGTCGAAGTCGACCTGTCATCGCTTCAAGCTGAGCTTCTCTCCCGCCTTGCCCACGCTGTAGAGGTTGCACCCGCGCCCAAGCGGGGCCGGCCACCCATCGACAAAACGGGGCGCCTCGACTGAGACGCCCCGCCAGATTCTGCCAGTCACGCGACGTGGCTTACGGCGCCTTCGTCACGTTCTCGGCTGCCGGACCCTTCTGACCTTCGACGATGTCGAAC
>CAYMKQ010000008.1:0-44939 GCA_964391175.1 uncultured Gemmatimonadaceae bacterium | reverse complement strand
GGAGAAAGAAGGCAACGGTGAAGACGGGAGTTGCAAAGACGCGCGCGCCGCGGCGGAGGAAAGCCGCGGGCGAGTAGGGCAGAGTGTGAGTGAAGAAGACCGCCTGAAGAGGGCGGTCTTTTTCTTTCGAGGAGGAACTATGAAGCTCTACTCGACAGCAACAAGCGCCGCAGGGTGAAGGAAGGCAGCCCTGCTTCACGCTTAACCAAGCAGTCAGGGACGTATGCACGCACGGCAATTGCATTCACGGCTGGGACAGCAAGAACACTGGCCAGGAACAGGCCGCGTTCCTGGCATGGACGGTCGGCTTTCCGTTGGCGATTGCGGGATTACGATCGTTGGTGCGGAGAGTAATGGGGGAGGCAGCAAGAAATGAAGATCTGCGGCGCGTCGCCGACGAGGCGTGCATCGCCGCCCTTGGTAGAGCGCACCTGCAGCGTGTCGCTGCTGCCACGGCAAGCGCTGTAGCGCGAAAACCATGGAGTTGTCAGAACTGTGGTCAAGGCTTTGCGAGCGGCGTCACGTACCATCACGAGGTTGTCCGTTGGCAACGGTCAGACCGCATCCGGTACTGCCACGGCTGCCAAGAGAGCGCGCGAAATGCATGGCATTCGGCCAGCCATGGGCTATGAACGGGCAACCTGCGCGCAACGCACAGCAGTCTGACGTGGGTTAAGAAGAACCCGCCCAGCTTCCGCCGTGACGGTGGATTATCTCCTTTTCAGCCCTGCATCACTCAGAGTATGGGGTGGCACCTTGCGAGTCTTTTTCAGCGCCGATTACGTCCGTGCTGCGTATGCGTGGCCGACGACGCGTAAGTCCGGGTGGATCGCTGACTCATTGCGGGAACGTCCAATAGTCGGTGTTGAGCTTACGGCACCGGTACCGCTGAGCGCCCAAGAGATCGCGACTGTACACGCTGGCGAATACGTCGAAGCGGTCCGCGTCGGACAACCACGTGACTTGGCGGAATCGCAAGGCTTTGAATGGGACACCGGTCTCTGGACTTCGGTCGTGGCATCAACTGGGGGGCTGGTTTCGGCGGCGTGCGCTGCACTTTCGATGGATGTCGCGGGCTCGCTATCCGGCGGTCTGCACCACGCCAAGCGTGAGCGCGGTGACGGGTTCTGCACGTTCAATGGCCTCGCGCTCGCCGCGCGCGCCGCTCTCAGGGAAGGCGCGCGCAGTGTGATGATCCTCGATCTCGACGCGCACTGCGGCGGCGGCACATACTCGCTCATAGCCGGCGATTCGCGCATCGTACAGACAGATGTCTCGGTTTCCTCCTATGATTGGTACGAGCCGGCACCAGGCAGCACGCTCGACATTGTTCACCGACCAGGCGAGTACTTGCCGATGATTGAGCGCCGTCTTGCTGCGCGCGCGGCCCATCCGCCTTCGCTCTGTCTTTATAACGCCGGCATGGACCCGCACGAGCGCTGCGCGATAGGTGGATTGCCCGGAGTCACGACGGAGATGCTCGCGGAGCGTGAGCGATTGGTGTTCGACTGGTGCGTCGCGCATCGAGTTCCGATCGCATTCGTTCTCGCTGGCGGCTACACTGATGGGCTCACGGAGAGCGAGCTAGTTGACCTACACCGACTGACAATCCAGAGCGCGGCCGACGTCAGCGAGAGGATTGCGAATGACTCCTAACGGAAAGTCAGCGGACGGGTGGACCCTAGGGCTGTCTCGCGGCTGGACGTGGCACATGCGCTTGACGGGCGCCGGTCACGCAGTGGCACGCATCGAACAAACCAGTCCCGATGGGCATCTCGCGGGCAACGCTATCGAGGTGCGGACGACAGACCTTCATTGGGTCGCCCACTGGCTTCGCGGGTCATATATGGCTGACGAGTGGCCGCCCATGAGACAATTTGGCGGCGGGGCCGTGCTGTTTATGGAGCCGGTGCCGAAACCGGAGCTCTGGATCGAACAGCAGAACCCCCATGAACACGGCTCGGAAGTGCTCAGTAGCACGGATGCGCCGAAGGGCCGACTCATGCTTTTTGAGGAAGATCTCAGACCCATAGTGGAGTGGCTTCTCGAGCGGAGTTCCGTGCTGGGTGTTGACTTCGTCAGCATGCGCGGTCGGCCTGCTGGCGCCACCCCCGCTGGGCCTGCATTGGAGAATCAATCAGCGAGAGGGTCGTCCGCGCCCGTCGACAAGACTGGCGAAGAATCGACCGACCCCAGAACGATTGCCGCACCGACGATCGATGGCCTCGATCCGAAGCATGCAAGTAAGCTCGTCGTCAGCTCGAAGCAGAAGTTAAGGAGACAAAGGAACAGCGTTCTATTGTTATCGGCGCCACCATCTTCATGATACTTTACCTCGCTGGAATCATTTTCGTGTTCGCCAATTGTTGGCGCTGGTCAGCTTGTGGACCGCTAGGAGAATAAGATGCCAATCCTCTCTGGTCATGGCAGATGATGTTACCAAAAGGTCGCTATTGACGTCGGGCGCTCGCCGCCCGCCTTCATAACTACCCTTGCAGGTAATGCTAGGGCGTCATGCCCTCACGGGGCTGGTGGGGGACATATATCTAGATATATATTGATGGGGTGTCTCGAAAGGCCCTGCTCTGGGTAGGCTCTGCGCGCGGCGACCTGCGCGCCTTCCCGGCGAAAGCGCGGAGCCGTGCGGGCCACGAACTCGATCAGCTGCAGCAGGGCCTTGATCCTACGGACTTCAAGCCGATGCCCGCTATCGGCGCAGGGGCGTACGAACTCCGAATTCGCATAGAGGGTGCGTTCCGCGTTTTCTACGTCGCGAAATTTGCGGAAGGCATCTACGTGCTACACGCATTTGAGAAGAAGACGCGGCAGACGGCACGGTTGGACGTAGAGGTCGGGGCCAAACGCTACCGGCTTCTGATGAACTGGCGGCACTCGGACTGAGGGAGACAAGCATGGGGATCAATATTCGCCGCGGAAGCGGCAACGTGTTCAAAGACCTGGGGTTTGCGCCCGACGCGGCCGCGAACCTCCAGCTCCGGTCGGACTTGATGATTCAGCTTCGGAAGCGGCTGACCGCGCTCGGGGCAACGCAGCGGGAGACGGCGCAGCTGCTTGACGTATCACAGCCCCGCGTCAGTGACCTCGTCCGCGGAAGGATCGATCGATTCAGCGTCGATATGCTCATCAAGTTCCTGGGTAAGGTCGGGGCCGAAGTGCGCCTCACGGTGCGCACCAAGTCGGTGGCGGCATAACCAGCCGATGCGCTTGACGCAAGTTCTCCCGCATTACCTGACGCGCTCGATGACGAAGAGGACCGGGCGGTGATCCGACGCGTCGGTCTCGAGGACGCGTCCGCTCACGCACTTCCAGTATACCGGCAGGAGAAGATAGTCGATTCTCTTGACCGGCCGGTCGGCGGGATAGCTGAGACCCGATCCCTGCCCGCATTCCGCCCACGCATCGCGGAGCGGACTCGCGCGCAACATCTCGATGACCGTGCTTCCGGGCTCCGCATTTAGGTCGCCACCCACTAGCGTCGATCTGCGGAGCTCGCCGATCGAGCGAGTCGCCAGCTGGAGGAGTGTCGCCATCTCCTGCTTGCGATAGAAGTCCTCGCGTGATGCATCGATGTGGGTACTGATAACGGCGAGCGCCGCGCCCGGTATTTCAATTACGGCATGCAATGCGCCGCGCGGCTCACGCGATCCGCCGGCACGCTCCTGCGGCGGATCGACCGGAAGACCGAAGAGGGTGTCGGAGCTTATCGGCCACCGCGAGAGAACGGCGATCCCATAGTCGCCACCCTGGTAATCCAGGGTCATTCCGAACGCCGAATGGAATCCGGTGAGAGAGGAAAGGACACGCGGCTGGTCCACCTTTCCCGAGCGCGTCGTCCCACGATCGACCTCCTGAAGCAGAGCAATGTCGGCCCTGGTCGCCCGGATTATCTCCGCTACCGTGACGAGGTTATCGATTCCCTTTGCGTCCTTCCCCGCGTGGATGTTGTAGACGAGCACACGGACCTGGTCTCCCGCGCCCGGTGAACGGAAGGCGCCGCACGCCGGCGGCGCCAGAACACACAGGATGAGAACGGCGCGCTGAAAAACGAGGCTCAGCGGCGGCTCGCGGCTTTCGGCTTGAACAGGAGATGAATGCGCATCGTCACCGGTAGCTATAAGTGTTTGCCTGAGTGCTAAACCCGTCTCATTCGTAACACGTCATTGAGTGTCTGAATGTCGGCCTCGATTTCGGCGCTGTCCGATCCGTCTGTTCCACGCGGTAGGTTCGGAGCCAGCACCCCTCGCGCTACCGCCAATGCATCCCGCGCACCCGCTATCGCGAGAAGATCGCCGGCGTAGATGACTTCGCGGCCGAGTGGGTAGGGAATTTGCTCCTCGCCGCGACGGATCGCCAACACGGTCGCTCCCGTGGCGCCGCGCAAATTGAGCGACGCCAGACTGCGGCCGGCAGCGAGGCTTTCCGGTGCGACGCGGATAGCCACCGGCTCTCCCAGCCCGGGAACCATTGTGTTCGCGACCTTTAGCCTGCTGGTGTCAGCGTCGGACGTTCCGTCCGTTGATGCCATCTGCTGCGCGAGAGCTGACGCGATGATCTGCGCACCCGCTCGGGCATGGCCCTGGAGATTCGACGCGTTTCGCCAGAGCGCGAGAAAGAGGATCAGTGTCAGCACCGCGAACACGACGGCACCCTGGTGAGGAGGAAGAAATGGCTGCGTGATCGCGACAACCGGAACTCCAACGGCGATTACGACCGCGATCTGAACCACGATCACCAGCGCCCGCCGTGGAGCATCCGCGGGATCGACCTTTCCCGGTTGCGCCTCCGGAAATGCTCGGCTCGCGAGAATCCTTCCCAGCGCCCGCGCGCTCGTGATGAGGCCATACATGAGGGGCACGATGATCACACCTCCCGCCAGGGCAACCAGCAATCGCACCCGAGAGGGCGAAAGGCCGGTGATCTCTCCGACCACCGCAGTCACTCGATTGATCTCGAGATTTGCGCCGATCACCACGGCGATCAGAAGTACCGCGTCGAGAAGTATGATGCGGATCACCCGGTGCGTGGCGGAACGACCGGTCGCCGCGCGCGGCGCGCTGCGCACCCTTTCGATCCACGAGGCATAAAGCGCGGCGATGGTTTGAATCGGCTCCGGCAGCCAGTGGTCGATCGATTCCGCGGCTCGATTGGAGAGGCGGATCAGGAGCGGCGTAGTCAGTATCGTGATCGCCGACACGGCGATGGCTACCGGGTACATGAAGCTGCCAATCACTCCCGAGGTGACTCCTACCGCGGCAATGATGAAGGAGAACTCGCCGATTTGCGCTACGCTCATCCCCGCTCTCATCGAAGTACGCCGCCCATGGCCGGCGAGAAAGGCTCCCGTAGTCACGGCCAGCGTCTTGCCCAGAATCACCGCCAGAGTCAGCGTCAGAACGGCTCGCCAATTCTCGACGACTGTGGCCGGATCGAAGATCATCCCGACCGACACGAAGAAGATCGCGGCGAACACATCCCGCACCGGACGCACGAGCTCCTCGATCTCGAGCTCGTGACCTGATTCCGCGACCAGCGAGCCCGCGATGAAAGCGCCAAGTGCGACCGAGTATCCGAAAGAGAGAGCGAGCAGCGCGGCGGCGAAACAGATGCCGATGCTCGCGATGAGCGTCGTCTCGGGTTGTCCGAGGCGCTGAACCAGCCTAATGGTGCGGGGAACGACGAGGAGCCCGACACCGATCAGCCCGGCGAGGAACACCGCGAGACGAACCGCCGTCACCCCCAGGTCCGTGGGGGATATCGCGCCCGACCGGGAGATGGTGGTGAGAATCGCGAGCAGAAAGATCGCGATGAGATCCTCGATGATGAGTATCCCGAATACCAGCTCCGCGACTCGTCCCTTCACCTTCTGCTCCTGGAACGCCTTCACGATGATGGTGGTGCTGGAGATTCCGATCAGCGCGCCCGCGAATATGCTCTCCATCCGCGTGAAGCCAAGCAGCTGACCGGCGAGATATCCGACCGAGATCATGATGCTGCACTCGAAGACCGCCACGGCTCCGGCTTTCTGACTCACCTGGACGAGCTTGCGGAAGCTGAACTCGAGTCCGAGTGAGAACATGAGGAGAATGACGCCCAGCTCGGACAGCGCGCGCACGGTCGCTGGATCGGCGACGAGCGGAATGGGGATGTGCGGGCCGATGATCATTCCGGCGAGGAGGTAGCCGAATACCACCGGCTGCCGGAGACGCTGGAAGACGACCGTCGCGACGGCGGCTACGCAAAGAACGACGGCGAGATCCTGGAGGAACGTGTGCGCGTCCATGCCGGAGAATCTACTCGCGCCGAGAACGCATCAAACAAAAAAGGCTACCCGGTCGGGTAGCCTTTTTTTTCACTGACGAAGACAGGATTACTCTTCCCCCTCCTCGTTCTGGAAGGTGAGAGCATCCGCTTCGCGCACGCGGTCGAGCATGTCGTTGACCGGAACTGCTACTCCCCGGTCGTTCAGCGCGGCCTCGCTGCTGGAGCCACGCTGGAACCAGCTCCCCACGTCGGGCGCGGTATCGGTCCCATCGGCACCACCCGCCTCTTCGTCAGGGGCGGAATCCGAACCATACACGTCCATTCGACCTCCACGGGTTTACGGTCGCCTTGCGTACCACTACGGTACCCCGAAACTGCAGTTTCGGACGCTGGAAAAGGTACAACTTGTACCTCAACCTTCCAATAGAAAGACGACCACTTTGACCGTTCTGGTACAACCCTTTTGGTCTTTACCGGATCGATCCTGGGTCTATTCCCCTGGTAGTGAAAATCCGGCCAATGGCCTCGCCGATCTTGTTGTTGGGGGTGCTGGCGCCCGCGGTAACTCCGACGCGCAGGGGGCCGGTTTCCGGAAGCCAGCCCTGGACCTCGATCTCCGCCTTGGCGCCCAGCGGACGGTGCCGGATCGCGCCCGAATCGGGGTCGATGTCGTCGGCATCCTCGACGTGAAAGGTTCGCACACTTTCAGAGCAGAGAGCCGCAAGTGAGATGGTGTTGCTCGAGTTGTATCCGCCGATGACGACCATCACATCCAGGGGCTCCCTGAGGAGCTCTACAACCGCGTCCTGCCGCTCCTGCGTCGCGCTGCAGATCGTGTCGAATGTCCGGAAGTTCTCGCTGGCGTAATCCTCGCCGCGGGCGCGTGCCATCGAGCGACCCACCAGCTCGCCGATCGCGAGAGACTCGCGGGCGAGCATAGTGGTCTGGTTCGCGACACCGATACGGAGCAGGTCGCGCGCTGGGTGGAAGTTGGGCGATGCGGCGTGCGCGAAGCGATCCATCAGCGTTTCGGCGCTCACACGTCCTTCGATGAAATCGCAGACCACCTGCGCCTCTTCGATGTTGCGGACGATGAAGTAGTGGCCGCCCTCGTACTTCTCCGCCTGCGACGCCGTCGCCCGCGTCTCCTCGTGGTAGTACTTGCCGTGGATGAGCGATGTGAAGCCGTCGCGCGCGTAGCTTTCGACCCGCTTCCAGACGTTGAGCACCGAGCCGCAGGTCGTGTCCACCATCACGCAGCCGATCTGGCGCAGGATCTCGAAGTCCCGGATGGTCACGCCGAAGGCGGGAAGGATGACCACGTCCTCCGACTTCACCACGCCGAAGTCGATGCGGCCGTCCTTCGGCATGAGGAATGTGATCCCCATCGCCTGGAGCTTTGAGTTCACGTGCGGGTTATGGATGATCTCGCCGGCGAGGTATATGGTACGATCGGGGAACTTCTTCCTGGCCTGATACGCGTACTCGACCGCCCTTTCCACCCCATAACAAAAGCCGAACTCCTTTGCTAAACGGATGGTTACTTCCCCGGCCCTCAGGGTATACTCCCGGGCCTGGAGCATGTCTACCAGATGGCCCGTGTAATCCGAGGCCAGTTCGGACTGGATTTCGGATTTCAGCCCGAAGCCCTTCCGAAAGTAGGTGCCGGAGGGCGGGCTGGCCTGCATATTTCCTATAGCAGGTTGAGCAGTGCCGCCCCCCGCCGCCCCCGCCGGTCCGGGCGTTTTCACCGACGTGTCAGACATACCTTGAATCTAGCAGTGGCCCTCCGATAATGCGCTTCGAGAAACGACGATGACAGAGTCCCTCGGAGCGTACACCAGCGTCGAGCCGACCGCGTTCGTGGAAAGCACGGCGATCATCCCCACCCAATTCGTTCCCTCCGTCGTCACGACACCGGAGCTCCTCAGGCCGGCACCGCTCCTGAAGGGCGATACCATAGGAGTCGTCGCTCCCTCCTACGCACCGGGACCCGTCCGGCTCTATCGCGGAGTGATGGCGCTGGAGAGTGCCGGCTACAAGGTGGTCCTCGACTCCGAGATCGAGCGCACCCGCCGTTTCCAGCGGCATGAGGACGAGCGGCGCGCCGAAAACCTGATGGGGATCTGGCTCGACCCGGAGATCAAGGCTGTGATCTCCTGCACGGGCGGATACGGGGCAGTGAGACTCCTCCCCTATCTCGACCCCGAGGTGTTCCGCCGCAATCCAAAAGCATTCGTGGGCTACTCCGATGTCACAGCGCTGCACCTGTGGCTGATGCGCCAGGCGCAGCTCAGAGTATTCCATGGACCGACGGTCGACGATCTCCTCCCGGGCGCGCCGGATCAGAGCATGCTCTCTCTTCTTTCGGCACTTACGACTCCCCGCCCCGACCTCATGCTGGGTCGCGACATCGCGCGCCCCGTGAGACCGGGCAGAGCGACCGGCCGCCTCACGGGAGGCAATCTCTCGCTCGTGCAGCAGACGATCGGCACTCCCTATGAGATCGACACGCGCGACGCCATTCTCTTCCTCGAGGAGGCGCACGATCCCATGTCGGTCGCCGACGAGCGGCTGCTGCACTTGCGCGCGGCGGGGCTGCTGCGCGATGTGCGCGGGATCGTTTTCGGGCAGCTCTCGCTGGACCGGTCGGAAGAGGACGAGTTCGAAGACTTCCTGCTGGATCTCCTTTCCGATCTCGAGGTGCCGGTGCTAATGGATTTCCCGGCGGGACACGAGATCCCGAATCTCACGCTTCCGCTCGGCACCGAGGTCGAGCTCGTCGCCGATGACGTGACTGGCTGGCTTTCCTACCGCGAGGACGCGCTCGCCTTCCCGGAAGAGCGCCCGAGACTCACTCTGGTCTGATCACGCCTCGCCGGCGGTGAGCGCGGCATCGATCGCTACGCACCAGACGTGAAGCAGCATCAGGTGCACTTCCTGGATGTGCGCCGTAATGTCGCTCGGCACACACACCACATGGTCGGCATCAGTGCGCGCCAGACCAGCTCCTCCGCATAGCGCGATCGTGGTGGCGCCACGTTTTTTTGCGGCGTTGAGACCGCGGAGGACATTTTCCGAGCGGCCGCTCGTGGTAAGCCCTATCACTACGTCCCGTGGAGCGGCAAGCGCTTCGACCTGGCGCTCGAACAGGGCTTCATAGCCGAAATCATTGCTGATGCAGGTGACCGAGCCCGGGTCACCAACGAGAGACACCGCCGGAAGCGCGCGGCGAGTCTCCTTGTAGCGTCCCAGCAGCTCTCCGACCATGTGGCTCGCCTGCGTCGCGCTGCCTCCATTGCCGAAGCAGAGAATCTTTCCCCCACGACGAACGCACTGAATGAGCGCATCCGCGGCGGCGTTCGACGGCTCCTCCAGCGCGTGGATCGAGTCGTCGATGACTTTCTGGTGCTCGCGAAAATGGTCGGCGAAGTGTTCTGCTGACATGCGCGGATTATACGAGCGCGGGAAGACAATGCCAGTGCGAGCGGCGATCAGCGCCCGCGGTTTCGCCCTCTGCCACGGTTCCGCGGGCCACTTTTCCTGCCGCGGCCATGATCATCTCCGCCTCTCCGGTGGCGCCTGAATTCACCGGCGATCTGACGAATCTCGCGCTCGGCGTGCGACAGCATCGCGCGATCCTCGGCCGTCTCTTCGACCTCGTCGGGTGACCACGGCTGCGCCAGCCTCTCCTGAAGATCTTCCAGGGTGTCCGAGCGCACAGCGCCACGCTGCCCGCGCAGCACCACGAACCGAACCGGCCTGTCGAGCCGGGGGAGCTCGGCCTCGGTGAGAGTGCGGGCGATCTTCTCGGGAATGCGCAGCCGCGCGACTCCGCGACGCACACCGTCCTCTTCCTCGACGTCGTAGTCGATCTCCACTTCGCGGTCCCTGACCGTGGCATAGTCGGGCAGGCGCGCGATGCTCTCCCGAATCTCGCGCGGCACGAAGCGCTCGTGGTCCACCGACAGACGCGCGGCCTTGAACTCCTCCATCGAGTTGACTTCCGAGAGCTGCTCCTCGTACATGGCAGTGAGCTCCTGCAGACCGAGCCTCGCCGTCTCGCCACCAGAGCGCTTGTAGGCCTGTCGGATCTCCTCGATCACGTCTCTGTTCTTTTTCACCGCGAAGTGTCTCGCTTCGCCGCGCGCCAACGCTTCCGCCAGCACGTGACGCGCCTCGCCCGCCATCTCGGGCGGAAACTCGCCGATCGTCTCGAGCTCGCTGTCCAGCTCGAAGCCGAAATACTCGAGCTTTCGCTTGATCGCGAGCGGATCGTGCTTCCGGCGCGGATCGTAGATCAGCTCGGGACGGCTCCGCGTCGCGTACCGCCTGACGAGCTCCATCGGAACCTGAGTGCCTTCGATCGCCGCGCGCGGAACGCCCGACCGGTCGGCGAAATACCGCAGGTCGCCCGCGATTGGTCCCCAGCTTCCACACACACTCGTCTTCGAAACGCGCGCTTCAGAGCCATCGGCCGTATGCTCGTCGATGACGAGATCGAAGGGCATGAACTGCGCGAGCAGCTCCGTGAACTTCCGGTAGATGTGATCGCGCGCATTCACCATTCTGGTCGGCAGCTCCATGCCGAGGGCGCGATAGATGCTCGCGGTGGCGAGGGCAGTATCCTCGATGGCCTTGACCAGAACTCCGCGCTGTTCCGCCCATTTCTCGATCGACTCGTCGAACAGATGTCGCGGCAGGCCGTACACTTCTCCGATGTAGCCGCACCGCGAGAACGCATCAGCATAGAGGTTGTACGCCGTGAGGTGATCGCTGCCGGGGACGGTGACGCCCGAAAGATCGCGCTCCTCACGCGTCATCCGGTGCAGGGATTCGATGGAGCTCATGACGGCGAGATACGGCACCAGCTCATCGTCGGCGTTCACGAGCAGCTCCGCCCACGGACGGTCGACGGGCATCGCCTCGACCGCCTTCCCATACCGCGAGAGCCTGCCGTTCTCGATGATGCCGCGGCGCTCGAGCAACGAGACCGCCTTCCGGTACGCGACGTGGTCGAGAGGAACGGGGAGCTCGAGCTGATCGACCGCGACACCCAGGTCCGCGCACGTCATCGCGACGCGCTCGGAATCTCCCGCGAGCTGGAACTCCGGCGCGGTCGGGCGAAGCGCCGAGAACACGATGTCGCGATCGGAGAGGATGAACACTCTGCCCCCGGCCACGCGTCCGTGCACGCGCCCCGCCATCTGGAGAATCTCGTTCGCGCCCAGATGGAGCTTGGTAAGCACGTTCCTGCCCCGCTCGATGATGTTGCTGAAGCGCGTGTCGTCGATGACGACGGTGTCGAGACCGTGCACATTGAGCGCGCTCTGTCCGGCCGCCGTCATCGCGAGGAAGTACGGCTTCTTTTCCTCTCCCTGGAGAAACGGCCGGATGACTCTGATCGGCTCGCCCCCGTGATAGAACGCGGTGTTGATTCGCGGAAACCGGTCACCGACGAGCTCGGCCGCCTGCTCGACTCCTTTACGTGTCGGCACGAACATGCCGACCCCTCGACGCTCCTTGATCACCTGCTGTAGAAACCTGTCGTCGAGAAAGCCGAGCGGATCCTTGCGGACGATCTTCACATCCGCGGCTTTGGACGGATCGAACGCGGAGCTCTCAAGCACCGCGGCCGCGTTCAGATAGCGCGCGTAGAAGGTCGGATCGACGGTCGCCGACAGCCAGATGAACCGGCATCCCACGCGCTTTCCGAGTGCGAGACACAGCTCGAGCTCGGCCGAGGTCTGGTGGATCTCGTCGACGACGAGAGTGTCGGTGGCGAGGATGTCGCCGTCCTGGAACCAGCGGCGCGCGATACCGGTGGTGACGACGATGACGTTCCAGGTGGGAGTCTCGGGAGTAGCTTCGCGCTCCCGGTTCACAACCCCGACTCTCAGTGTGCTGGTGCCGAGGATCGTTTCCGCGATAGGGCGGATGGAGAGCGTCTTGCCCGTGCCAGTGCCGGCGACTATCCCAAAGCCCTTTCCGGCGGCAGCGAGGGTTCGGATCTCCTGGCCGTGCTGCTTCTCGAGTACTGTCGCGATTCGAAGGCCGAGGGCTAGCTCGATGGTCTCGCAGGCGGCCCTGGTAGGAGCGATGACGATGATCCGCCCCGTGGGCGGCTCGGCCGCCACGAACGCATCATGGTCGGGCGGAAGGTATCTGTCGATTACGGTACGCTGCATTCGCCCATCAACGTGCATACATCGCACCGGATGCGAAACGGCCCCGAGAGAATGATCCCTCGGGGCCGTTCGATCGTTCGTGGTTAGTTCTTGCCTTTGCCCTTTCCGTTGGCTGCCTTGGCCGCCTGCTTGTTGGCCTTGTGATCCTGCTTGTCGGCCTTTTCCCAATCCTTGCGCTCTTCCTTCGAGAGCGTGCTCTTCATTTCGCGGTGCTCTGCCTTGTGTGCCTTCTTCCACGCCTTGTCGCTGTCACGGGCGGTCCGGGTGCTGAAGATGGTGAAGGTGCCGTTCGAGTTACGACGGGCTCGCTGGATGACGAGATTGCCGTTGGCATCACGGGTCCGGCGCACATAGATCGAGTTGTTGTCCCGACCGCGGCCGACCTGATACCAGCCTCCGTCTTCCCTGTTGTACTCGTCGTCGCAGACGGTGTTGTTCGTCCGGCCGAAGATGATGTCTCCGATGCTGTTAGTCGAGCGAGTGTAGTCGCAGTTCCTGCGGCCGCGATCGTCACCGTTCCTGACGGTGCGGGTGCTGATGACCGTCATCGTTCCGTTGGAATTTCGCCGCGCGCGCTGGATCACGATGTTGCCGTTCCCGTCACGGGTACGGCGCTCGTATACAGTGTTGCCGCTGCCGTCGCGGCCGGCCGGGTACCAGGACCCATTCACATTAGTGCGACTTTCGATTCGCTCGCTGGCCGGATTGCGCGCGATGACCTGCGCATTGAGCGGCGCGGTCGCGGCAATACCCGCGAGCGCCAGTGTGATGGCTAAGACCTTCATCTTGATATCCCCCTCGTAATGAGATCGACGAGTCCGTCAGTCGGGCTCGACTTGCTCTTGTTGGTTTTCCCCTTCTTCGCCTTCGACCGATCGTCGCCGAAGAGGACCTTGCCGTTCGCGGGTCTGTTTCGAACCGCGGAGGCGCAATCCGTTGGCGCCGGCTGCTTGCCAGCCGGAACGTCGTCGATCCAGATGCGGCACATGCCGCCGGGCGGTAGGAAGCCCGGGGGCACGACCGTTTGACGCCGCGGCTGGCTGGGCTGCGTGGTTCTCGACTTTCCCGGAACCGGGCGCTGCGCCTCCGCGACACCTGCCGTGAGGATGAGCCCCACGACGGCAGGCGCGAAGATACGCCAGAAAGGGGTCGAAAGAACGCTGAAACGGTGGATCATGGCCCTATGGGTTGCACGAGGGGTGCCAGGCCGTGCCAAACTGCTTAACTCCTTAGCTGACAATATCTTAACAGCTGCCGATGAGTATCTTTCCCGGGCCGACTGTCCTCCTGGAAGGACGGAAGTTCGACACAGCCCCCGCCAGGTACGGCCGCCACTCATCTCAATCCCCGAAGGAGATACCTGTCGCGCGCGCTGTCAGTATGGTGTCGTGATCCAGCTCGACGCGCTTCTGGGTCTTGAGAACCTCCGCCAGCGGCACCGTCACGATGTGAGGCGACTGGAGCGCTATCATGTGGTCCCATTTGCCGTCCGCCACGGCGCGAACCGCGGCGCCTCCAAATCTGACCGCGAGCAGCCTGTCGTAGCTAGTCGGCTGGCCTCCGCGCTGGAGGTGTCCCAGCACGAGGGAGCGGCATTCCTTCTTGGTGTGCTCCTCGATCTCGTCCGTGAGCCGTTCCGCGACCCCGCCCACTCTTGTCGGCTGGCCGGGCATCGATTTCCCCCGAATCGCCGGACCTTCACCCTTTGGAAACGCCCCTTCCGCGATTACGACAATCGAGAAGTGTCTTCCCGCGCGGTCGCGGGCTCTGATCTTCTCGCAGACCTTGCTGATGTCGTACGGGATCTCCGGAATCAGTATCACGTCGGCGGTCCCGGCCAGCCCGCTGTGCAGCGCGATAAAGCCGGCGTGCCGACCCATCACCTCGAGCACGATCACGCGATCGTGACTCTCGGCGGTCGTATGCAGCTTGTCGATCGCATCGACCGCGGTATTGACGGCGGTATCGAATCCGAAAGTCGTGATGGTGCCGCTCACGTCGTTGTCGATCGTCTTCGGGACGCATACTATCTTCATCCCGAGCTGACAGAGCTGGTGGGCGATCATCAGCGATCCGTCACCGCCGATTGAGATGAGCGCGTCGATTCCGAGCCTGCGGGCGTTTTCGATGACCTCGTGCGAACGATCCACCTCTTTGCAGCTTCCGTCGGGCGCATACACGGGATAGCTGAAGGGATTCCCGCGGTTGGTGGTGCGCAGGATGGTCCCGCCCAGGTGCGCGATGCCGCGCACCGTTTCCTTGGTGAGTGGAATGACTTCGTCTTCGCCGAGGAGGCCGGCGTAGCCTTTCTTGACTCCGAGGACTTCCCAGCCACGGTTCACGGCCGAGAGGACCGCGGCACGAATAACCGCATTGAGTCCCGGCGCATCACCGCCCCCGGTGTTCAGCGCAATTCTCATAAGTCTAGGATTTCTTCTCCAGTAGTGAGACGACCTCGCCCGGACCGGCGTGGCGTCCCGTCTTCGATTTCTCGTACACGGGGTTTCCGTCGCGCACGATCTCGAACCGTCCTGCCTTGGACGGAATCAGCTCGACCTCCGCGTCGGGGAAGCGGGCACGAATCTCAGCCGCCAGACTGGCGGCTCGAGGCTCGTAGTTTCAAACAGTACAGTATTCGATGCTGATCTTCACTGAGCCTTACCTGGTGTGGGTCGCGGTGTCATCGACGGCTGCGCGCAGGCGGCGGGCGCAGGCGGCGGGCGCAGCACCGATGGCGGCCGGCAGCGAGAAAGTCTTCATGCTACGCGATGAAGGAAATTGTAGGTGTACGTCCGGGTGATTCGGGCGCGGGTCGCGGGTGACTCATATGCTATCTAACCCGGTATCTCAGCGGAAGGACAGATGCGCCGCGCATTCACCATCATCGAGCTCACCATCACGCTCTGCATTCTGAGCATACTCTCGGCCATAACCATTCCGCGGGCCGCTCAATTTCTCGACAGAATTCATGTGCGTGGAGCCGTCGTGGAGATCGAGTCGCTCTTCAGCGCGGCGCGGCACCTAGCCATCGCGCGCTCGGCGCAGTCGACGGTGGAAATCGACACCGTCGGGGGAATCATCCATGTCGTCGCTGGTGGGGATACGGCGCGGAAGCGCGAGATCGGCGAGGTTCACGGCGTGCGTCTTTCGGCCACCCGGGTGCGGATGTCATACTCCCCAACGGGCATGGGCTATGGCGCGGCTAATCTCAGCGTCGTCGTGCGACGGAACGTGTTCGTCGATACCGTTTTTGTGTCGCGACTGGGTCGCCTGAGACATTGATGTCGGAAGTTGAGGCGACCCCGACCGCTTCGGGCTCGCTCGACGGAGACGGCGACGCCAATGAATCGGCCGTCGTTCCGAAGTCGTAGCCGGGCATCGAGATGCGCGGTATCTGCTGCCCGATCATCCGCTCGATGGTGCGCACCATCGCGATCTCGTCGGGAGCCATGAACGTGTAGGCATCTCCGGTTGCCGCCGCGCGCCCCGTACGCCCGATGCGGTGCACGTAGTCTTCGGGCTGCTGAGGAACATCATAGTTGATCACGTGCGTTATGCCCGAGACGTCGAGTCCGCGCTGCGCGATGTCGGTGGCGACGAGAACGCGGATCGTTCCCGCCTTGAAATCCTCGAGCGCACGCGTCCGCTCGCCCTGGGACTTGT
Organism: uncultured Gemmatimonadaceae bacterium; assembly: GCA_964391175.1. Lineage (GTDB taxonomy): Bacteria > Gemmatimonadota > Gemmatimonadetes > Gemmatimonadales > Gemmatimonadaceae > UBA4720. The sequence continues at coordinate 28,806 of CAYMKQ010000008.1, read as the reverse complement.
CGGCGTGCATTGCGGTCGCCGCGATTCCGCCGTCGTTGAGATGTCGCACCACTCGATCCGCACCATGTTTGGTGCGGGTGAAGATGAGGACTGAATCCATCTCGGCCTTCTTGAGGAGCTCGACCAGGAGCGTACTCTTGCGCTCGCGCGGGACGGGGTACACCGCGTGGGTGACCGTGCTTGCCGCCTCGGATCGCCGGCCGACCTGAACCACTACCGGCTGGCGCAGATACTTTTTCGCCAGGGCTTCGACTTCCGGAGGCATCGTCGCGCTGAAGAGGAGCGTCTGCCGGTACTTGGGAATCTCGCTCACGATCCGGTTGAGCTGCGGCGCGAAGCCCATGTCGAGCATGCGATCGGCTTCGTCGAGAACGAGAACCTCGAGATCGTCGAACACGACGTTCTGCCTCTCCATGTGATCGAGCAGGCGGCCCGGCGTCGCCACCACCACATCGACGCCGTTACGTAGAGCCTTCGACTGTGGCTCGATGCCGACGCCACCAAAGATGGGGACCACACGCAGGCCGGTGTATTTCCCGTACTTCCGGAAGCTCTCTTCGACTTGCGCGGCCAGCTCTCGCGTCGGCGTGAGGATCAGAACCCGCACCCGGTGCAGCTGCTCGCCGTTGGAGTCGGTGAGAGGAGCGCTGATGAGATTCTGAACGATGGGAAGAGTGAAGCCCGCGGTCTTGCCGGTGCCGGTCTGCGCGAGTCCGATCAGGTCTCTGCCCGCCAGCGCCAGGGGAATCGCCTGCTGTTGTATGGGAGTGGGATGCGTGTACCCGGCATCGCGAACCGCATGCAGTACTTCGGGAGCGAGATCGAGCTCGGCAAAGGATAGTCCCATCCCCACCCCCACCCCACTCCCAACCCCTGCGCCGATCTCCGCTTTGATCGTGTCTACACTCATCCGTCTGCAATATAACCCGGCTTCACGTACTCGCGGAAAAACGCGATCAACGCCGCGTTCACTTCGTCCGGCGTCTCCTCCGGAACGACGTGGCCGGCATCGGCGATCTCGAGGAGCTCGATCCCCGGAATCAACCGTTGATACAGGGCCATTCCGTCCGCGGGCATGAGATGATCGCGGCTCCCCCAAATGCCGATCGCTGGAATGCGAACCGGATGCAGCGGCCGATGCTTTGCCGCGTGCCAATCGTAGGAGTGCAGCAGCTCCCTCAGCGCGAGAGGAGACCCGGGAATCTGTATCGGCGCCCAGTACTCGTCGACGTCGCGTTCGGTGAAGCTCCCTCGCTTTCCATACACGCGCGCGAGCGCAATTTTCACGGCGACACGCGACTTGAATCGTTTCAGGAGACCACTCGCGAAACGCGGCGTAAGCAGATGGTAAATCCACATTGGCGGCACGCCGCTCAGGCCCACTGGCGACAGGAGAGCGAGGCACGTCGCTCTACCCGGGTAGCGCGCCGCGAAATGGTAAAGCAGCGAGCCGCCCATGGAGTGACCGGCGAGTGCCGGGCGCTCTGGGCCGAGGGCATCGAGGATGTCGCGGAGGTGGTCGACGAGCGATTCCACGGTGTATTCGTCGGGATCGACCGGTTTGTCGGAGAGACCGTGACCCTTGAGATCGACGGCGATGACCCTGAAACCGGCTTCGGCGAGCGCGGGCATGTTCCGTCGGTACGCGTAGGCGGAGCACCCCCAACCCGGAACGAGCACCACCGCCGGCGCGGCGGGATCTCCGCGCTCGACGACGCGAATCCTCACACCGGATCGGAGCCGCGCGAACCACACGCGGTAGGCTGGATCCCCGGCCGGAAACATCTCGGCGGTACTGAGTCGGCCTTTGCGGCCAGATCTGATCATTACATCAGATCAACTCAATTTCCCTGCCGAGAAGTTTTCCTATCAGCCCGACCCGGAAGGTCACGTCCGTCCACTTGGAGTCGGGGGTGGGTCCGTCGTCGAGCGGAAACGTCGACCACGCCCACGGATGCGTGGTCGTCGGCCGCTCCATCCCCTTGTGCGGGTGCCAGACGCCCGAGCGGTCGCGATCGTCGACGAAGCGCTCGAACAGCTTCATCCAGCCGTCGTTGCGGCGGAGGAAGTTGAGCCGTGCCATCGTCTCGAGCCACATGAGGGCGAAGGGCACATCCGTTTCGACGGCATTCCGGTGGGGGAGCACATCGCCCATGACGAGGTGCGGTTGCGGCACCATTTTTTTGCCGTAAAGCTGCACCGTTTCCTGCCTCGGCAACGGCTGCGTGATCCAGTCATAGATGCGCTCGACTTCGGTGAAATGCTCGTGCCGGAAGATTGGCATGTGCGCGAGCATTGTGAGCGTGTGGAGCGAGGGCGGCGCGGACTCGGGCGCCAGCACGTGCGCGTTGCCCACTCTCATCCATGGCTTTTCGCCCAGTGGAGAGTTGAGGTACGCCACGGTTCGCTCGAGAACACGGCGCGCGGCGCCGCGGAGCCTGGGGTCGTTCTCGTACCCGCACTGAGCGAGCGTCGCAGCCGCGGCTTCGCGAAACAGCCCGCGACTCCGGCGAACGAGGTCGTCATCTCTGGTCTTCGTTCCGAGCTCGAAGAGAAACGCCGGATCGTTGTCTTCAGCCAGCAGCCTGAAGAGGAGACGGCGGGCGAGAATGAGGGGCGGAGATTCCGGGCTCCACCCGTACTCGATGAGACGCCGAACCGCCGGGACGGTACCGATGTTGGCGAAGTCAGCGCTGTGCTTGCCGGGCACAGAGAGAATCGAGTGGTTCCAGGTGCCATCCCTCAATTGCGTTACCGCCAGCTTGATAGCCGGGCGGTACGAGTACGGCAGCCAGTCGAGCGTCCGCGCCGGAGGATCGGTGATCCGCGCAACTTCGGCCATCGCGCGATACCTGAGGGGGGCAGAACCGTGCTCGAGGATCCAGCTCAATGGAAACGAAAGTGGCTCGGCGGGCGGAGCGGCGGTCGTTATCGAAGGAATCAGGTCGGCGGCGGCACTTGGTACGGTCACGATCGGCGCTCGATACGAGGAAGGGCCGGCGGACACATCCGCAGCTGACGGCGCGGGAAGAATAGCAGAATTTCAGCAGCGCGCTAGGGGTTGTCGCGTAACTGCTTCGTATATAAGGAGTTAGCGGCCTGGGCGGATCCACCAGTCGCCATTGTCATTTGTTCAACCTTTTTGCCCACTCTGGCGTATAACAGTAGGGCGCTAACGCGGCACCCGACTCACATCTCAATGGAGAGAAGGATGAAGGCAATTCGCATCGTCACGCTGGCTGTTGCTCTCGGTACTGTCATGACATCGGTTGCTGGAGCGCAGGGGCAGCCTGAGCCCGCACAGCAGGGCCAGGGCGGTGGGATGCGCCGTGGCGGTGGAATGGGCGGAATGATTCTTCAGGGAATCACGCTGACCGATGCGCAGAAGGCGCAGGTCAAGGCGATCCGCGAGAAGTACGCGCCGAAGATGATGGAGATCCGAAAGACGTCCCAGACGACCGGCACGCCTCCCGATCGCGCGAAGATTACGGAGCTTCACACCGCGCAGTCCGCCGAGCTTCGTGCGATCCTGACCGCTGACCAGCAGGTGATCTTCGACAGGAACGCGGCAGCGATGAAGGCGCGGATGGCGGACCACAAAGGATCAGGCAAGAAGTAACTCCCTGCCGTTCGCGCTTCAGGTCTCCGAGCGTGTAGCCATCGCGGGTTCCAGAGATCGGCTCTGGAACCCGCTGTCGTATCAGAGCGCGTTGAGCTCGGCGTTGGCGTCGGAGAGATAGCCCATCTCTCGCACTACATTCTGCGCCTGCTGCGTGACCTGTGTCAGCCCAGACGGCTGCGCGTTGATCCCGCCTGAGCGGAACCGGATCAGCTCGAGACGCATCGTGCGGAGTAGCTGCCGACAGTTGTCGAGCTTTTCAACGGCCTCCTTTTTCTTGCGCGCGACCTCCACCAGCGCGCGGCGCTGGCGCCTCAGGAAGGCGAGTCTGCGCACGCGCTCTTCGCTGGCGCGGTAGTCGAGCGGATTGGCCTGCCCCTCCAATGTGTCGATCTCTCTTTCGACGGCCTCGGGCGTCTCGCGACCCGTGCTCCGCTCCAGGTCATTGAGTGAAATGGCGAGCTGCTGGGCCCTTCTGAAAACGGCATCGGCTGAAGTCGCGACCTCCGGAATCCGGTCGCGCTCGTCGGGAGGCATGTTGAGCAGCTGACGGTGGATCTCGCGGTGGTCGGACTCCGCTTCGCGGATCTCGGCGCCGTAGCGCGAATCGTCGAATCCTCTCGATGCACCGGCAGGCATCGGGCTGAGCGTCGTCGCCGGACCACCGACTCGCGGATATGGCTGGAACGGCTGCATCGCCGGGAGTGGAGAGGTCGGCGAGAACAAACCCTGACCGCGGGCGCGCGCGCGGGCGCGCACTTCGGCGCGTTTCTTCTCGTCGAAGAGAGCGCGCGCGTCGTCGATGGTTTCGGCGGCGACATCGAAGATGAGGCGATCGCGCGGCTGACGAAAAACGTCGCGCCAGTCGTAGCCGGCGGCCCACAGCTTCGAGTACTTGAAGGCGAGCGCCACCGTCCAGATAATCGTCAGCGCTAGAAAGTCGCGGTCGCCGAAGAGCGAGATCGGAACGAGGATCGCGTTGACGGCGAGATAGGGCGCGAGCTTCCGCCGGAACGCAACCACCATTGGAGCGTTCCACTTGCTCAGCTCCTCGTGCGTCGGCGCCTGTGGAGAGTAAGGCGCCTGAGTCGCCGGCGTGAACAAACCACGGGAGGATTCCGTAGGCGCGCGGGTCCCACGCGTCTCGCGGCGAGTCTGCTGAGACTGCGCGGCTGTGGAGGCGCGCGTTGCGAGCGTCGGCATTCCTCCACCGCTCACGGCGACGGCGAACGCCGCGGCACTCGGGAACCGGTCAGCCGGATCTTTCTCCAGACATATCATCACCGCGCGCGCGAGATCCTGCGGCAGGTCGGGCCAGCGCTCGTCAACGGGCACCGGTCTCTCCGAGAGATGCTTCACCAGCATCGACGGCGTGTTCGTCGCGACGAACGGCGGCTGTCCGCACAGCATCTGGTAGCCGACGACGCCGAGTGAGTAGAGGTCGCTGCGTCCGTCGATCGCGCGGTCACCGGCGGACTGTTCAGGCGACATGTACGCCGGCGTGCCGATCGCCATCCCCGTCGCGGTGAGACGCGAGTCGCCGGTGTCCGTCAGCGCCCGAGCGATTCCGAAATCGGTCACCATCGCGCGGCCGGTTTCCGCATCGAGCAGGATGTTGTCCGGCTTGATGTCGCGGTGGATCACGTTGCGGTTGTGCGCGTAGGCAAGAGCGTCGGCCACTTCGCGCAGAATGCGCCTCACTTCCACGGGCGGCATCGCGCCATGCTGCTGGAGGCGCTGGCCGATGTTGTCGCCCGCGATGTACGCCATGACGAAGTAAACGAGGTTGTCCTTCTCCTCGACGGTGTAGATCGGAACGATGTTGGGGTGACTGAGCTGCGCGGCCGTCTCCGCTTCGCGCAGAAAGCGCTGGCGAATATCCGCGCGGAAGCTCAGATCCGGCGGCAGAACCTTGATCGCGATTTCGCGCTTCAGGCGCTTGTCGCGCGCGCAATACACAATGCCCATGCCGCCGCGACCGACCTCGTTCTCTAGCTCATAGTTTGCAGAGAGAACGTGAGCCACATGCGTACCTAGCTCGTCGTCAGGTCGTATTGGCATGGCGCCGCGTCGAAACTGCAGTTCTGGTGTTGCACTTCATGCCGGGCTGGCGTAAATCCACGAGAGCAAAAGATGCAATATGGGGAGGCTCTGGAGTAGTATCTAAATAAGAATCTTGTCTTCGGAATGACAATGCCACAGCGTCAAACACTACCTGTTCTCCCATTGAGGGGAACGGTGATATTCCCGGGCCTTACCCAGCCGATCGCGGCGGGCAGGCCCTCCACGCTTCGCGCCATCGAGTCGGCCCTGAAGGGCGACCGGCTCGTCTTCGCGGTCGCCCAGCGCGACAACTCCGAGGAGCCGACGGCCGACATCCTGTACTCGATGGGCGTGATCGCGCGCATCGGGCAGATCCAGCGCGGGCTCGGTGGCGTACAGCTTCTGTTGCAGGGCGAGCAGCGGGCGACCGCTCTTCAATACTCGACCGCCGATGGGTACCTCAGCGCGGTGATCGTCCCGGCCGAGGAGATGACGCCCCTCAGTGAGAACGATCCTGGGTTCACCGCGTTACAGAAAGAGACGCGGGAGCGCGCCGCCGAGCTGGGCGAGCGGCGCGGGCTCCCGGAAGAGGTGGTGCACCAGGTCCTCGACTCCGTCACCGATCCGGGCCGGTTCGCCGACCTCGTGGCTGGTTACGTCGACCTTCCCGTTCCAGAGAAGCAGGGATTGCTGGAGACCCTGAGCGTCGAGGAGCGGCTTCGCCGGATTCTGGTTCACGTCCAGCGCCAGGTGGGGCTGCTGGAGGCGCAGGAGGACATCAAGTCGCAGGTGCAGGAAGAGCTCGGTGAGCGGCAGCGCGAGATGTACCTGCGCGAGCAGCTCAAGGCGATCCAGAAGGAGCTTGGCGACGACGACTCGAGCAAGGAGATCACGGAGCTGCGCGACAAGCTCGCCAAGCTCACACTTCCGAAAGAGGCGCGCGCTGAAGTCGAGCGCGAGCTCGGAAGGCTGGAGCGCGCCGGGCGCGAGTCGATGGAAGCGCAGGTGATCCGCACCTATCTCGAGTGGATCGCCGAGCTGCCGTGGAACAAGAGATCGGACGATCAGCTCGACCTCAATCACGCCGCGACGGTTCTGGAGGACGACCACTACGGCCTCAAGGATGTAAAGGACCGCGTGCTCGAGTTCCTCGCGGTGAGACAGCTGCGCGCGATACAGCTCGCCGAGGAAGTCGAGAAGACCGGAGAGATTCCGGCCGCCAGGCTCCTCCCCGAGAAGGATCAGGTGACGCCATCGCTGGCCACCGGCGAGCTGGAGGATCGCACGATCACCGACAAGGCTGAGGTGAAGTCCCGCGCCATGGCGAAGGGACCCATCCTTCTCTTCATCGGCCCGCCCGGGGTGGGCAAGACCTCGATCGCCAAGTCGATCGCGAGGTCGCTCGGACGCGAGTACGTGCGCGTCTCGCTCGGCGGCGCGCGGGACGAAGCGGACATCCGCGGTCACCGTCGCACGTACGTCGGGGCGATGCCAGGCCGCATCATCCAGGGACTCAAGCATGCGGGCACCAAGAATCCGGTCTTCCTGCTCGACGAGGTCGACAAGCTCGGCACGTCGTTCCAGGGCGATCCCGCGAGCGCGTTGCTGGAGGTTCTGGATCCCGCGCAAAACGACACGTTCACCGACCACTACCTTGGCGTTCCGTTCGATCTGAGCGAAGTGCTGTTCATCGCGACCGGGAACTTCGTGCAGAACATTCCCGGTCCTCTGCTCGACCGCATGGAAGTCGTCGAGTTCGCGGGCTACACGGAGAGGGAGAAGGCCGAGATCGCGAAGAAGTACCTGCTGCCCCGGCAGCTCGAGGAGTCGGGCCTGAGCGACAAGGAGATCACGTTCACCGATGAAGCGATCATGTCGGTCGTCTCCAAATACACCCGTGAGAGCGGTGTGCGTCAGCTGGAGCGGCAGATCGGAGCGGTCGCCCGCAAGCTCGCGCGCAAGATCGCGGCGAGCGAAGAGGTCAAGCACGCCGTCGATGCCGAGAGCGTTCGGGATCTGCTCGGCAGGCCGCGCGTGCACCCCGAGCACGCGCTGGATGAAAGCGAGGTCGGCATCGCGACCGGCATGTATTACACGCCGATGGGTGGCGACATCATGTTCGTCGAGGCTTCGATTCGCCGGTATTACGGCAATCCCGAGGGCGACAACGCCCAGGTCGGGCCCGGTGGCGCGGTGTCACTGATCCTCACTGGCCAGCTTGGCGACGTGATGAAGGAATCGGCGCGCGCGGCGTTCACGTACGCGACCAACAACGCCGCAAAGCTCGGCATCCCGCGCGACAGATTGGGCGCGATCGAAGCGCACATCCACGTCCCGGCGGGCGCGATTCCCAAGGACGGTCCGTCAGCCGGTCTCGCTATCGCAACCGCTCTCGTGTCCGAGATGTCCGATCGTCCGGTTCGCCGCGATGTCGCGATGACGGGTGAGATCACCCTGCGCGGCCGCGCGCTTCCGATTGGCGGACTGAAGGAGAAGGTGCTCGGCGCTCACCGCGCGGGGATAACGCACATCATCATCCCCAAGGCAAATGAAGCCGACATCGAGGATGTGCCGGAGGAAGTTCGCAATGTAATCACCTTCCATCCGGTGGAGACGCTGAACGAGGTGCTCAAGATCGCGCTCGTGCCGGCGGAGCCGGGTGAGCAGGCGCCGCCGCTGGAGATGAAGGAAGTCGCTTAGTTGCCAAGGCTGCTCGGCCGGGATTACGGACCGACTTGACAGAGAACTGCCAAGCTGCCGGCTGACAGCCACCAGCTGAAAGCCACCAGCTAACTACGACACTGACTCTTCGAAGCGCCCCTGTCGGCTCGCGCTACGCCCCCGTTCGTAGAATTGGCGTTGTATCTGCACAGACCAGCACCGGTGACGTCCCGACGTAGTGAAGCTCGCGGCTATCGGCTGGGAGCTCGCAGCTGGCAGCTTGGCAGTTCTCAGTGCAGTTCGAGGTCTGCTGGATAAGGGGCCATTCAGAAGATGATCGGCCCCCAGCCGAACAGCTTCCACGGATCGGCGCGAAGCGGCGCCGGCTCCGTCCCCTCCACGAAATATTCGGTGTAGCGACGCTCCGCTGGAGTCAGTTCATCCGCGATCTGTCCCGTCTCGCGATCGAGCTCGCCCATTATCACGCCAAGCGGTGGAGTCCACTGCTCCGTCGTGTGCGAGGTCACGAGCTGCGGCTGCGACGCGTAGTACCGCGCCACCATCTTCCCCCAGACCGGAGCGGCGAGCGATCCGCCGGCCGCGCCGCTCGCGATGCTGGTCGGTTTGTCGAACCCCAGCCACACACCCGCGACCAGGTCCGGTGTGAGTCCGATGAACCATACGTCCGAGTTGTCATTGGTCGTTCCGGTCTTTCCGGCAACGGGGATCGAGGCGGGGAGATAGCGCCGGATCGTCGACGCGGTGCCGCGCTCGACGACGTCGCGCATCATGTCGCGCACCACATAGGTGACGCGCGGATCGAGCGCGGGGGCGAGGGCGCGCACTTCACGGGATAGAACGACACGGCCGTTCCTGTCCTCGATGCGGTAAATGAAGCGTGGCTCCATCGGCGTACCGAGATTCGCGAACGTCGTGTAGGCAGCTACCAAGTCGAGCGGCTGCACCGCCGAAGCGCCGATCGCGCTCGATGGATATGGAGCTATCGAGGAGTTGATGCCCATTCGGTGCGCGAGATTGGCTATCGAATCCATCCCGAGCATCATCCCGAGCTGAACCGCGACAACATTGCGGGACATCGCGAGCGCATCGCGAAGAGTGATCGTACCGAGAAACTGGCTGTCGGAGTTTTCGGGTCTGTAGATGGTCCTGTTCGGGAGACTGATGGCGAGCGCGGTGTCCGCGAACATCGCGTTGGGAGGGATACTGTCGGCGATCGCCGCCGCGTAAACAATCGGCTTGAACGAAGATCCCGGCTGTCGCATCCCGTCCACCGCCCGGTCGAACGGCGAATCGCTGTAGTCGCGGCCGCCGACGAGAGCGCGAACATCGCCCGACGTGGGGTCCATCGCCACGACCATTCCCTGGAGATAGTTGCCTTTCTGATTGGATCCGGGCCGGTACTTCGGGTGACTGTATCCCGGCTGTGCCTCGAGTGCGGCAGTCTCCTCGAGGAGCGCGCTCACCGCGGCGTTCTGCAGCACCGGATCGAGGCTTGTATGGATGCGATATCCACCGCGCATCACGGGGATGCCGGCTCTTATCGCCTGTATCCGCACGACGTTCACAAACCATGGCGAGTAGGCGGACATTCCGCTGTTCGGCGAAGTGACGAGCCGGCTTGACCGCGCGCTCGCCGCCTGCGCGCGCGTGATGTGGCCCTGTTCCGCCATCAGCGACAGCACGATGTTCCGCCGCTGACGGACGCGATCCGGATATTTGAGCGGGTCGTACAGAGCGGGCCCCTTGGGCATCGCGGCCAACGCCGCGGCCTCGGCCAGCGACACTTTCGACGCGCTCTTGCCGAAATAGTGGCGCGCCGCGCTCTCGACACCGTACCAGCCGTGACCGAATGGAATCTGATTCAGATACGCTTCGAGTATCTGGTCCTTGCCGTAGTGCTTCTCCATCTCCCGCGCCGCGGACTGCTCCCTGAGCTTTCGTCCGACGCCCTTGTCGCTTCGGTCGATGATGGTCGGGTGCATGTTCCCGATCAGCTGCTGCGTGATCGTGCTCGCTCCGCGCCGCTCGCCGAAGATGTTGTCCTTGATCGCGCCGGCAATTCCGACCACGTCGACGCCGTCATGCTGATAGAAGCGGTGGTCCTCGATGGCGACGAACGCCTGCGGAAGGTATTTCGGGAGCGACTTGATCGAGACATTGGTGCGGATCTCGCCGCCGATCTCGCCGATCAGCGAGCCATCCCTGGCCAGAACGACGGACGCCTGCGGCATGGGGACGATCTGCCATGGCTCGGCCGCAGTACCGCCCTGCGCGACAGCGAGCGCGGGCGAGAGTAGCAACACGGATATCAGTGACAGAGCAGGTATCAGCGGCCGCGCGGGCGCGCGGAGCAATGCCCGCCGGTAATCGGCTAGTTGCCCGCGCTCGCACGTCATGGCAACTTCTGATTGATGGATCGCTCTATTCATCTTGCCGTAGTTCAGTTCAAGCCGCGTAAGGGCGACTATTCCACCAACCTCGCCCGCCTCGCCGGCGTTTTTTCGCAGATAGACGCGCTCGAGCCCCGTCCCGACATCGCGGTCTTCGCCGAAACCGCGCTCACCGGATACTTCGTGGAAGGCGGAGTCCGCGACGTTGCGATGACCGCCGGTGCGCTGGCCCGGGACCTTTACGCGCAATACTCCACGGCTGTTACTACACCACGGCCGCTCGATGTGTGCATTGGGTTCTACGAGGTCTGGAACAACGCCTTCTATAATAGTGCGCTCTATGTGACGCTGCCGGGGGGCGGCGGCGAGCCGGTCATCCGGCACGTCCACAGAAAGCTCTTCCTCCCGACCTACGGCCTGTTCGACGAGGAAAGATTCGTGGACCGCGGCTTCGAGGTACGCTCTTTCGACACCGATTGGGGCCGGGCCGCGATGCTCATCTGCGAAGATGCCTGGCACAGCTTCACCGGAACGATCGCGGCGCTCGACGGCGCCAGCACAATCTTCGTGCTCTCCGCGTCACCAGCACGAGGCCTGTGGCCGAGGGAAGACGAGGGACCTGTTCCCGCCAACCTCAAGCGGTGGGAGCGCCTCGCTCGCGACATCGCCGAAGAGCATGGCGTGTTCGTGGCCCTGGTGAACCTCGTTGGTACCGAGGGAGGAAAAACGTTCTCCGGGGGTTCCATCGTCGCGGGACCACACGGTGATGTGCGAGCTCAGGCGCCGCTCTGGGATGAAGCGATCCTGACGATCGCGCTTGATCCTCACGACCTGACCCGCGCCCGCTCCGACACGCCGCTCCTCACCGACCTCCAGACGATGATGCCACACCTGATGCGCACAGTGGACCGCATACAGGCTGGCGAGCAGCTCGTGCTGAGCTACGACGATGCTCCGAGCGAGGGGGGCCCACTCACTCCGGCGGGAAGAGCAGGCGACGGCGAGCGCTCCGATGCTCCATCGACAGAGGAGACAGCGCGCCGGCCGGCGCAGAAACCCACCAGACGCAAGAAGGCGCAGAGCGCCGGTCGCAACGGAAGCGAGCCCATACAAGTCCTTCACGCTCCGGACTCTTCAGCTGGGCCGCCGCCGCTGGAGATCGATGTCGAGCTCACGACACGCTGGCTCGTCGCGTTTCTCAAAGAGGAGTTCGAGCGTCGCGGCTTCGCGAAGGCCGTCATCGGCCTTTCCGGTGGCGTCGACTCAGCGGTAACTACGTATCTGACGGCACAGGCGCTCGGAGCCGAAAACGTCGTAGCCATCCGGATGCCGTACCGAACATCGAACCCCGAATCACTCGCGCACGCGCAGCTCGTGATCGACGAGCTGGGAGTTCAATCACGCACGGTGGACATCTCCGCCGCGGTCGACGGATACCTGTCCAGCGAGCCCGATGCCGACCCTGCCCGCCGAGGCAACGTGATGGCGAGAGAGCGAATGATCGTGCTGTTCGACCAGTCCGCGAAGTACCGGGCGCTCCCCGTTGGAACCGGCAACAAGACCGAACGACTGCTCGGTTACTTCACCTGGCACGCGGACGATTCACCCCCGATCAATCCGCTTGGCGATCTCTTCAAGACTCAGGTATGGCAGCTCGCGCGTCATCTTGGAGTGCCCGATGTAATAGTCTCGAAGCCGGCATCGGCCGATCTCATCGAAGGCCAGACGGACGAGGGAGATTTCGGCATCAGCTACGCCGCGGCGGACAGGATTCTCAACTGGCTGGTGAGTGGGTACAGTCCCGCCGCGCTCGTCGCACGCGACTTCAACGCAGCACAGGTCGAGCTGGTTCGAAAACGGCTCGCCGGCACCCACTGGAAGCGGAAGCTGCCGACCGTGGCGATGGTGAGTCCGACGGGAATCGGCGAGGCGTACCTAAGGCCGGTCGACTACTGAGACAAACTACAACAAAGAACTGCCAAGCTACCTGCTGCCTGCTGCCCGCTGTCAGCTCCCAGCCAAGCCGGTGGCTGATGGCGGGTCGCTGGTAGCTGGCAGCTTAGCGGTTCTCTGTTGCAGTTGAGGTCCTTACTTCGCGACGCAGGCTCCGCCTGTTAGTCCGACCGTGGGCGGCATTCTGAATTCGCAGGTCGACGCCAGTTGGTATCTGGTGTTGAACGCCTGCTCGGCGCGTGCGACCTCGTCGAGCTTCCGGAACAGAGCGGCGGAATCAGCCGTGCGGGCGCAGTAGACCAGGTAGTACCGGGGACCGCCGCATGCTCGTGATCCAACCGGCGCGGTCCGGCATTGGCCAGACGAAGTACATCCTTCCTTGCGCGCGAGAGCCTTTGCCTGCTCCTCGAGCTGGAGAATCTTCCCCCAGTCCGCCTGTTGATCACCGGAGAGCTGAATATTCTGGTCGCCGCCCGGATCGGCCGGCCCGCCTCCTGCCGGGGGCTGAGTGCATGCGGTTAGCACGATCGCGCTGAATACGTAGACTGCGAGTTTCTGAACCACCACCTATCCTCCGGAATCCGCGGACAACTCCCTCCCGGCAGGAAGCCGGCCAGCCCCGCTCGCGGCAGTCGCGTGTAGCCCCTGCGGCGCGCGACCTGCTATTTTGGGGCAGCGGGTCAAATCCCAGCTACGCGCCCCACCCGCCAGCGGAGAGTCATGGCTACCAGAACACTTCCTGATCGCAAATCTTCGGCAGGACCCGCGAGCGCCAAGCTGCCGCCAGAGGAGCTCGTTGCCGCCTATCGCAACATGCTGCTTTCCCGGCGGCTCGACGACAAGGAGGTCCAGCTCAAGCGCCAGAACAAGATCTTCTTTCAGATCTCGGGCGCTGGCCACGAGGCGATTCTCACCGCGGCGGGAATGATCCTGAAGCCGGCCTACGACTGGTTCTACACATACTATCGCGACCGGGCGCTCTGCCTCCAGCTCGGTGTCACTCCAGCGGAGATGCTCTACGAGGCAGTGGGCGCTGCCGCCGACCCTGCATCGGGCGGGCGTCAGATGCCGAGCCACTGGGGACACAAGGCCTACAACATCGTCTCGTCGTCGTCTCCGACGGGAACGCAATTCCTGCAGGGTGTCGGCTCCGCTGAAGCTTCGCTTCGCGCCAGGCTGCTCGACATATCGGAAGGATTTCAGGAGGACGAAGTGGTCCTCGTCACGACGGGAGAGGGGACCACGAGCGAGGGGGAGTTCTGGGAGTCGCTCAACACTGCCTCGAACCTCAAGCTGCCGGTCGTCTATCTCGTCGAGGACAACGGTTACGCGATCTCGGTCCCGGTGGAAGTAAATACCGCGGGCGGCAGCATATCAAAGCTCGTTCGCTCCTTCCCCAACTTCTTCATTGAAGAGGTGGACGGCTGCGACCTTCTCGCCAGTTACGACGCGATGCAGCGCGCCGTGGATCACGCGCGCCAGCGCAAGGGCCCGTCGCTCGTCCACGCTCATGTGATTCGCCCATATTCGCACTCGCTCTCGGACGACGAGACGATGTACCGTCCGCCAGCGGAGCGCGAAGCGGACGCCGCGCGTGATCCGGTGACGGAGTTTCCGAAGTGGCTGGTCGGCGAAGGCCACGCCACCGAGACCGAGCTCAAGCAGATACAGGAAGAAGTCGACGCGCTCGTTCTCGCCGCGACCGACGATGCACTGGCTCAGCCCCAGCCCGGCCCCGAGACGGTTTACTTCGGCGTGTACTCGCCGGATGTCGATCCTACAAGCGAACAGTTCGATACCGAGGACGACCCGCAGTTCTCCGGCGAGCCCACGACGATGGTCGATCTGCTCAACGCCTGCATGAAGGACGAGATGCGACGCGACAAGAAGATCCTCCTCTTCGGCCAGGACGTCGCCGACGTGTCACGCGAGGAGTACCTCGGCAAGGTCAAAGGCAAGGGGGGCGTCTTCAAGGTGACGTGGGGGCTCCAGAAGGAGTTCGGGGGCGCGCGCGTCTACAATTCTCCTCTGGCCGAGGCGAACATCGTCGGCCGGGCGATCGGGCTGGCGGTGCGCGGCTTCAAGCCGGTGGTCGAAATCCAGTTCTTCGATTACATCTGGCCCGCGTACATGCAGATGCGTGACGAGCTGGCGACCATGCGCTGGAGATCGAACAACAACTTCTCCTCGCCCGTGGTCGTGCGCACGACTTACGGCGGCTACATCCGCGGCGCAATCTACCATTCGCAGACGGGCGCTTCGATCTTCACGCACTGCCCGGGGCTGCGTGTCGTCTGCCCTGCTACCGCGCTGGATGCGAACGGGCTGCTCCGGACGGCGATCCGCTGCGACGATCCGGTGCTGTTCCTCGAGCACAAGCACCTCTACCGGCAGACCTACAACAAGTCGGCGTATCCGGGCCCCAACTTCATGATTCCGTTCGGGAAGGCGAAGGTGGTGCGCGAGGGAACCGATGTTACCGTCGTCACGTACGGCGCGACTTTACAGCGCGCGGTGACGGCCGCCAACGCCGTGTCCGAGAACGGGATCTCGGTCGAGGTGATCGATCTCCGGACGCTGAGCCCATGGGACCGCGAATCCGTGTTTGCTTCAGTGAAGAAGACTTCGCGCGTGATCGTCGCCTACGAAGACTCGATCTCGTGGGGCTACGGCGCCGAGATCTCCGCCGCGATTGCGGACGAGTGCTTCGCGTGGCTGGACGCTCCTGTCAAGCGTATTGGCTCCGCCGATACTTTCGTCGGATATGCGCCACGGCTGGAGGACTCGATTCTGCCACAGGTGGAAACGTTCAGGCAGGCTTACGAGGAGATCGTGAAGTTCTAACCGGCCGGGACGTTAGTGCCCTTCGCGGGGCCATCTGAGCGAAGCGAGAATCGAAGTCGCTAGCACCGCGGCTACCACGCCAAGCGATGCGACGATCGGAATGTGCAGGAAGTGCTCGAGGAGCATCTTCGCGCCGATGAAGATGAGCACCAGCGAGAGTCCCAGCTTCAGGTACATGAACTTGTCCACGACGCTGGCGAGCAGGAAATAGAGCGCTCTCAGTCCCAGCACGGCGCAGATGTTGGACGTGTAGATGATGAAGGGATCCCGCGTGACCGCGAAGATCGCCGGAATGGAATCAGTGGCGAAGATGACGTCGGTGGTGTCGACGATGACCAGGACGATGAAAAGAGGAGTCGCCGCCCAGCGGACCCTTCCCGATGCGTCGGCCTCCTCGACGAAGAACTTCTCGCCGTGGTAGTCGCGCGTGACTGGAAGCAGTCGCCGGGCAAGGCGGAGAACCGGATCGCGCTCGGGATTGTAGGCAACCGCGTCCTTCTGGAGCGCCATCTTCAGCCCGGTAAAGAGAAGGAACGCCCCGAAAATGTAGAGGGTCCACGCAAACCGGGTGACGAGAGCTGAGCCGGCAACGATCATCACGCCACGCAGGACCAGTGCGCCGATGATGCCCCAGAAGAGAACGCGGTGCTGGTACTTCTCCGGAACGTTGAAGTAGGAGAAGATCATAACGAAGACGAAGATGTTGTCGACCGAGAGCGCGTACTCGATGAGATAGCCGGTGAGGAACTCGAGTCCCGCCTGGCGGCCCATGGTGCGATATACCGCGAACGCGAAGGTCAGGGAGAGCGTCACCCACACGGCGCTCCATGAGGCGGATTCCTTGAGCGAGACCTTCTCGGCTTTGCGGTGGAGGATGCCGAGGTCGAGCGCGAGAATCGCGAGGACCACGACGTTGAAGCCGATCCAGCCCCAGAGGCTGTTCATTGCCCGGATTCCCGGGCGCTCTCGACCGTCAAGCTAGCGACGCTCGAGCGCGTCGCGGACGTCGAGAAGGATCTCGAAGTACAGCTGCTCCCGGCGATAGGCGAAGTCGAGAGTGGCCATCTGCGCCTCGTCTCCCGTTAGCTTCGCCCGCTCGAATGCCTCGCGATACATCTCGTCGAGGTTGTTGAGGATCGTCGTGCGCGTGCGTGACATTGACGTGCTCTCCGGGCCGCTGGTGCCTCGGTTGTCGTTCGAATCCAGACCGGCGATGCGCGCGAGCGCGACTTCCGGGTCTTCGTTCTCGAAGATGAGCTTCTTCGCAGCCCCGAGAGCGAGTCTGCGCGGGTTGAATGGAGGTATCACTTCTCTTTGCTGTTGATTCGGCTGAAAGTTAAGGGGAGGGAAAGGGCATTAGCCATGCCAGCTTCGAACAAACGTTACAGCCGGTGGAACACCGCCTCTTCCACGGGCTTCCCCTGCTTGAGATGCTCGACAACGATGCGCTCCAAAAGGGCCGGCGTGACTCTCGAATACCAGACACCCTCCGGGTACACGACGACGATGGGTCCATCGCTACAAACGCCCAGGCATGGCGTTTCGCCCCGCTTCACCCGGTTTGGCCCGAACAGCAGATCTTCGCGCTGTAATAGCTGAGCCAGCAGCGAATAGAGCTGTCTGCCGCGCTGATCGGGCGAGCAGAAGCTACCCGTGCAGATGAGCACGTGGCGCGCATAGTCTTCCATCATCGGTGACGGCGCGTCGGGCATCCGGAAAAGATACACGCGCGGCCTCGACTGATTATCCTACAGGAGCCTATTCAATAGGAGCGATTTCATGACGGCGACTACCTCGCGCGCCGCGCCTGCACTCGATCCGGGTATCGCCGGAAAGGGATACGCGAAGCCGGAGATCCTCGTGAGCACCGAGTGGCTGGCACAGCATCTCGCCGATCCGAAGCTGCGCATCATCGAGAGCGACGAAGATGTGCTCCTCTACGAGACCGGACACATCCCCGGTGCCCAGAAAGTGGACTGGCACCTGGATCTCAACGATCCCGTGCAACGGGACTACGTCTCGTCCGAGCAGTTCGAGAAGCTTCTCCGCGACAAGGGCATCGACGAGAGCACGACGGTCGTGTTCTATGGAGACAAGAGCAACTGGTGGGCCACGTACGCGTTCTGGGTGTTCCAGCTTTTCGGATTTACCAACGCGAAGCTTCTCAACGGCGGGCGCATCAAGTGGGAGCAGGAAGGACGCCCTTTCGTTACGGAAGTTCCACGATTTCCCGCGACCGGCTACAAGGCTCCAAAGCGCTCCGACGAGAAGATCCGTGCTTTCTTCCAGGAAGTCCGGAAGCACTCCGGGAGCGGCAAGCCTCTCATCGATGTGCGGTCGCCCGAGGAGTTCACCGGCCAGCGGATGCACATGCCCGACTATCCGCAGGAGGGGACGCTGCGTGGCGGACACATCAAGGGGGCGCGCAGCATTCCCTGGGCGCGCGCCGCCAATTCCGATGGAAGCTTCAAGGACGCCGAGTCGCTGCGCGCCATCTACGAGAAGGAAAAAGGACTGAAGAAGAGCGATGACATCATCGCCTACTGCCGCATCGGCGAGCGCTCATCCCATACCTGGTTCGTGCTGACCTACCTGCTCGGCTACGACCGCGTCAGGAACTACGACGGTAGCTGGACCGAATGGGGGAATGCGGTTCGCGCTCCGATCGAGAAGGGTGGAGAGAAGTGACGGCGCCCGCAAAGGTACAGACTCCGAAGCCGCCTTCCCGCGTCCGCGTGACTTGGGCCGGCGATCAACGCTTCGATACCGGCCGCGGGAACGGTGCCACCGCCCGCATCGATGGCGATGGAAAGACGGGACAAAGTCCGCCAGAGGCGCTGCTCAGCGCGCTCGCCTCGTGCGTGTCGGTAGATGTCGTAGACATACTGGCGAAGCGCCGCACTCCGGTGGAGTCACTTCAGATCGACGTCGTCGGCGAGCGCGTCGAAACCACTCCGCGACGGTTCAGGCACATCACGCTCAACTTCAGCATGGCGGGAAAAGGTATCGAGCGCATTCACGCCGAGCGCGCGATCGAGCTCTCGATCACGAAGTACTGTTCGGTTCGCGATTCGCTCCGGGGCGACATCAAAGTCGACTGGACGCTCGATGTAGGCTAGTTGCGTCGCCTCTGCGGCTTCGAAACCGCCTCGTGTGGCGGACCTGTCCGTTCCGAATCCTCTAATTCCTCGCGGAGCTTCAAATAGCTGGCGTAGCGCTCGGCGCTGATGTGCCCGGCCTCGAGCGCAGCCTGTACACCGCACCCTGGCTCGACACGGTGGGTGCAGTTGCCGAAGCGGCATTCCGGTAGATGCGGCAGAAACTCTCTGAAGCACGCATCGATGTGCTCGGACGACAGTCCCCACATTCCGACTTCGCGTAGCCCTGCCGTGTCCACGACATAACCGGCATCGGGCAGAGGATGGAGCAGCGCGCCAACGGTCGTGTGCCGTCCCTTGTTCACCGACTCGCTGATCTCGCCCACGCGCAGGTTGAGGCCCGGATACATGGCGTTCATCAGGGAGGACTTCCCCACTCCGGAAGGACCAGCGAGCACGGATGTCCTGCCGGCGAGCTCATCGTGCAGCTCGCCCAGGCCGATGTTCTGCTTGACGCTCGTGAAGTGCACCGGATAGCCGGCGGCGGCGTAGTCGGCGAAGGCGCGCTCCGTCTCGGCTCTGTCCACCAGCTCGATCTTGTTGATCACGATGCGCGATTGAAGGGAGTTGCCCTCGGAGATGACGAGGAATCTGTCGAGCATCCTCCGGTGCGGCTCGGGCTTGGCTGCCGCGAACACGATTACGACCTGATCCACATTGGCGGCTACGATCCGCTCGCCCTGACTCCCGCCGGGCGCGCGGCGCGCGAGCTGTGAGCGACGTGGAAGTATCTCGGAGATCGCCCAGTGCCCGCCCCGCTCATCCTGCTCGAGGATGACATCGTCTCCGACAGCGAGCTTTCTCGACTCCTCGCGCTCCTGCTTCAGCCTGCCGCGCAGCGACGCTTCGCAGGTCTCTCCGGACTCAGCGCGTACATGCCAGACTCCTCCCGTACCCTTCAGCACCACGCCCTGCTTTCGCGTCAAGCGTTACCCTCTTCGCGCATCGCTTCCCACCATGGGCGCAGCTCCGCCTTTTTCGCCTTGATGAGCTCGTCGAGTTTCGTTTTCACTTCATTGAGCGACATTGCCCCGACGGTTTTGCGCGCTTCTTCCTCGGTGGCGCCGAGGGCGAGGAAATCGGTCTCGAGATGTCCGCTGGCGACGGGGTCACGCTCACGCCAGCGAACGAACAGGAGATATGCGGCGAACGGGCGCTCCTTCTCGTCGCTCAAGTCGGTGACTATCTCGACACTGTAGGACGCTCCATCACTGCCCTCGAATGCCGCCGGCCGGTCGTGCACGGCCATGTAGCCACCGATCGTGTTGGCATCCCCTTTGGAATGATCGGCAGGAAGGAATTGACCCATCGTTAATGGCGGCGCCTGCCCACCATCTCCTTCAGCACGTTGCCGGTGAGGAAAGCCACATTGGCGGGACGCTCCGCGAGCCTGCGCATCAGATAGGGATACCACTGCGTGCCGAAAGGGACGTAGACCCGCATCCGGTATCCCTCGCGGACAAGCTGATCCTGAAGGTCCCGGCGCACGCCGTAGAGCATCTGGAACTCGAAACGGCTCGACGGTATCCGGTTGGCCCTGGCGAACTGTTTCGCGTCGGCGATGATCGCCTCGTCGTGTGTCGCAATTCCCGAATAGTTGCCGTACTGCATCAGTTCGCGCATGGACTTGATGTAGTTGGCGTCCACGTCCTTCTTGTCCGGGTACGCCACCGTTTCGGGCTCCATGTAGGCGCCCTTGCAGATTCGGACACGCGCCTTGAGCAGATTCGCCCGCTGCACATCGGCGAAGGTACGATAGAGATAGCTCTGGAGCACGATTCCGACGTTCTCGCGGAAGTTCGGGTACAGCCGCTTCTCGAACAGATCCAGCGTGCGCTGGGTGTAGGCGCTCGACTCCATGTCGATCCGCACGAACGTCCGATACTCACGCGCGCGCTGGAGGATGTCGTGCATGATCGCCACGCAGAGATCTTCCGAGACGTCGAGTCCCATCGCGGTCAGCTTGACGGAGACGTTGGCGTCCGCCTTCCGCTCGTAGATCCGGTCCAGCATGGCGATGTACACCTGACCCGCCGCCCTGGCCTCGGACTCGTTGTGCACGCTTTCGCCGAGGAGGTCGAGCGAGGCAGTTATCCCGCGCGCGTTCAGCTTCGCGACCGCCGCGAGCGCGGTCTCGATCGTTTCTCCCGCGACGAACCTGTTGGCGAAGCTCTTGGCGAGCCTGTTGTTGCGGACGAATCGGAAGACCTGCTGCTGGCTCGAGAGATAGAGCAGTGCGCTGCGAATCATTATTTCGAATGGGGTAACGGCTGCGCGGCCGATGCGGACGTGCGCCTCGGGTTGAGACGACCTCTGCGCGTCAGATCCAGAACTCGCTTCACGGGAAACTTGCCGCCCTTCTGCATGCGCCCGTCGAAGAAATTCCAGGTGACGAGTCCGTCCTCGCTCTCAGGCTCGAGCAGGTAAACGACCAATGCGCCGAGCGGCTGCGCGGTCGACACTATGAACGATCTCGCCGGGAGTGTCTGCAATCCCCGCTCCCATTTCCCCTTGAGCCGGACCTCGCGATGTCCCTGGAACGGGCGTGTCGCCGTGATGATCGAATCGACGGTGAAGGACTCGCCGCGGGCAGTCCATGCGGAATCCGAACGGTCGACCCTGACCCCGTGACGTCGCAGCAGCGTGACGACGGCCGTGTCCTCGGGGGCGACCACATATGCCGCGGGAGGCGTCCGGTCGAGCGTCGAGGTGAAACGGTCGAACACGGGTACGCGGATCGTTCTGAATCGACCGGTCCGACGCTGTCCGCGCGGAACGCCAGGCTGGGTGAGAGAAGAATCACCCACGTTCTCGATGTCCTCCTTGATCACGTCCATCATGCGGGGCGTGCCGATCAGCTCCGATCGGATCGGCACCATCTGGAGCGAATCCGGGGAACGCCCCCAGGCGCGAGGCTGACTGTCGGCCCGCGCCGAGAGCGACCGAATTGCCGCGCTCCTTTCGGCCACGAGCGAAAGAATCTCGCTGACGAAGGAATATGTCGACGCGATGCGCCGCTCGAACGGATCGTGGGAGTAGGCTTCGCTCAGAATCGCGACACGCCCGCGCATACCATAGTAGTTGGTGGCGAATCGCGGCCGTGAGTCGAAGGTCGCCCAGCCTTCCGGCGCCGTTGCCTCCGGAATCCCCGCCCGGTCGTCGGTGAGAAAATTTCCGTAATCGAATACCTCGAAGCCATGCCGTGTCCGCATCCGCTCGCGCAGGACGGGCAGCAGCGAGTCGCGCGCATGGACGCCGCCAAAAAACGACGCCGGGTTCAGCGAGGGCGAATAGGTGAGAGCGTAGCCGTGATAGCTTCCATTCGTCGTGTGCAGGTCGACGAAGACATCCGGGTCCCATGCATTGAACATCGCCAGCGAAGCGCGCGTTTCCGGAGCCTCGGCCTTCACGTAATCACGATTCAGGTCGAGGTTCTGGCCGTTGCCGCGAACTCCGACCATCTCCGGTCCGTTCTGCTCGGTACGGTTCCGCGACTGTGGACCCAGGCGCTCATTTCCATCCGCGTTGTAGACCGGCACCGCGATGAGAACCAGCGAGTCGAGCGCATTCGGCCGACGCGAGAAGGAGAGATCGCGCAGGAGCGCGAGCAATGCCTCTTTGCCCTCTACCTCGCCCGCGTGGATGTTGCCCTGAACGTAGACGATGGGGCGCCCGAGGTTCTTCGCTTCCGACGGCCTCGACACGAGGGGCCGCGACGCGATCACATACGGAATGTCGCGCCCTTCCGTGGTCCGGCCGATGGACCCGAATACGAGCGGCGCGCGGAGCGCGCGAAGTGAGTCGAGAAACCTCCGCACGTCGGCGTAGCGCGATGTCTCACGATAGGCGGTGAGCTCGGGACGAGTGCGCGGGAGTGCGGCGGAGGTGAGACCGGGGGCGAGACGCTCAGCGACAGCGCGAGTGCAGGCGGGCAAACCTGCCAGCATTGCGATCGCGAAGCACAACCTGCCAGGGCGTGGAGACAATCGGACGCTCACACGCGCTCGTCCGCGTAGAAGACCTGCTTCCGGTGAGCCATCTCCAGCAGCAGCTCCGCCGGCTCGAACCGTCCCGGAAAGCGCGCGTTGAGATCCTCGAGCCGCTGCACCACGATGTTGACGCCCAGCGAATCCATGTAGCGGAACGGTCCGCCTCTGAATGGCGGGAAGCCGATCCCGAAAACGGCGCCCACGTCTCCGTCGCGCGCCGAGCGGATGATTCCTTCGCTGAGGCAGCGGACCGCCTCGTTGAGCATCGCCAGCACGGTACGCTGCTGGATCTGCACAGCCGGCATCTCGGGCGCTACCGGTGCTTCCGGCGCGGGACTCGCTATCGACTTCGCCATGGGGATACTTCCCGGTGAGAGAAAGAGACTGTAGACCCCGGGGTCGACGTCGCCCTTCTTTCCCTCCTTGTCGTAGCTGTAGAAGCCTTTCTTGGATTTCCGTCCATACCGCCCGGCGGCAACGACCGCCTGAATCGAGCGCGCCGGCTGCATGCGGTCGGGAAATGCTTCCGCCATGATCTTCCCGGCTTTCACGGCGACATCCAGTCCGACTTCGTCGATGAGCATGATCGGTCCGACGGGAAATCCGAACTCGACGAGCGCCTTGTCGATGATGTCGACCGCGACTCCCTGATCGAGCAGGAGGCCAGCTTCGTTGATGTACGGTGAGAGAATCCGGTTCGCGTAGAAGCCGGGACCATCGTTCACCACGATCACGGTCTTGCCCAGCTTTTTCCCGTACGCGACGACGGTCGCCGTCACCTGCGGATAGGTATCCGCCGTCGTGATGACCTCGAGCAGTGGCATCTTGTGCACGGGGGAGAAGAAGTGCATTCCGATCACGCGCTCGGGCCGGCTCGACGCCTGCGCGATCTGCTCGATGGGAATCGTGCTGGTGTTCGATGCAAAAATCGCCGACGGGTGCACGGAAGCCTCTGCTTCCCTCAACACCTGGTGCTTGATCGCCAGATCCTCGAACACCGCCTCGATCACCAGATCGACGTTTCCGAAGCCGGAGTAGTCCACGGTACCGCCGAGCAGCGCCATGTAGTCGGTGTACTGGACCTGCGTGATCTGCTTTTTCTTGAGGCGCTCCCTGAGCACTTCGCGGACGGCCGCGTATCCCTTCGCCACGCGGGCATGATCCGCATCCTTGAGTCGGACGAGGCTGCCGTGTTGCACCGCGATCGAAGCGATGCCGGCGCCCATGAATCCCGCGCCCAGGATGGCGATCTTCTCGATCGCCTGCGGCTCGAACGCGGAGACGGGCAGATCGGGATATTGTGCGGGGTCGATGCCGGTGTCCTTCTTGAGCGCCGTCGTCGCGAAGAAAAGGAAGATGAGCTGCTTCGACACATCGGTCATCGCCATCTCGCCGAATCGGCGCGACTCCTCTCGATATCCGTGCGCGATTCCCTTCGCGTATCCGGCGGCGATCACATCGATCGCCGCAATGAGCGCCGGATAGTGTCCGCCCGATTTCTCGAGTGTCTTCTCGCGCGCTTTCCGCAGGACGATCATCCTTCCCGCGGGATTCGCGTCGAGCAGAAATCCTTTCACCCCTCCCGTGTGCCGCTCGCTCTTCCGTCGTCCCTCTCCGACTTCCCGCGCCCGCTGGATTGCGACGGTCCTCAGGATCGATGGGTGCACGAGCTCGTCCACCAGCCCGAGCTGAACCGCCTTCTTTCCGCGCACGTTCTTGCCGGTGAGGATCATGTCGAGCGCGGCGGTCAGTCCGATCTGTCGCGGAAGACGCTGCGTCCCGCCCGCGCCGGGGATCAACCCGAGCTGCACCTCGGGAAGACCGAGCACCGTCTTCGGGTGATCCGTCGCGATACGGTACCGGCACGCGAGCGCGGCCTCCAGACCGCCGCCCAGGCAGGCACCGTGTATCGCCGCGATCAGAGGAATGCGCAACCGCTCGATCGAGTCGAGAAGCATCTGACCATCTCTGCTCAACCGCTCCGCGTCAGTCGCCGTCTTGATTGCGAGAAACTCCTCGATGTCGGCGCCGGCAATCCAGATGTCCGGCTTCCCGCTGAACAGGACGGCGGCGTGAACGTTCGTGTCGCGCTCGAGTCTGGTCACCAACGCAACGAACTCGTCCTTGACCGCGCGGTTCAGCTTGTTGACCGATTCGTTGGGCAGATCGAATGTGATGACTGCCACGCCGTCGCTCACCTCGACCGACAGCGCGGGCTTCCACCGCGTTCCAACGAGTCCGCCGATCGAGACCTCCGCGGCTCCGCTCATCAGGTTCTTTCCACCACCATCGCGAAACCCATCCCCCCCGCGGTGCACACTGTCATCAGCCCGAACTTCCCACCGCGGCGACGCAGCTCGTGCAGCAGCGTCGTGGTGATGCGAGCGCCCGTTGCTCCGAACGGATGTCCGATCGCGATCGAGCCCCCCATCACGTTGAGCTTCGCCCTGTCCACTTCCCCGACCGGCTGGGAGACACCCGCGCGCTTCGCCCACTCCTTCGACTCGAACCCCTTCAGATTCGAGAGCACCTGCGCGGCGAACGCCTCGTGCATTTCGATCAGGTCGATGTCCTTGAGCTCGAGCCCCGCGCGCTTGAGAGCGACGGGCGCGGCGAGCACCGGCGCCTGAAGCAGCTGCTCCCCGGGATCGAGCGCGGCGTACGCGTACGATCTGATGAACGCGAGCGGAGGATAGCCGAGCGACTTGGCCTTTTCCTCGCTCATGAGCAGCACGCAGGCTCCGCCGTCAGTGAGAGGCGACGAGTTGCCCGCCGTAACGCTTCCGTACTTCCGGTCGAAGACTGGCTTGAGCGCAGCGAGCTGCTCGTAGCTCGTGTCCTCGCGAATTCCGTTGTCGGATGTCAGAACGCTGTCGAAGCGGGGAGGAACGTAAACCGGCATTATCTCGGCGGTGAGACGACCATCGGCAGTGCCAGCCGCCGCGAGACGGTGCGAGCGCAGGGCGAAGTGATCCTGCTCCTCGCGCGAGATCGCGTTGAGCTTCGCCATCTTCTCCCCCGACTGGCCCATGGTCTCGCCGGTCGAAGGCTCGGCGATCGCGGGCGTGACGGGAACGAGATCCTTCGGCCGGATGCGCGCCAGCGCCTTCAGTCTTCCCGCGAGAGACCTTGCCTTCGACGCCATCACGAGCGCCTCGGAGAATCCCTGCGAATGCAGGATGGGTATGTTGGAGAGCGATTCCGATCCGCCGGCGATCGCTACGTCGATATGCCCCAGGGCGATCTGATCCGCGGCGTCGGTGATCGCCTGATTCGCTGAAGCGCACGCGCGGCTGACCGTGAACGCCTGCACTCCCTTCGGAAGCTGAGGGAGAAGCGACACCTCGCGGGCGATGTTGGGTGCAAGGACCGAGGGGATGACGGTCCCGAACACCAGAGCCTGCACTTCGCGGCCGTCCAGATTCGTGCGTTGAAGCAGCTCGGCGACGCACTGCTTGCCGAGATCGATCGCGGAGATGGATTTGAACGCTGTTCCGGCTTTGGTGAACGGCGTTCGCACGCCTGCGACGATTGCGACCCGCCGTCCGTTCCCGAATGTGGCCATGCAGGGAACTTAGACGGCGGCGCTATATCTTTCTAGGACAGGGAACTCTAGACGCGGTATATCTTGCTAGGACGTGCCCGCCTTCCGGGCAGTGCGCTCTTTCTCGATCAACTGGCGCTTTCGCTCGAGTCCCCATCGGTACCCACCGAGCTCGCCGCTCCGGCGCACGACGCGATGACAGGGAATGACGAGCGCGACACGATTGTTGGCGCACGCGCTCGCAACCGCGCGGGCAGCTTTCGGAGAGCCGATGGCGGCCGCCACCTCGGTGTACGAGCGAGTTTCGCCCAGAGGGATCTTCTGGAGCTCGCGCCATACCTTCCACTGAAAGGCGGTTGCCTGTACATCGAGAGGAATGTCGGCGCCCGTGCGCTCGCCATCGAGGTACGCGACCACTTCGCCGACCCAGGCGCCGAGAGCGCTCGAGGGGGCGGTAACGCGCTCGCGGGTTGCGGCCGGGTATTCATCGGCCAGCGCCGCTTCGAGTTTGCTCGTGTCGTCACCGAGAGTCACGGCACAGACTCCGCGCTCGGTCGCGGCGACCAGCAGATAACCGAGCGAAGCCCTCGCCACGACGTAGTCGATGTGAGTGCCGGCTCCGCCGCGTTGATACGTCGCCGGCGTCATGCCGAGCTGGGCGGCTGCGCTCTCGTACACTCTGCTGCTCGACCCATAGCCCGCTTCGTATGTGGCGCGGCTCACCGTCTCGCCCCGCCTGAGCTCCCCCTTGAGTCGCTCGCTTTTCCGCGCACGCGCGTACTGCGCGGGCGTGAGCCCGATCATGTCCTTGAATTTGCGCTGGAGGTGGTGCGGGCTCAATCCCGCTTCGTCCGCGATCCGGTCGAGAGTGATGCGCTCTTCGCCATGCTCCGAGAGTCGACGATCGATGTACTCACGCGCGCGCTCCACCGCGGCGCTCGTCGGTCTCATCGCGCTCTTCGGGAGGCACCTCTGACAGGCGCGAAACCCCGCCCGTTCGGCCGCCTCTGCCGAGGAAAAGAAGCTGACGTTTCCGCGCTTCGGGCGCCGCGACGGGCACGACGGGCGACAGTAGATTCCCGTCGTTGCGACCGCGTAGACGAACGCTCCGTCCGAGCCCTCGTCACGGTGTAGCACGGAGTCCCAAGCGTTCGATTCGTTCACGGGCTGGAGTGATTGCATTGTCATCGGTCGATACCTGGGGGCGTAGTGTATGAGTATAGTGCTTCGGGACTCATTATGAGACGGATCTGGCGTGGTGGCTATCCGGATCTTGCGGTTGAATTCGGTGGCCGAAAGCACGAGATCGGGACGGGGGATGCAAGTAGTGAGTGTTCAGTTGTTAGTTGGTCAGTCGACAGTGGTTGTCAGTGTTACGCAAGACTGATAACCACTGACCAACTGACAACTCATGACTGTCGACTCATAACTTGCATCCCCTGTAATCGCCCCCGTACTCTCCAATGACAAATCTGTCCGACGAGTGCTTCGATCTCCTGGTAATTGGAGGTGGCATCACCGGCTGCGGCGTCGCGCGGGATGCCGCGATGCGCGGGCTCCGCGTCGCTCTCGTCGAGCGCGATGATTTCGCCAGCGGAACATCGGGGAGGTCTTCCCGGCTCGTACACGGCGGCATCCGCTATCTAGAGCACGCCCAGTTTCATCTGGTGTACGAGTCGATTCGCGAGCGGCAGACTCTGCTGCGAATTGCTCCGCATCTGGTCGAGCCTCTGGCGTTCACCTGGCCGATCTACCGCGGCGCTCGCGTCGGCAGGATCAAGCTGAGCGCGGGACTCCTCGTCTATCACCTGATGGCGTCGGGACGCTCACCGCGGCATCTCGCCCTCAACGCCGCTGAAACGATCCAGAAGGAGCCCTCGCTGAGGACGGCAGGTCTGACCGGCGGAGCCGTCTACTACGACGCCGCCACGGACGATGCCCGACTGACGCTCGCGAACGGCCTCGCCGCGCGGCACCATGGCGCCGTCGTCGTCACACACGCCCGCGTGACGGCGATCCTGCGCGGCAGCGGGAAAGCGATCGGTGTTACCGTACGGTCCGACCATTCTGGCGGGATCGAAGACGCGAGGGCGCGCGTGATCGTCAATGCGACCGGAGTCTGGGAGAACAGCTTCAGCGGCGACGAGCGCGCTCGGCGGCTGCGCGGCAGCAAGGGCGTGCACATCTCGGTGCCGCGGGAGCGCATTGGAAACCGCGGCGCTCTGACTCTCATCTCTCCGGTCGATGGCCGGGTGATGTTTTGCCTGCCGGCCGGACCTCAGACGATCATCGGCACGACCGATACGTGGACAGACGAATCGCCCGAGACGGTGAGGGCCTCGAGAAGCGATGTCGACTATCTCATTCAGGCCGTTAACGCCTACTTCCCGCGGGCGGAGCTCGGATCAGCGGATGTCGTGAGTGCGTGGGCGGGAATCCGGCCGCTCGCGAGCGGCGCCGCGTCGAGTCCAACCGCGATTTCCCGCGAGCACAGCATCGTAAGGGATGACCTGGGAGTGATCAACGTGACGGGCGGAAAGCTCACGACGTACCGCTCAATGGCTGCGGAGATCGTGGATGTCGT
>CAYMKQ010000007.1:34946-45264 GCA_964391175.1 uncultured Gemmatimonadaceae bacterium | reverse complement strand
GATGGCGGTCCATCGCCTCTATCTCGAAATGCTCAGTGATCCAGACCTCGTTCAAACGGATGAAGTCTGGAAAGCAGTCGGGTCGGTCTCTTTCGATGATCATGGGTCTGGCTAACGCCAATTGGATGGACTACTTGGACTGCGAAACCAGACGCTTCCTTGCAAGATGTCTGCAGGCATTTGTCCGAGATGGGAGTCGATCAGTTCGATAAATCACTGCAAATGCTTGAGTTGTGCAATTGGAGATCCGTTCCCTCTGATTTTGGACTGCGAAACCCTTGCAAGCTAAATACGATACAGGTCACTGGAGGACTGTAGCAAGCCCGCGCACCCCCCTCACCTTCGCGCGCCACTCTAGAGACGGTCGGCAGGACTCTGTACACCAAGCCCACCCTTGTTCAGCACATGCGTGTAGATCATCGTCGTTTTCAGGTCGCTATGGCCCAAGAGCTCCTGAATGGTTCGGATATCGGCTCCAGTCTCCAGCAGGTGCGTCGCAAAGGAGTGCCGCAGCGAGTGGCAGGTCGCCCTCTTGTGAATTCTACTCGCACGTACCGCGGTCGCGACGGCGCGCTGCACGGCTGACTCGTGATAGTGGTGGCGTCGGCGAATGCCGGTCTTCTCCTCCGTATAAATTCGCGAGGCTGGAAAGACATACTGCCACGCGAGCTCTATGTCCGCCTTCGGGAGCTTGAGCGAGAGACCACCTGGCAACGCGGCCCCGCGCAAGCCGGCTTGGAGATCGCGGTGGAACTGCTTCTCGACGTTCGCAATGTGTGTGCTCAGAGAGCTGATAGTCGTGAGTGGGAGCGGGACCCGCCTGTCCTTGCCGCCCTTGCCGCGCCTCACAGTGATTTCTCGCCGGGCAAAGTCGACATCCTTGATCCGAAGCGAGACACATTCCAGAACCCGCAGGCCGCTGCCGTACATCAGCAGCGCACAAAGCCGTGACACGCCGGCAAGATTGGCGATGATCGCGCGCACTTCGTCGGGTGTCAGCACGATCGGCAAACGCGACAGCGTCTTCGCATGGACGACTCCATCCACGAATCCAACCGGTTTGCCCAGCACATGTCGGAAAAGAAAAAGAAGAGCGGCCAGAGCCTGATTCTGAGTGGACGGGCCGACACCCTTCTCAACCGCGAGATGGGTTAGAAACCGGCTTATCTCTGCCTCGCCCATTGTGGCCGGATGACGCGATGGCGCACGCGCTCCAGCAGTCGAAACCTTCGCGCGGGCTCCGGGGCGCGCCGGAGGTGCGCGGCCGGGATCTTGGAGGCGTCTGAATCTCGCATCAGACGCGCACGAACACCCGGAACTGCTAATTCGCGCGCATCATAAACCCGCACCGAGAACTCAAAATCGACGGAGATCCAGCGGCCTCACCCGACAGTGCTCCTCGCAACCCAGCCTGTACCGATTCCGCGCAAACCACTTGTAAAACCTGTCTACGAGCGGCCGCACAAACGGAATGCTGAACAGCCACGATATCAGCCACCCCTTGGGCAGGACATTTAGCAGCTCCTCCAGCGCACCGGCACCCTGCCATGTCTTCCCATCGCTGTTGCGCACGACCTGCACCGACTCCACATACGCGCGCGCGGGAATCCAGGGGAATCTTGCGTGAACCCCCGGCGCCTCTGAGGGAATTATCTCGAGATCGTGACGTCGGTCCCGCTTCGCTAACAACTCCACCAGCCGGCCACATACCTTGCAGTGACCATCGTAAATCACGGTGTAGCGGCTTACGATCTTCATCTCTGCGCCGCCGGTTGCTGTTGTGTCAGACAGTGGAGCGTGCCCAGTCCCCAGACGAGATCCACGGCGTGAATCCCGATCACCGTGTAGCGCGGAAACGCCTCGGCGATCCCGTTGAGCGCGACGCGATCCGCGGGATCGTTGAACGTAGGTACGAGAACGGCGCCATTCGTGATGTAAAAGTTGGCGTAGCTGGCGGGCAGCCTCTCGCCATCCATCATCACCGGCCGGGGAAAGGGAATCGTCACAATTCGCAGCGGCCGCTTCTTCGCCGCGAGCTCGAGACGACGGAGATTGTCCGCCGACCGCGCATGGTTCTCGTCAGCCGGATCGTGCTCGTACGCCAGAATCACCGTGTCGCGCCCGCAGAATCTCGCGATGTCGTCGATGTGACCGTGCGTATCGTCTCCGACCGCACCCTCTCCCAACCATATGGTATCCGTCACGCCCAGATATTCCGCGAATGCGCGCTCGTACTCCTCGGCACGCATTCCCGGATTGCGCACCTGCATATCCGTGAGGAGCCACTCCTCGGTAACGAGCATCAAGCCGGCGCCATTCACCTCGATGCCGCCACCCTCGAGAATCAGCCGCTCCCCATTGTCGGGCCTCACGGCTTCAGTCAGGGGCAACCCGGTCAATTTCGCGATCACCCGCCCGATCCCGGCGTCCTTACTATAGTTGTCGTACTTCGCCCAGGCGTTGAAGCCCCAGCTGATCAGCTCTCGATCGCCGTCAGCACGAATTACCACCGTGGGCGCCGAGTCGCGGAGCCAGACGCGATCGTTGGGCGCGACATGCAGGCGGTATCGGTCATCGCTCTCCTTCACATCGTGCGCGCGCAGCAACAGGCGCGCGTTCTCGGCGACATCCTCGTTGTGACACAGGATCTCCGCGCGATCGTACTCGCTGAGAGCGCGCACGATCTCCGCGTAGACCCATGGAATCGGCTCGAGCTTCCCGGGCCAGTCCGGCTCGTGGTGCGGCCACGCGATCCACGTCGCCTCGTGCTTCTCCCATTCCGCCGGCATTCTGCGGGCGAGCGAGAGATCCATAGTCAAAGCGCCGCTTCCCTTCGGAGCGGCGCCAGCGCTGCGCTGTCGAGCGCGCTTGGTCATCCGATGTAGCGATTCAGGATCGGTGCGTAGGCGTCGATGCGGCGGTCGCGGAGAAACGGCCAGTTCCGGCGAGTGCTCTCGATCAAGGTTCTCTCGCACTTCGCCACCAATATCGCGGGCTCCGTGCCCGCCTCGGCAAGAATTCTCCCGAAGGGATCGGAGATGAACGAGTGACCGAAGAACTCGATGCCGTCGGTGCCAGGCTCGTCCTCGTGTCCCACCCGGTTGGGGGCGGCGACGTACACTCCATTCGCGATCGCGTGCGCGCGCTGCGCCGTTCGCCACGCCTCCACCTGCGCTTCGCCGAACTCCGCCTTCTCCGACGGATGCCAGCCGATTGCGGTCGGGTAGAAGATTATCTCGGCGCCGAGGAGGCTCGTGATGCGCGCGGCCTCGGGGTACCACTGATCCCAGCAGATGAGGACGCCGACGTCGGCGTAACGCGTCTTCCAGACGCGGAACCCGCTCGCGCTCTTGTGATCCCCGTCGTCGTCCGTATGCGAGTCCCCAGGCGTGAAGTAATACTTCTCGTTGAAGAGCGGATCGTCGGGGATGTGCATCTTCCGGTACGCGCCGAGCACCGTCCCGTCGGCATCGATCACGGCGGCGGAGTTGCGGTAGACGCCCGCCGCCTGCCGCTCGAAGATCGGCACGATGATGACGAGCGCGAGCTCCTTCGCCAGCTTCCGCATCTTGTCGACCGTCGGGCCGGCAATTGGCTCGGCAAGGTCGAACCGCTCGCTCTTCTGTGATTTGCAGAAGTAGGGCGCGTTGAAAAGCTCCTGGAGGCAGACGATCTGCGCGCCCCGACCGGCCGCCTCGCGAATGCGCTCGCCGGCGCGCTCGACGTTGTCATGAGCGTCGCTCGTGACTGCTTCCTGGATCAATCCGACCGTGAAGGACGGCCCGCGCGAGGATTTGGGGGGCATAAGGGGAAGGTTAACGGTTTGCGCCTGCACAGGAAGTGGGCCAGCTTCCGTCAGGTCAGAACCTTGCATTGACCTCGTGACATGGGACCAGACGGGAACGCCTCAGCGGATCTGCGACCAGGTACACCCGTGTTGGGAGAGCGCCGCGCGCGTCGCAGCGCCGGCATCAATACGGCGTTCCGCGCGATCAAGGCGCAGCATTCCGCCAACCGCTCACAGATGGAGATTCTCGCCGACCGGATGATCGGGGTGGCGAGCTCCACCCCGTTTCTGTTCGTGCACGTCCTCGCCTTCATCGTCTGGATACTGCTCAACCTGCCGCTGCCGGGGATGCCGCAGTTCGATTCGTATCCCTTCGGCATGCTCACGACGATCGTTTCGCTCGAGGCGATCTTCCTCTCGATCTTCGTGCTGATGACGCAGCGCCGGGAGTCACGGATCGGAGAGCTGCGCGAGGAGCTGACGCTTCAGGTGAATCTCCGGATGGAGGAAGAGATCACGAAGACTTTGCACCTTGTCGCGGGCCTTTATTCCCGCCTCAACCTTCAGCTGGCGGATGATCCGGAGCTGAAGGCGATGCTCGAGCCGCTGGATCCGCAGCGGATCGAGAACGATCTGACGGAGCAGATCAACGCGGCGATGCCGCAATTTCGTTTGAAGAAGCGGAAAGTCAACGCGGCAATCAGCGGCCGACCAGCTTCCTGAGCACGTACGGCAGAATCCCGCCGTGCCGGTAGTAGCTCATCTCCTCGGGCGTATCGATTCTCAACACCGCGTGGAACCGCTTCTCGCTCCCGTCCAGCGAGCGGGCGCGCACGATGAGAGGCGCACGCGGCTTCATCTCATCCGACATTCCCTCGATGTCGAACGTCTCGAACCCGGTGAGCGCGAGGGTCAGGCGCGTCTCGCCGGCTTTGAACTCGAGGGGCAGTACGCCCATGCCGACGAGGTTCGACCGGTGAATGCGCTCGAACGATTCGGCGATCACCGCCCGCACGCCGAGGAGCAGCGTTCCCTTCGCTGCCCAGTCGCGCGATGAGCCCATGCCGTACTCCTTTCCGGCGATGATCACGAGGGGCGTACCCTTCGCCTGATACTCCATCGCCGCGTCGTAGATCGTCACCGCCTTCTCGCCCGGGGATATCGTCGTCCAGCCGCCTTCGGTGCCGGGCGCGAGCTCGTTGCGCAGCCGGATGTTGGCGAAGGTGCCGCGCATCATCACTTCATGATTCCCGCGGCGGGCGCCGTACGAGTTGAAGTCGGCCGTGTTCACGCCCTGCTCGATCAGCCACTTGCCAGCCGGGGTCGAGGCCGGAATCGAGCCGGCGGGCGAGATGTGGTCAGTGGTGATCGAGTCGCCGAACATGCCGAGCGCTCGCGCGCCGCTTATCGAGCGAACGCCGGGCGGGGTGAGCGTCATCCCATCGAAGAAGGGAGGGTTCCTCACATACGTCGACTTCTCGTCCCAGGCGTAGAGATCGCCCTCGGGAACCGGCAGGCTGCGCCAGTTGTCGTCACCATGGAATACGTTGGCGTACTGGGTCTTGAACATCTCGGCCTTCACCGAGCGCAGAATCTCGTCCTCCACTTCCTTGGGCGCCGGCCAGATGTCGCGGAGGAACACCGGGCCGTCCTTCCCGACGCCGATTGGCTCGGTGTTGAAGTCGATGTCCATCCGCCCCGCCAGCGCGTATGCGACGACGAGCGGAGGCGAAGCGAGATAGTTGAAGCGGGTGAGGGGATTGATTCGCCCCTCGAAGTTTCGGTTCCCCGACAGGACCGCGGCGACCACAAGCTTGTTCGCTTCGACCGCTTCGGCAATCGCGGCCGGGAGCGGGCCCGAGTTGCCGATGCACGTCGTGCACCCGAAGCCGACGACGTTGAAGCGAAGCTTCTGCAGAGGCTCCATGACTCCCGCAGCGCGGAAGTAATCCGTCACCACCTTCGATCCGGGCGCGAGGCTCGTCTTCACCCACGGCTTCGTCATGAGGCCTTTGGCGACGGCATTCCGCCCCAGCAGTCCAGCCGCCAGCATCACGCTCGGATTCGACGTGTTCGTGCAGCTCGTGATCGCGGCGATCACCACCGACCCGTGACGAATCGAAAACTTCTCGCCGTTCATCTCCACCGGGATGCTCGTGTGCTGACCCGCCTGCTCGTCGGGATCGGTTGCTACGACCGAAGGAGAGAGCTGCGGAGACGCGGCGACGCTCATCGCCTGCTTCGCGGCCGCGACCGCCGCGACCGTCCCCGTGCGCTCGAGGTCGGCGGCCAGCGCTTCCTTGAACATCTTCTTGGCGAGCTTGAGCGGGACCCTGTCCTGCGGACGCTTGGGGCCCGCGAGGCTGGGCTCGATGCTGTGGAGATCCAGCTCCAGTGTATCCGAGAACAGCGGGTCGGGCGTGTCGTCGGTGCGGAAGATCCCCTGCGTCTTGCAGTACGCCTCGACCAGCTCGACCTGCGGCTCCTCGCGCCCCGTGAAACGGAGGTAGTTGAGCGTCTCCGCGTCGATCGGAAAGAATCCCATCGTCGCGCCGTACTCGGGCGCCATGTTGCCGATCGTCGCGCGATCGGCGAGCGAGAGACTCGAGAGCCCCGCTCCATAGAACTCGACGAACTTCCCTACGACCTTCTTCTTGCGCAGCATCTCGGTGACGGTGAGCACCAGATCCGTCGCGGTCGCTCCCGGCGGAAGCTTCCCGTGCAGCTTGAATCCGACGACCTCGGGAATGAGCATTGACACCGGCTGTCCCAGCATCGCCGCTTCCGCCTCGATGCCGCCAACTCCCCAGCCCAGGACACCGAGTCCATTTATCATCGTGGTGTGTGAGTCGGTACCGACGAGCGAGTCCGGGTACGCAAACGTCTCCTTGCCGTCCTGACGGGTGAACACCGCCTGGGCGAGGTACTCGAGGTTGATCTGGTGCACGATGCCGGTGTCGGGCGGCACCACCCGGAAGTTGCGGAGCGCCTTCTGTCCCCAGCGCAGGAACGCGTAGCGCTCCTTATTGCGCCTGAACTCGAAGTCCGCGTTGATGAGGAACGCCGCCTCCGTTCCGTATTCGTCGACCTGCACCGAGTGGTCGATGACGAGATCGACCGGCTGGAGCGGGTTGATGAGACTCGCGTCGCCGCCGAGCTTGGCGAGCGCATCGCGCATCGCGGCCAGATCGACCACCGCCGGAACTCCGGTGAAATCCTGGAGCAGCACTCGTGCAGTGCGGAACGCGATCTCCTTCTCCACCTTGCCCTTCAGGTCCCAGCTGGCGAGAGCGCGGATGTCGTCAGCCTTGACGAACTTGCCGTCTTCGTTGCGGAGCAGGTTTTCGAGGAGGATCTTGAGGCTGAAAGGGAGCCTGTCGGCGTTCCCGTTGGCGAGCTTCGAGAGGGAATCCAGCCGGAAGATCGTGTACTGCCGGCCCGCGACATCGAGCGTCGACCGGCTACCGAAAGAATTCGGGTGAGTCATGGCTATCCGGAATCTAGCACATCTCAATCACCCAATGGCCCGTCTTCGGGCTCGATCCGGTCTGACGCGCGCTGCGAGTCTCTACTGACTCTCCGTCGTTGCCTGCCTCGTCGGATCGACGGTCGCGGTCGCGGCCTGAGCCTTTCCCTCTTCGATTCGCGTCGCTTCGATCGCGAGGGTGGGACACTGGTGCACAAAATCGCCATCGGCGGGCGACCACTCGACGATCGGCGTCAGCGCATAAGCCTTGCGGTGCGAATCCATCGCCATCACATCCGGCGCGAGCGAGGCGCAGAGCGTACACCCAATGCACTTCTCGCGATCGACCGAGATCTGCATCGCTCGTCGCGGGAACACGCCGCTCCCCCAGGCGATGGCCTCGTCGTAATGGGAAAGGGCCTCCATCGCTGCCGTGTACCCTGCCTCGAGAATCTCCTCGGTGTGCGAAAAGCTGAACCACCCGATATGCGAGACTTTCGGCCGGATCAGGATCATCGGCGGACGAGTCCACGTCGCGAAGGGCGCCAGCTGGAGCGCGTGCATCATCGTCGTGGCGGCGCGCATGTAGATCGAGGTGAATCCGTGCACCGCGATGTCGTTTTCGGGAGCGACGTCGCTGCTCCCGGTGTCTACGGCGATCACCATGTCCATCCCTCGCCCGGCGATCCCGACGGGGAGGTTGTCAACCACCCCGCCATCCACGCAGAGTCGGCGGCTTATCACTCCGGGAGGGAAAAACCCGGGCAGCGCGCAGGAGGCGTACACCGCGTCGGCGGCACTGACGTCGCGAAGCCCGTGCAGTCCCCAGACGACTTGGGTGCCGCGCTGGATGTCGACAGTATTCACCAGCACCGGCTTCTTCAGCTCACCCAGCTGCTTGCGCGGAACGACCGATTCCACCAGGGCGCGCAACGGCTCCTCGAGATAAATCGCCGGCGAGCGCTGTCGCTCCAGCAGCATCCCGATCCGGTTGAGTCGAAAGAGATCTCGCCGCTTGAGCGCGCGGGTGCGGTCAGCCATCTCGGGCACGGGCATCCCGCCGACGTAAGCGGCCGCTATGAGTGAGCCAATGCTCGTGCCGGCAAACACCGTCGGCTCGATCCCGAGCTCATCGAGCGCGCGGATGACTCCAATGTGAGCGAAACCCTTGAGGCCGCCACCGCCCAGAACCAGCGCGATCTTGGGTCGCGGGCGCCGCGCTTTGGCAACGGGGGTGCGCCTCTTCGGAACGCTCGTCGGTGTCCTGCGGGTCATGCTCGGGTCGGGTTAAAGTGACTATAATGTACTGACTACATCACACGCACAGAGAGAATCGATGACTCGTCCCAACGTTCTCGTCTCCGTCATGCTTGCAGTCACGCTCTCGGCCGCGCCCGCGAGCGCTCAGACCGACCCCGTCTCAACCCGCATCACTCCTCGGGAGATCGACGCGCACCTGCGCTTTCTCTCCACCGACCTGCTCGAGGGCCGCGCGCCCGCCACCCGCGGCGGGCGGATCGCGGAGGAGTACATCGCGGCGCAGCTCAAGGTGTTCGGCGTGAGACCCGGCGTCGGAGACAGCTCCTACTTCCAGCGTGTTCCGATCGACGTCGTGAGGGCCGACGCGGGCACCATCCGCGTCGCCGCGTCAGGCAAGGCCAACGCCAATCTGCGATTCACTGAAGACGTCGTCGTCTGGCCCGGCTCGGCAACCGATGCGAGCTCGGCGCGCGGCGAGCTCGTGTTCATCGGGTACGGTGCTGCTGCCCCCGAATACCGGTGGGACGATTTCAAGAACGTGGATGTCAAAGGCAAGGTTCTCCTCGTCCTCGTGAACGATCCCCCCGCACGTCCTTCCGAGCCGAACCTCTTCGGCGGCAAGGCGATGACATACTACGGGCGCTGGACCTACAAGTTCGAGGAGGCCGAGCGTCGCGGTGCAGCGGGGATGCTGGTCGTGCACACGACCGATCGTGCCGGATACGGCTGGCAGGTCGTCGTCGGCTCCAACTCCGCCGCCCACCGCCTGCTGCCGCGCGACCCGGCGTTGCCGGCACCGCTTGCAGTGCGCGGCTGGATCAAGGACACGGTCGCCACTGCGCTCCTCGCCCAGGCCGGCCTCGACTTCGCGCAGCTCCGCCGGCGGGCGGAGTCACGGGATTTCCGCCCGGTGCCGACGGGAATCATCATCGACGCGTCGATGCGGAACAGCGTCCAGCACATGGAGGCCCGCAACGTCATTGGCGTCGTCAGGGGAATCGATCCCAAGGTGCGCGACGAGTACGTGGTGTACAGCGCGCACCTCGATCACCTGGGCATAGGGCCGGTCGTCAATGGCGACTCGATCTACAACGGGGCACTGGACAACGCTTCCGGCGTCGCCGATGTGCTCGCCATCGCTCACACCGCCGCGGAAGATATCAAGCCGCGCCGCTCGCAGCTCTTTGTCTTCGTGACCGCGGAAGAATCAGGCCTTCTCGGCTCCGCGTACTTCGGGCAGAACCCGACGGTGCCCGCATCGAAGATCATAGCTGCGCTCAACATCGACCGGGGAAATCTTTTCGGACGCACCCGCGACCTCCGGGTGCTCGGTGACACCAAGAGCTCTCTCGGCCGCACGATCGCCGAGATGGTGAAGGCGGAAGGAATCCGCATCTCGCCCGATGCGTTTCCGGAGAGAGGATACTTCTACCGCTCCGACCATTTCTCCTTCGCGAAGGTGGGGATCCCGGCGATATCCATTGCCGGTGGACAGGACATCGTCGGGCGTCCGGCGGGCTGGGGGAAGCAGGAGGGCGAGGAATACACCGCGCGTCGCTATCACCAGCCATCCGACGAGTATCGCTCTGACTTCGATCTCAGCGGCGCGGCGCAGCTCGCGGACATCGTTTACAGGCTCGGTGTGTCGCTCGGAAACGCCGAGACCGTTCCGACCTGGAACGCGGACGCGGAGTTCAAGGCCCTGCGCGACGCATCGCGAAAGGGCCAGTGAGCAAACCGTCGGACGGGCAGCGCGACCCGCTGCTCGCTTTTCGCGAGGAGTTCCCCATCCTCGAGAAGACGAC
>CAYMKQ010000007.1:27068-34846 GCA_964391175.1 uncultured Gemmatimonadaceae bacterium | reverse complement strand
AGCGCGACCCGCTGCTCGCTTTTCGCGAGGAGTTCCCCATCCTCGAGAAGACGACGTATCTCGTCTCTAACTCGCTTGGGCCGATGCCGCGCAGCGTGCCCGGAAAGCTCGCCGAGTACGCCCGCGACTGGGGTGAGCTCGGCGTGAAGGCGTGGACTCGCGGCTGGTGGGAGAAGCCGGTCGAAGTCGGGAACGAAATCGCGCCTCTCATCAACGCCGGCGATGGCGAGATCGTAATGATGCCCAACGTCACGATCGCGCAGACCGCCGTCCTCTCGGCGATCGACTTCCCGAAGGGAAAGGATACGGTCGTGATGACCGAGCTCGATTTTCCGTCGGTGCGCTACGCGTACGAGGAGATGGCGAGACGGCTCGGCGCGCGCGTCGTCGTGGTGAAGTCGGACGACGGCCTCACCATCGATCTCGAGAAGCTGCTCGCCGCAATCGATGAGAGGACGCGGCTGGTAGCGGTATCGCACGTTCTCTTCAAGAGCGCGTTTCTCATGGATGCGGATGCAATCTGCGCCCGGGCGCGCGGAATGGGCGCGCTAGTGTCGCTGGATTCCTTTCACGCCGTCGGGATCGTGCCGGTAGACGTGAAACGGAGCAAGGTCGATTTTCTGACCGGAGGGGTGCTCAAGTGGCTTTGCGGCGGGCCGGGCGCCTGCTTCCTCTATGTGAGTCCCACGGTGCGCGACCAGCTCAAGCCAGCGCTCACGGGTTGGCAGGCCCACTCGCGGCCGTTTGCGTTCGAGGACACCATGGAGTACACGACGGGCGCCTTCCGCTGGCTCAATGGGACTCCGGTGATCCCCGCCCTCTATGCCGCGGCGGAGGGCCCAAAAATCCTGCGGCGCGCGGGGATTCCCGCCATCCGGGAGAAGAGTAGCCGCCTCACCTCGCGGCTGATCGAGCTCGCCGACGAGCAGGGGTATGTGGTAAAGGCGCCTCGCGACCCCGCGCGGCGGGGCGGAACGGTGGCGCTCGATGTTCCGCACGGCTACGAAGTCACGCAGCACCTTCTGTCAAGGAACATCCTGGTGGACTATCGTGTCGGCGCGGGCATCAGGATTGCCCCTCACTTCTTCACGCGGGAAGACGAAATCGAGGAAGCCGTCTCGGAGATCGACAGGGCTCTCGAAGGCGGGAGCTGGCAGAGATTTTCGGAAAGGATCGCGGTCGTCACCTGAGCCGTCATCCCCCGGATGTTACTCCCTTGAACATCGTAGTGTCTAAAGAGTACAATAGACTTATACTCGACTCCTCGGAGGGTGCGACGTCATGCCAACACCTTTTTTGAGTTCTGAAGAGTACGACGAGAGAGCGCATCAGCTGTACAACGAAGGACAGTATGACGAAGCTCTGGACGTACTCAAGGAGGGACTCGGCCTCTACCCGAACTCGGTGGAGCTCCATATTGGGGTTGGCTATGCCTACCACGCCCGCGAGGAATACGCCTGGGCGCGCCGTAGCTTCGAGGAAGCGCTCGTTCTCGATCCCGACCACGAGGATGCACTCGCCGGACTGGGCGAGACCCTGCTCAAGTTCGGACAGCAGGAGCAGGCGCTAAAAAGCTTCCGGCACACTCTCGAGCTGGGCTATCAGGACGACGTCGAGCTCATGCTCCAGATCGGACGCGCCCTCTTTCGTGAGGGCCTCATCGACGAATCCAAGCAGTTCTTCGAGATCGCCGCGCAGCAGACCCCCGATGCGGCGGAAGCGGTGTCGTGCATCGGATACGCCGAGCACAGGCTTGGCAATGACGAGAGCGCCATCTCGACGCTGAGGCGCGCGCTCCAGATGGATCCCGATCACACCGAAGCGCGCATCTACCTCGGCAACATCTTCTACGATCGCGGCGACTACGAGGCCGCGCTCTATCATCTCGATCGCTCGACGCCCGAAGACCACTGGGACGAGCTCGGCATTTGGAGACTGGTCGAGCTGAAGAAGATGATCTATCGTCTGCGCGACAACGATCCCGAGCTCCGTCCCTGGGAGGACAGACTGCGCGATTTGTCCGGCGAGCTTGACGACATCGACGAGATGCTGGCCGAGATCGAGGCGAAGGCGATGGACACGGCGCAGACGGAGGCGCAGGGTCAGCTCGAGCTGTTCGGAGCCTTGCTCTCGAGCTTCGCCGATGTCAAAGCGACTCCGGGGTCACACCGCATTACGCTGGAGAACGGCAACACCTTCGAGGGTACCTGGGAGGAGATCGTGGACAAGATGCGCAAGGCGAAATGTCTCGATGAGAGTCCCAAGCCGGAGCAGGATGCCGAGAGCTTCATTCGCCGCAGGGCGGACGCAGGGCTATTGCGAATTCTACGGTGAGTCCGCCGAACTCCCACGCGGCGCTCGCCGCGCTCAACGGCGTACGCCCGGTTCTCACCCACTTTGAAACGCCGCGCGGTGGCGAGGACCTGGCCGCCGACATCATAGATCTTTGGACCGGAGTGGAGGGCTCGCTCCGGTCGTTGATGGGCGGGTCCACGCTCGGCGGACAGCAGCTCATTCGCGCGGCGCGCCAGAGCGAGCTCATCTCGCTCGACCAGGCTCACTCGCTGCTGGAGTGTCTCGCCGCGCGGGACCGTGCGAATCGCACGAGCTACGTGCCAACTCAGGCCGATGGGGATGCGGCCCTCGAAGGATTCAGGGCGCTCGAGTCGGCTCTGACGGGAAGTGCCCCGGTGCGCCGCGCGACTCCGACCAGTCCGTTACAGGCAGCTTATACGCCAAAACCATCGCAGCCGTCACAGCCGGCGTCTCCCTATGCGCCACCACCGCCGGGGGGATACAGACAGCCGCCGGCTTACGGATCCAAAGCCGCATCGTCACGTCCTCCGACCATCGAGCAGCCGCCACCCCCCTACATGAGCGGGGGCGCGGGTCCGCGAAACATCGAGCAAGCGCTTGCCGCCGCAGAGACCGGTGGCCGCAAGTGGCCGAAGATTCCCAAGGCGGTTCTGATCGCGGTTCCGGTAGTGCTGCTGCTCGCGGTGGGTGGCTACTTCGCGTTCGGCCGGTCGGGCAGTGGGGGGGGCGGATTGGGAGCAGGCATCGACGCCATGCAGGCCGGACAGCGCGAAAAGGCGCGCGGTGAATTCGCGAAAGCGGTGAGGGACGATCCCAACTCGGCGACCCCGCACGTGTTCCTCGCACGGCTGTCGCGTGAGGAGGGAGATCTCGGGACTGCTCGCGCGCAGCTGGATACCGCGCTTCGACTCGAGCCCCGGAACGCGATCGCTCTCCGTGAGATGGGTCTCGTTCTTTTCGCGAGCCGGCAGTACGATCTCGCCCGTCGCTTCCTGGTCCGCGCCGTCCAGGCAAATCCGGCGGACCGTGCCGCGCAGGGATATCTCGGCTGCGCCCTGATGCGTCTCAATCGCATTCAGGAAGGAACGAAGTTCATCAACAATGGCGGCACCGGTCCGTGGACAGCGTGTCTCCAGCCGCTCACTACGACGCCGCCGCCGCCCTTGTGATCGACTTCAGGAACGTCGGGAAGATTTACAGATCACTCCTCGGCAACTCGGTAAAAGCGGTCGAGGAGTTTTCGTTACAGATACCCGAGGGCGAGATACTCGGCATCGCCGGCCCGAACGGCGCTGGCAAGAGCACTCTCATCGCGATGCTGCTCGGCTACCTCCGACCGACGTCAGGTACGGTGGAGATCGACGGACTTCCCGCGCGGACGTACGTCGAGCGCAATGGCATCGGATATCTCTCGGAGCTCATCGCCATCAACCCCAAGTGGCGCGCAGATCACGCACTCGTGCGCTTCGCGACCCTGGCGGGGATTCCCGAGTCGCGGGTAGCCGGCCGGGTGAACGAGGTGATCGAGCAGCTCGGCCTCCAGGAGCACAGGGAAAAGAAGATAAAAGCACTCTCCAAGGGAAACCTTCAGCGGCTCGGGCTGGCGCAGGCGCTGCTCCGGGACGAGCGGATTCTGGTCCTCGACGAGCCGACTCACGGTCTCGATCCGGTGTGGACTCAGAAGTTCAGGGACATCGTCGGAGAAGTGCGGCGTCCCGACCGCACCATCCTGATCGCCTCGCACAACCTGGACGAGCTGCAGCGACTCGCCGATCGGGTCGCGATCATCGACCATGGCCGCTTGCAGAGACTGGTGAGCACCGGGTACGAGCAGGAGCCGCAGACGGTCACGCGGTTTCGAATCGTTCTGGCGAGCGGGCACGAGCGAATGCGCGAGGCCTTTCCGAGCGCGGAACCGGCGGGGAAGGGCGAGTACTATGTGTCGGTGGGGAGCATTCAGGAGCTGAATGGCGCGCTCGCCGATCTCATCAGCAGGGGAGCCCTGGTGGCGAGCGTCGTGCCCGAGAGATCGGTGCTTGAGCAGCAATTCCGCGAAGCGGTAGGGGAGTCCAAGTGAACCGGGCCAGACTCGGCAAGTATTCGCTCTGGCAGTTCCGCGACTTTGTGATCGAGCGCGGGATCGCGATCGTCATCATCGGACTGTTGTGGGGCTATCTCCAGATCGAGCCGATGCGGCGCGTACTCGGCTATTCGTGGGATTCCATTCCGCCGCAGGCGGTGACGCGCGTGGTGACGTTCCTCGCCGGCTCGATCGTCTCGCTCTCGGTCCTCATCGCGCTCAACGGCATCATCTCGACCGATCGGAAGCTGGGTTATTACCGCTTCATGTTCGCCAAGCCGTTGAGCCCCGTGCGCTTCTACGGGCAGCTCTTCTTCGTCTACCTCGCCGGCCTGATCGCTGCGATGCTGCTGCTGTCGGGACTCTTCGTCTTCTTCGCGGCGAGGTTCAACGTTGTGAACCTGGTCCTCTACGTCATCCTGATCTACATCGCGCTCGGCGGAATCGGCTTCTTCATCTCTGCCGCCACGAAGTACGACTGGGTGGCACTGGCCGCCGTCTGGGTCGGCGCCCGCATCCTCCGCACCGTGTACGGCGAGAAACCGGACTGGAGGAGCAAGGCAGTGGAGCTGCTGCCGCCGGTGCACCGGGTCGACGAAGTCTCGGCGTCACTCATCGCGTATGGCAGCGCCGCCGCCACCGACGTGCTCTGGCTCGCCGGTTACGGCGCCCTCTTTTTCGCGCTCGGGCTTTTCGTGCTCCACCGGCGGTCGCTCGCCGCCTGAATTCGAATCGCCCCTCGTCGGCGATCATCCCCGCTCAGTCAGCAATGGATCCCAATAGCATTCATCGTACGGTCCTCCCCAATGGACTCACGGTCCTCGTACAGCAGGACAGGTCGGCTCCGGTCGTAGCGATCGTGACCTACGTGAAAGCTGGTTACTTCGACGAGACTGACGAGGAGAACGGGCTCGCGCACGCGCTCGAGCACATGTTCTTCAAGGGTACGAAGAAGCGCGGCGTCGGCGACATCGCGAAGGAGACGAAGGCGAGCGGCGGCTACCTGAACGCCCATACCATCTACGACAACACCGCCTACTACACGGTTCTCCCTTCATCGGGCTTCGCGAAGGGACTCGAGATCCAGGCCGACGCCTACGCCAACTCCATCATTGACTCCGCGGAGCTGGCGAAGGAGATGGAAGTGATCATCCAGGAGGCGAAGCGAAAATCGGACAACCCTTCCGCCGTCGCCACCGAGACGCTCTACGAGCTGCTGCACGACGCGCACCGCATGAGACGCTGGCGGATCGGACGGGAGAAGGGACTGCGCT
This sequence comes from uncultured Gemmatimonadaceae bacterium, assembly GCA_964391175.1. GTDB lineage: Bacteria > Gemmatimonadota > Gemmatimonadetes > Gemmatimonadales > Gemmatimonadaceae > UBA4720. The sequence goes on along the minus strand of CAYMKQ010000007.1, from coordinate 29,176 downwards.
CCTTCACGCGCGAGAAGATGAATGCGTTCTACCGCAACTTCTATCGTCCGGGCAACACCATTCTGAGCATCTCCGGCGACATCGATGTCGCAGATGCGGTCCGACGCGTCACGGAGCTCTATGGTGCGCTCGCTTCGGACCTACCGGTCCGCGCGCCTGGTCCCCGGGAGCCGGAGCACGCGGGCTTCCGCTATCGCGAGCTGGCGGGCGACATCGCGCAGAGCCAGCTCGTGCTCGGATGGAGAACGCCCGGAACGCTCGATCCCGATACGCCGGTGCTCGATGTCGCCGCGGCGATTCTCGCGACGGGACGCGCATCGAGACTCTACCGCGCCGTGCGAGAGCGAAAGCTCGTGTCGTCGGTCGGCGCCTACGACTACACCCCCACCGAGCTTGGTGTCTTCGTCGTGCACGCCGAGGCGGAACCCGCGAAAACGGTAGACGCGGCGCGCGCGATCTGGCAACAGCTCCGCACGCTCCGTGAAGACCAGGTCGACGATCAGGAGCTCCAGCGCGTCCGCCGCATCTTCGAAGCGAGCTGGGTGCGGCGTCTCGAGACGGCGGAAGGCCGGGCGAATCTTCTCGTGGAATGGGAGGCGCTGGGCGGGTGGAGACTCGGCGACGAGTACTTCAAGCGCTTCATGTCGGCGGAGGCCGCTGACGTTCAGCGCGTGGCGCGAGATTATCTGGCTCCGGAAAAGGCAGCCGCGCTCGTATATCGGCCGGAGAAATCCTCGGCAATCGCCGCGAACGCAGAGGAAATGCGCGCCTTGCTCAACGGCGGCGCCACCGAATCTCTCGGTCCGATTCCGCCCCGCGTCGTGCCAGCCGCGAACTCGGATGCCGGCGCGACTTTCGAGAGAGAGGAAGCGGGCGTCTCCATCTTCCGCACTCCGGCCGGCGTTCCGATCCTCGTTCGCCGCAAGGTCGGTGCGGCCATGGCCCACATCGGTCTCTACATCGAAGGCGGACCAATCGAGGAGCCGGCCGATGGCGCGGGACTGACGCTCCTCACCGCTCGCACGATGCTGAAGGGCACGTCCACCCGGACCGCGTCGCAGATCGCGGAGGACGCTGAGATGCTGGGCGGGAGCATCTCGGCGAGCGCGGCGAGCGACAGCTTCGGCTGGTCGTTCTCGGTACCGAGGACCCGTCTTCCGGAAGCTCTCGAGCTGCTGGGCGACGTCGTTCAGCGCCCGACGCTGCCGGACGAGGCGTTCGAGACGGAGAGAAGTGTCGCGCTCGCCAACGTCGCCATGCTCCGCGACGACATGTATCTCTACCCGATGAGGATGGCGAGCGAGATGGCTTTTCGCGGACATCCATACGGCGTTCCGACGATGGGGACGGATGCTTCACTCCGCGCGATCTCGGCGGAAGACGCGCGTGTCTGGCACCGCACGCAGGTGCTGACATCCGCCTCGGTAATCGGCGTCGTCGGCGACGTCGACGTCGCTCAGGCCGCCGATCTGGTGGCGAGGGAGTTCGGGGGCCTCACTGCCCGCGAGGCTCCGAGTCTCGAGCGCCCCAATTGGCCCGGTGAAATCGAGGTTGTCGCGGAGGTCCGCGACAAGGCTCAGACAGCGATCGCGCTGGCGTTTGCCGCTCCGTCGCGCACCGACGATTCGCGCTTCGCCGCATCGCTGATCGCGACCGTGGCGAGCGGGTTGGGCGGCAGGTTCTTCGAGGAGCTGCGCGACCGGCAATCGCTCGCGTACACCGTGCAGGCCGGCGTCAGCGAGAGAAAGGTCGCGGGGATGTTCCTGTCCTATATTGCGACGTCACCCGAGAAGGAGCAGACGGCGCGCGACGGACTCCTCGCCGAGTTCGCCAAGTTGCGAAACGATCCAGTGACCGACGAAGAGTTGTCACGCGCGAAGGAGTACGTCATCGGATCTCACGCGATCAGTCGGGAGAGCGGGGGCGCCGTTCTGGGCGAGCTTCTCGATGCCTGGATGTTCGGAGCCGGACTGTCCGAGCTCGAGGAATACGATTCGCGCGTGAGGGCCGTCACCGCGAACGAGATGCGCGAGGTCGCGCGCCGCTATTTCCACGTGGACCGGCGTGTAGAGGGTATCGTGCGAGGTGTGGGGAGAACTGTCTAGCGC
>CAYMKQ010000007.1:21663-26968 GCA_964391175.1 uncultured Gemmatimonadaceae bacterium | reverse complement strand
ACTGCGGTATCGCTTTGAGCCCCTTTTCGGCGCCGCGGATTTTCCTCGCGGCCGATCTCAGTCGGCCGCCCGGGGCTCTCAGCCCTCTCACGGTGTTGTAATCGCCCGCCTCGTACACGACCAGACCTTTGATCGGCGCTTCGGCGGTCGCCCACGCCAGCACTCCCCAGATCGCGCGCTCCTGATTCAGCTCTCCGTGCACCAGCGGATATCCGCCGGTCGCTATCACCCAGTGCTCCTTCGGCTTCGGGAATTGCCGCATCCATCTCTGGGCGACTCGCATGTGCGTGTCCAGAGATCTCGCGCCATCGAATCCGGCGAAGAGCGAAAAGCCGACGACATTGATCGGAGAGCCCGGCCGCGCCGCCCACGCGTACAGCGCGCTGTCGCGGGTGCCGTAGCTGCTCATCGCCACCGTAACCTTGATGTTAGGGTTCACGTAGTGTGCGACCCGCGCCGCGCTGGTGAAGTACTCGATCCAGTACTCGGGAGTCTGGTTTCCCAGAACGCGCGAGCCCTCCTCGAAGGGATCGACGGCCGGAACCAGATAATTGGGCCGCAGACGTCGGGCGAGACGGTCCACATCCCTCACCCGAGCGAGTGTGTAGGCCTGGCGCGATTGCCTGATCAGCTCGCCGCCGTTCTTGGGATAGCCGAGGGAAACGATGAGAAGAGTGCTGTCGGTCCGGATGCGCTCGATGGAGCGCGCCAGCGAATCGAGAGCAATGCCGCGCGCTGCTTCCGGATTGATCACGACGGCGATCGCCTCGACACCGAGAGTGTCCACCAGCGCGGTGTCGTTCCTGATCGCGACCGGCGGCGGTCCACCTCGCAGGTCGGGAAAGATCTTCAGGCCCAGCCGGAAGTCTCCTTCGGGGTGCTCCTGGATCTTGTCGTCCGCGTGCGCCGCGTAGCTCTTGATACCGGAGAATGCTCCGGGCAGCTCGATCACGACCAACGCAGTCATGGCTATCGCCGCGCTCGCCAATCCGACGCGCGCCAGCCGCGTGAATCCCCAGCGTGCCGGCAGCGAGGGCGCGAAGAGAGGAACCTGGAGGTAAAGCGGATTCCAGAGCGCGGCCATTCCGAAGAATGTTCCGAGCATGCTCGCCTGCGCGGCGTTCAGCGCGAGAGCGAACTCGACTGGTGAGCCGCCGCTGGCGATCATGAACTTCGCGACCGCGACCGTCGCGATGATGAGATTGTAGACGAGCAGCGGAAAGCCGAGCAGCGGCGTCACCAGCCGGCGGGTGAGCGCATAGATCGTCTGGACCACGAACAGCGTCGCGGTGAACGGCCACAGCCACGCCACGAGAAAGATTGCGCGGCCGTAGAGGATCGAAGCCGATGTGAACGCGACGACGAGCGCTGGAACGAGGAGAAGGCCCGCAAGGCCCGTTATCACCTGGAAGCCGCGAGGGATGCGCCGCAGGTGGATGATTCGCCCCGCCATCAGGATGTCCCACGCGATCATCGCGATGGCGAGGGCGATAAAGATCGCCCCGAGCAGCCTTTGCGAGGTCATCGAGCGAAGCTAGACGCGCCCGCGCGCGCTGGCAAGCGCTTGCGGGTGACCGTACTTTTCGCTCGCATGACTCGGGGCGCCGTGCTCACTCTGCCCAATTCGATCTCGCTGTCGCGGCTCGTGCTCGCGCTCGGCTTCGTGCTCATCCCGGGATCATGGGAGCGCGTGGCGATCATCGTAGTGGCGGGGTTCACCGACTTCATTGACGGATGGCTCGCGCGCCATGAGAAGGCTGAGACCGAGACAGGCGCGCTCATTGATCCACTCGCCGACCGGATCTTCGTCTTTGTGGCGATCTCCACCTACCTCGTCGAGGGCCAGCTCAGCACCGGCCCGTATTTCATCTTCCTTACGCGCGATATTGCCACGGCCGTGGGGTTCATTGTCGCCAAAGTTATTCCAGCGCTCCGCCCGGCGGTGTTCAGGGCGAGAATGCTTGGCAAGATCGTAACCGTCGCGCAGCTCATCACCCTCGTCGCGGTGCTGGTGACCCCGCAGTACACCGGTCTGGTCATTCTCGCGATCGGGATCATCTCCGTCGCGTCGATCGTCGACTATACGATGGCACTGTGGCGCGCCCGGGCGCGTTAGCACTGCCTACACCCGGTCTCACCGAGCTGGGTCGCGTCCTCGTCCCGCTTGCGACAGCGCTCGCATTCCTGGTCCCACGCATCGCAGAGTCCCAGATCGTCCAGCAGCGGTTCCAGAGCGAAGGCCGGATCGACGCGATCGTGGCGAGCACTACCGCGCTTCACGCCGGCTACGGGGCGAGCATCCCGGCAGGTCTCTACGTGCGCGCGGGTGTCGTGCTCGGCGCGGGCGCGGGACGCTACGGGTTCGATGGCAGGGCGGACCTCGTGGGCAGATTCAGCTTCGATCCGTTTCGCCAGAGCTGGTGGGCGCCGTACGCGGGCGGCGGAGTGTCGGCGCGGTTCAACTCGACGGAGGATGGCGGCACGAAGGGGTACTTGCTCGTGTTTCTCGGAGTCGAGGGGCCGCTGCCGCTGGGGCGCACGGCGGGGCTCGTCCCGGCTGTGGAGCTCGGGCTGGGCGGGGGCGCACGGTTCGGAGTCATTCTCCGAAGAGGGGTTAACGCTCGTAGGTGAGAGATCGGGGGCGATTACGGGGGATGCAACTTTTGAGTTGACAGTTTTGAGTTGTCAGTTAATCAGTGGTTGTCAGTTAGTCGGTAGTTATACTGACAACCACTGTCAACTGGCCGACTAACCAACTGATAACTCACAACTTGAATCCCCTCAGCCGAACTCCGAACCCTCGGCAAAAAAAGGGGCGCCGGTGATGGCGCCCCTTTTTTCAAACCGCCCGCTTCGCCTTTGGAGGCTGGGCGAACCGCTCGCCCAGAACTCTGAGCTCACCTACTTCCGACGGAGTCAACTCATGGTACCGCTCCGCCAGGTATTCAGTCGTGTCGTCGAACCAATCCCTTTGGTCCTCAGGCGCCGAACCGACTACGCCGCAGCGCATTATGTGCTGGAACAGCTCATCTCGGGCCGCCTCGAAAGGAGACGCCACTCGGACCGGCTCCTTCCGGAATCTGTTTTTTTGGTTGTTCATCAATTCGGTTGGAGTAAAACGTCTATGAGATCGTGATTCATCTAATCTACCGTAATTAGACACCATCTCATAGGTGAAAGGTTCATGCCGCGGCGCGGCGTTTGATGAAATCGAGCAACAGCTCAGAGAGCTGCTCCGGATTTTCCTCCGGTACGAGTCGCGCCACGCCCGCCAGACGGATGAGCCTGGCATCAGGAATCGCGTTCACCAGACGGTCGGCCAGCTTCCCATCGACCCACTTGTCCTCGTCGCCCCAGATGATGAGCGTCGGAGCGTGGATCGCGCCGTAATCGTCCTCGTCGATGTCCGCCCTGTTGATCGAGCTCGCCAAAGTGAGGAGGTGATTCGCGCCCTCCTTCCCGACAAAGGGCGCGAGATAGCGCGCGACGAGCCGCATCGGCATGTGCTCGGGATCGGCAACGCTTCCCTTGAGAACCCCCTCCAGCAGGGGAGCCGCCCCCATCACTCCGCGCGTGAGGCTGAACGCGAACCGCGCCGTGCGCCGCTGCATCTGCGTGATGTCCTTCGCCGGGAGCTCCTCGAAGGCGGGAGTGTTTATGAGGACGAGCTTTTCGACACGATCGGGCCGCGTCGCCGCGAGTTTCATCGCGATATCTCCACCCATGTCGATGCCGACGATCACGCCCCGCGCCACCCGTAACACCGTCATTGCCGCATCGAGATACTCCGACTGCGCCGCGATCCCGAAATCCGCGTCCATCGGTCTGTCCGATTGACCGTGGCCGAGCAGATCGATCGAATAGGCGGTGTGTCCGGCGGCGGTGATCGCCGGAGCTACCGCGCGCCACAAAAAATTGCAGGTGCCGAAGCCGTGCACGAGAATGACCGCTGTTCCACCGTGACCATAGCGCTCGACGTGCATGGCTCCGGGACCCACCGGAACGCGCAGAACATCAGCTTGCATCTCTATACCTCTCTGGTAGCTTTCGCGTCACAATCACCCTCAGCCGTCAGCTCCCGCAATCTACCCTAGAAGAATGCCACCTCGCAGCGATAATCCGAAGGACAGGAACGTACGCCGGAAGAATGCGGTCAGGGAGGCTCGCAGTGCATCAAGTCGGCCAAAAGCCTTCTACTGGCTGCTTGGCATGATCGCCCTGATAGGCGTCGCCGCCCTCGCGTACGTCGCCAGCCAGCCGAAATCCGGGCCGCGGGACGCCACCGATGCGCCCGACACCAGCAACGCCGGTCCCGCGCAGGGTTATCTGATGGGCAAGGCAGATGCCCCGGTGAAGATTCTCGAGTACGCCGACTTCGAGTGCCCGTCATGCGCGGGATTCGCCACCATCACCGAGCCCGATGTGCGCAAGCGGATCATCGAGACGGGTCTCGCCAACATCACCTACTATGATTTCCCGCTCACGCAGCACCGGAACACGATGGGCGCGTCCCACTCCGCCGCCTGCGCGGACGAGCAGGGGAAGTTCTGGCCGATGCACGACCGTATCTTCGCCACGCAGGACGAATGGAACGGTCAGGCCACCGACCGCCCGAAAGCGTTCTTCCAGCGATACGCCCGCGAAGTGGGTCTCGATGTCTCGCTGTGGGAGGACTGCTACGACGCGAAGAAGTACCAGAAGCGCATCAACGCCAACCTTGCCGACGGCCTTCGTCGTGGCGTGAACTCGACACCAACGTTCATCATCGGCGGCAAGATGTATCCGCGGAATCAGACGTACGATCAGCTGAAGGCGATCGTCGACGCCGCGGCGAGAGCGGCAGGCCCCGCGCCGCAGGCGGCCGCTTCCGGAACACCAGCGGCACGGTGACCAGGCGAATGATCGTGGCCGCGCTGGCGCTGGCCGGGATCTTCATCGGGATCTACCTCACCCTCTACAAGCTGGGCGTGATCGGCGAGCTGAGCTGTACCCTCGGCTCATGCGAGACCGTCAACACGAGCAAGTGGGCGGTATTTCTCGGGCTGCCTGTAGCGGCCTGGGGAGTTTTCTTCTACCTCGACGTATTCCTCTTCGCGCTGGTAGGGACGATGCCGCGCTTCGAGAGGACTCCGCTCATCTCATGGCTTCTCGTCGTCTGGTCGACGGTCGGCGTGCTCTTCTCCGGCTGGCTCACGTATCTCGAGCTGGTGGTGATCCAGGCCATCTGCATCTGGTGTGTCACGTCCGCGGTGCTGGTGGCGCTGATATTCGTGGTGAGCCTCACGGACCTTCGCGAGAAGCTGGC
>CAYMKQ010000007.1:0-21563 GCA_964391175.1 uncultured Gemmatimonadaceae bacterium | reverse complement strand
TGCTGGTGGCGCTGATATTCGTGGTGAGCCTCACGGACCTTCGCGAGAAGCTGGCCGCACGCGACTGAAAAGGGCAGCGAATTTCTTCGCTGCCCTTTTCAGTCGATCACGAGTCTTGTGCTACGGCATCACGACAATGACCTGTCCCGACGTTTCGGCGCTGGTGGTGATGGTCAGACCGCCGTCGAGGAGAGCCGGCTTGAAGCCGGAATCCGCGGGAGGCGTCGCCCGAAGCACATAGGTGCCGGGCAGCAGGAAAGCGATCCGGAAGTTTCCGCTTGCATCGGTCGGCGCCGTCCCGACGATGTGAGCGGGATCGTTGTCGCCGAGGGCCGATCCCGCTGTAAGCACTTCGACCGTCGCACCCGGAACGGCAGCGCCGGTGGCTGAATTGGCGCGGACCGATCCGGTCACGCTGCCCGTGATGTCCTGCGCGACCGCGCGAATGACCGGCTTGAAGTTGAAGCCGCTGGCGGGGGCGTTGCCGCGCATCACGAAGCTTCGGCCGATGTCGAAGTCGAGCGTCATGACCGATCCATCCTCGGTCAGCTCGATGGGCTCATCGAGATTGATCTTGATCCCGGTCCGGCCCGCGCTCGGCCACTGGATCGGCGGCTCGCTGCCGTCCTCGAGGGTAATCGTCGACTTGTCCGTGTCGAGAATCAGGCGGAACCCCCGGTACGTTCCCGTCGCGAGCGTCGCGGCGCCGAGGTTCGTCGTCGTGCCGCCGCCCAGGTCGAGCAGATTGATCGATACGTTGGGTTCGGCGATGGTCGTCCATCCCCCGCGGCGGGCTTCGTCCGCCGCATCCGCATCGGTCGGCTCAGCGTTCCGGGCGTCGACACGGATTACGAAAACGTCAACGCTGGCGACCTCGGAGAACGGGAAGGGCGCGTCGGTCAGACGGACCGTAAGCAAGCCGGTATTCGTGCCCGAAGAATCGCTGCACGCGGCGATGGAAAGAATTGCAACTGAGACCGCCGCTAATCGGCGAAGGATTCTGCGCATCTTGATCTCCTCAATGACTGTTGGCTTTCGTCGTTCGGGTCGGTCGAGTGACGCCGCACCCATCTACAGGAGTGACTCCCGGATCACTTCGAACCGTCACCGTCCGTCAAAAAAATCCCGACTCAAGCTCATCCGTAGTTTCAGACTCGCGCTCGTCGGTAATCCCCAAAAGAAATGGGGAACGACATCTGGCGCCGTTCCCCACTTAAGAGATTTTTACTTCCCTTTAGTTGGCTCTGACTAGATCCCCGGCGGAGGTCTCTTGCCCCGGCCCGGATTCGCGCGAACGCCCGCATTGGCGGGCACTCCCGCCGGCGGCCCTGCGGAAGCGGGACGGCCGACTGTGGCCGGCCGCTTGGCGGCGCTCACCTCGGATCCCGTCCCGTCTGGCCGGTTCGCCTGACCTCGCGCCGCCTGGGCGGGCAGTTCTCCTGGCATCTTTTCCAGATCGGCATCCGACGCGCGGGCGTCCAGTTTATCGAGAACGCGCTTGACGGCCTGATCCCAAGAAAGCCCTCGGTCGGTAAGGCTCCCGATTACGAACAGCGCAACCGCGAGCGACCTCTTCGGAGGCGCGCTCTTCGCCAGCATGCTGACGGCCGCTCCATCGACTCCCTTCCGTATCGCCTCGGCGCCCGCCTCGATCTCGTCGCCGCGCGCCTGAGCTCCGCGGCCGCGGGCAATCGCGTTTCTCGCGACGCCCATGCGGTCAGCCTGCTCATTTACCGAGCGCTCGATGTCCTCGGGCGCGACACCCTTTGCCGCGAACTTGAGCGCGCGATTCTCGAGCGCTTCAGCCGGCAGTTGCCGTGCGCGGGCATCGGCGATCCGGCTGAGTACGCGCTGCGCCACATCGGCGGGCAGCACCGCTCTCAGACGCGTCGAAGGATCTGTTGCGGGAGTCTGCGCGCTCGCCCCCTGAGCAACCAGTGAGGTCGCCAGGAAGAGCACCGCAAGAAAGCAAACTCGTCTCATGAAATCACATCTCCTTTCGGGAGTCATCTCCTGCATACCCAGCGATCGAGTAGTACCTGCGGAACCTCGAGCTCCCGTGCTGGCATTCATACGTAATAGACTACACCCACAATAGCTCACGTCACATCCATGTGCTTCAGTCGATGACGAGCAATCCAACCGATCCCCCGAATTCATCCTGCAGCGAGAGTAGTCCGGGCGGAACGAGCCAGCTCCCCCCATCGATGCGCACGTTCATCTGATATTGCCCCGGCGTGAGGCGAAGAGTAGCGCTCCACCATCCATTACCTGCCCGCTCGAGCTTCATCGGTATCCAGCCAGTGAAGTCGCCGCTCACCTCGACGATCTGCGCGCCGGCAGCGTTCACGACCAACGAAACCGATCCTGGACTTTTTCGGTCCGTGTGGAACCCTTCCACAGCGGCTGCCGCGCCGAAAGAGGTCAGTCCGCCAACCCCGGCCGCATCGGGATTCGTCTTCATGGTGACCCGCTTGTGCGGGCTGCCAATGCGAACGCTGAGAGACACGAAGCGACCTCCGGGAAATCCCTGTGTTGGATCGACTGGATATGTGCCGCCGCTCGCGACCACGCCGAGCCGGGGGTTGAGCCACGCGACGGCACTCAGGCTCGCCCACGATGTCGTCCTCGTACCCACACCGGGAGCCTGACTGCCGCCCCGCGTTCCCGCCAGCACCGACAAATCGACGCTGCTCAGGGTGCGGGAGAGAGAGAGCTGGCCATCCGTATATCTGATCGAGTCGTTCACGGCGACCGGGCTGATGGTGAGCAGAGCCACCCCTGCGTCGTTCCGGACCCATCCGCCAAGCTCGCCACGTACAAGGCGGCGCCAGGCGCTTCCGTCCCACGTGGCCCCGCCCCCAGCCCCCACGAACCCGCCCCATCTCGCGCTGACGGTGTGAAGGCGTCCGCTGACGCTGGTCAGCCCAGTGCGCGTTCCGTTCTGGTGTGCGCTCCCTCCGGCGAAACCGGCGAGCTCCCCGAGCAAGCTTCGCCGCGTCGTCGTGAAAAGAGAGCCCGAGAACGCTGCCTGCGTGCTCCACCCGCCGCTCGAGAATTGGGAGAAGGTCCCCGACACCTGAGCGATCGCGCGCTCCCAGTCGACACGCACGTCCGGCGTCAACGCGGCGGCGGAGACGCTCAGGGTATCCGCATAGCGAAGGCTGACGGCCCCAACGTCGAGGCTGCTCTGAACGCGCTGTGCGGCGCTCGCGGTGGCGCAGAGCAGAAGGGCGCCCACGGCGCCCAGTAACACTCGGGCTTTCGACTTTACTACGAATTCGGTGCGCCGCCGGTGAGATTTCCGGCGGGTGGGGCGAATGGAACTACGTCGCACTCTGCTGCGTCGGACCGACGTGTATGACGGCGCTCTCGGTACCAAAATCGTCGGAGGTGTTCGGGGCGAGGGGATCGGCGATCCAGCGCGAGCCGTTGATGATGAACGCGTACTCGTGCCGGCCCGCTGGCAGGGCGATCGAAACGGCCCACACCCCGGGGACGCCAGACCGCTCGAGCCGAGTGACGCCCTTGGTCCATGCGTTGAAATCGCCGACGATCTCGACGCTGCTGGCACGCGAGTCGACGAAAACGAATCTCACCAGATGCACGGTGTCGCTGCGGGTCGCGGTCTGCTGCGTAACCGATTTGTCCGACGCGACGGCGGAACCCGATCCACTTCTCGTGCCGCCGGCGAGGCTGGACAGCGCGATGACTGCCGCGAGTCCAGCCGCGACCGCGAGGCCTGTAAGTGGCGAGAGACGCACGACTCGCTCGGTGCGCCACCACGAGGCGGCGCGTGTCGGGACAGGTGCGGGATAAAACACCGGCCCTTCCCGGCGGATCTTCTCCATCAGCCGCTGCTCGAAGGAGCCGTCGAGGAATTCGGGTGAGCGCAACGGGCCGGCTACACGCTCGAGGAAGGCAGCGTCCTGTGCTTCTCGCGAGTCGCTTGGGTTCTCAGTCATGATACACTCCCTCCAGTAGATCACGCAGCCCGTCGCAGGCCCGCTTCACTCTCATCTTGAGTGCCGAAACGCCGACGCCCGTAATACCCGATATCTCCTCGTAGCTCAGCTCTTCCACGTACTTGAGCAAGAACGCCTCGCGCTGGTCCGCCGGAAGCATCCCGAGGGCAAGCTCGATGTGATCGCCAATGCCGCCTTCGGCCTCGTGCTCCGTTCCGGTCGTGACCGCCCGATCGATCGCTTCGTCATCAGCAACGAACCGGAGCTCCCTCCTGCGCTGACGGGAGGCAAATGTCCTGCACTCGTTCACGACGATCTGGTAAAGCCACCCTCCGAACCGCTCTCGATCCTGGCAACCGCGCAGCCCACGAAAGGCGCGCATGAAAGCCGCCTGGAGCACGTCATCGGCATCCGCGTGCGATCCAAGCATCCGCACGGCAAACCGGGTACACGTGTCCTGGTAGCGCCGCACGAGTCCCGCGAAGGATTCGGCGTCGCCGGCAAGAACCGCGGCGATCAGCTCCGCGTCAGACAGGCCTTTCATAAGTGAATGACTACCGAATACCCGCTCGGGGTCACAAAAACAACCGGGATTTCTGAACCGGCGCGGGTGGCCTACCCGCTAGACGCGACTACGCCCGCTTGATGTCGCCCTGCCTGGTGGCGGCGTCGTCCAGCCTGAGGCGCGGCTTGTTATCCGCCGGCACGTCCTCACCCTCCCGCTGCATACGCCGGCGGAAGGGAACGAGATCCCTCCCCAGATGCACGAGAGCGCGGGTAGCAACCGTGCTGGCGAGCGGCTCAGGCACCCCCATCACGCGGATGTAGGTGTCGATCGCGCGGTCGAATGAGAGATCCTCGGCCAGCGTGTCCACGAACATCAGGGCGTTGTCCACGTGGCCTCTGACGATCGTCTCCTCAGCACGGGCCTGCGAGAGCCGCAGCCGGCGCTCGGCGTTCGGGTTCAGCTTGCGACCGAAGATCGATTCAGGGAACAGATTGCGAAGCATTTAGCCTTCCGTCAGGGGGCTCGCGGGGCGAATCCAACAGCTGGATTCTAGGCACGGAACGTACCATTCGATAGGCCTTTCCCGGCCACCAGTTCCATGTCGCAAACCTTGGCGGTTATGCGCGGGCAAAAAAACGCGGTTCGGTTACGGCGATGTGAGCGTGAGTACGAGCGTCAGGCTATAATCCCCGGGCGTGTCCAGAGTCCAGGAATAGAGAGCCTGGAAGTAGAGCGTAGTGGCGCTGCTCGCGGCGGCGGCACCCGTGACGAGACTGGCGTCCGTGGTAGTGAGGGACACGAACGGTCCCTCAGCGGCCGTACTCCACCTGAGATCAGCAGCTGGTTTGTCGGTCCGCGCCGGGGCGCCGGGCGAGGTGTTCGTCGCGCTCCACAGCGCCGTCGACGCGCGCAGATACAGCGCCCAGCCGGCGTTCGCGCTCATCGTGAGAGCAGGCCCTGTCGTCGCGTTAAGTCCGGCGTCGAAATCCGTCGGCGTCGGCGCGATCAATGATGTGGAGCCGGCGCTGACCTGAAGCCGGACCACTCTGCCCGCTGTCATGGAGACGCTGCCGGGCTGATTGCAGGTGCCTCCGGATCCGGCGGCCGTGCACTGCGCGCGGGCGACGGATGTCGAGAGCGCGATGCTCAGAGCGAACACGAATGCACCGATGTAGATGCGTCTCATCTCGGCTCCCTTTCGGCCCGAAACGTCCCGGAGGACATGACGCCATTCGGCGACGCGCCTACCCAGGTTCCGGTGATGGTATCCGCCACCAGCTGACCGACGTGTCGGCGCGGAGTCGATTCCAGATCCGCGTCGAAGTCGATCACATTCGAGGCCTGTTCGGTTCCGCTCACGAGACCACCGAGGGCTCTGCTCTGATTCGTCTGACTGTTGACGCCGACGATGTCCAGCCGTCCCTGAAAGCTCATCCCGGATTCGCTGGAGATATCCAGCGTACCCGTCAGAATCTCACGCACGGGACTGGTCTGTTCCCCGGAGTAGCTCCACGAGCCAGCGAGCTGAAGGAGTGAGGGCTGCGCTTCCGTCGATCGCAGGCATGCGGAAAGCAATGCGCTCGCCGAGAAGATCACAGCGCTGAGGACTCCGCGGAGGTGTTGTCGCGTCGCACGCGTCATGTGCCTGCCGGAGACGTCGTCGGTTTGGGCGACCGCTCAGTGGAGGGCGCATTCCCCTTCGGTGCGCCGGCGCCGCCGCGCTGGCTGGGCGCGTTCCACATGCGAATGGGTCGTGGATCGAGCGTGATGGAGATAGACCGGGATCCCTTTCCGCTCACGACGAGCGGCGGGATTGGGCCACGTGGTACGAGCGGCTCGCTCAGCTCGGAGAGGTCGAACACCAGCGTGTATGTTCCAACCGGCAGCGCGTCGAAGGTCGCGGTCGCGGGCCCGGTCATCCTCGCCGCCCATTCGCGGCCGGCCGCGTCGCGGGCGATCACGAGCGCTTTGCTCAAATCTACTTCGACATCGGATATTCCCGAACGCGCAGCGACGATCAGCTGAACCTCGGCGGACGTGGATAGCGAGACACCCACATCGCCGCGTCCCGCGCCGTTCGACGTCCAGCCATCGGGCAGAGATGCTTCGTCGATCACGACCTGCTGCCGGGCATCCCCCGCCACCCGGTATTTCCCGCTCGAGTCGGCGACCGAGATCTCGGAACCGCGCCGGACGACGGCGCCGGCCATGCCGGGCTCACCCCGGTCCCGCCGTTGATTGCCGTTCATGTCCTGATACACGTAGCCCGACGTGCCCGGCGTGCGCAGCATCGGCAGCGTGAGCGCGTGCTCGATGCGGGCTCCGACGATCCAGGGAACGCGCCCGGCGACAGTGTGGAAGATGGAGTTCCGCTCCGCATCAACCTTGAGCGCGAAGCCATTGAGGAGAGGGACCGCGACACCCGCCCTCACGATCGACGCTTTCTCGTTTCCGAATCCGCTCACGCGCTGAAGCTCTCCGTCGGCTCTGATGCCTCCCAGCCAGGGCAGCACGACGTGCTCACCGCGAATGCCGTATACGTTCTGCTGGTTGACGAAGCCGCCTCTGTCACGAGTCTGCTCAATGCGGGTGTGAAGGTCGACGACCCCTGCAACTCCCGACCACCCCGCGTTGGTCGCCCAGTAGTTCCTTGGGGAGCGGTCCTCGATCAGGCTCTGCCCGCTCGGTGTGACCGTCCGGGTGACGTTGCCGAGATACGCCGAGCTGTTCAGGTAAAACTGGCGAACGTAGGTGCTGAAGCTCACGCCGAGCTGACTCTCACGCGTGCCGAATGCACTGGCCTGGCTCGTTCCGAGCGGCCGCGACGTGGCATCGAACAGGTAGGATCTCATCTCCAGCGCCAGAGTCGTCGATGTGCGGAGCGCGTACTGCGGCCGCAGCGAGAATCCGTTCGACGCGAGACTGCTGAACACGGAGGTCTCGTCGGTCGTCCGCCAGGCGCTGGCGCTCACGGTGGCGCGCGACGTGAGCCTCTCGGAGACGTTGGCGATCACTTCGTTGGTGGCGCGCGCGAAGGCATCGCTGCCGCCGGGAGCGTGTGTGATGCGGAACTGCTCGCTGCTCTCCGAATTCGATCGGACCATCTCGCTCGACCAGCCGAAGCCTCTGCTGCCCAGAAACCGTCGCTCGGCGATTTCCGCTTTGAGCGTGCTGCCGAAAATCGAGGGGATCGCTGCACCGACTCCCACCGCGTCGAGGCGACGGGGAGAATTGCCCGCGTCGGCCAGATGCGAGATGGAGGACGAGAGCCGCAACTGGCCGAGCTGCCGCTCGCCGCGCAGACCGATCATCGGCTCGCGTTTCCCGAGTCCCGGCTGCGAGACCGACAGCGCACCGAGAGTGGTGATCTCCCACATCGGATTTCGGAGGTGGAGCAGCGCACCCTGCCCGTACGGGTACAGGCCAGTGAGCTCCGAGAACGACGTGCCTGTATTTCCGAGGCTCAGCTGACCTGACGGCGCGGACAGCGTCACAGATGGCGACGCCGTGAACGTCCCCAGGCGAGCGAGCGCGTTGCTCGCTGCGCCGCCGAGGGGCGAGCCGAGCGACATCCGCGCATCGACCTGGACCGAATCGAAGAGCGCGCCGTTGGCGGTGAGAGAGAAGATGCGGTTCGGGCGCCCATTTTCGTCGGTCGCGTGCGACATCGCGGACACCACGTTCGGACCGGCATGGCGACCGATCGAGCCGGTGTTGAACACTTCCACCGTCAGAGTTGAAGATGCGAGTGTCGCTTCGCCCTGGCGCAGATCGATGCGAAGAAACGAGGACCCGGTGCTCGAGAGGGTGGGAATGGAGACGCGTACGCGGCGCTTTACGGTCGTTCCCGGGTCGACGACGATGCCGGCCTGACGCAGTTCTCGTGACCCCCAGCCGGGGGGGAGCGCCAGATTCGCGTCGACCGTTTCGCGCGCATTCCCCGAGTTTACGACCTCGTAGTATAGAACGAAGTCGTTGCCGGCCTGGCCGACGAGCGGCGCCGTACCCGAGCGGAGGAGAAGCTGGCGGACGAGGCTGACATCGATTTCCACCGGGACGATCGACGTCGGTAAGCCATGGGCGGAGAAGCGCGCTTCGGCCGCGACGAGGTGACCGGCCAGAGCGCCGGCAGGAATACCGATAGTGACTCCAAGCCGGGTTTTGCGGCCGGCCGGGGACTCGAGCGTGCGCGTGCGCGGACCGAGGACGACGAACTCTCCGCGCGGAATGATCTCGACCTCGACGCCCAACGCGTTTCTCAGCGACTCGGGAACGGGAATCGAGACTACCTGATAGCTCCGCGGAGCACCTGAAGCGACGACTGAGGGAAGTATGATCTCCAGAGTCTTCGCCGAATCGGGCCTCGACGTCGCCGCGAGCGAGACGGCGACGGGAACGGCTGCCTCCACAGGCGCCGCGGGCGAGCGGGACTGCGCGGCGACCGCGGGGGCGGAAAGGGAAAGAGCGAGGAGAAGGGCCGGTCCGCGCCGGTCGGGCAGACGTGTCATCACGGAACCGTCTGCGACAGAGTGATCTGGTAATTCGCGCTGTACGTCGCGGGTCCGTCCGTCGTCCAGTTGAGGAGCATCCGGAAGAAGATCGTGTTGCCCCACGGGTCGTTCAGAGTATCTCGGACCTGGATACGCTGCTCCACCTGCGCGTCGGTGGTGGTGATGCTGTTCCAGGTCGGGAGATCGGCGCGACGCCACTGGAGGTCGCCGATCAGCTTGCCACCGCCCAGGTTGGCGGAGGTCGCACGGATCAGGATGGTAGTTGTGTGCGACTGGTTCCCGAGCGTCGCGTCGACCGTGAACGTGACTCCGGTCAGGGAATTGATCCAGCCAGCGACATAATCCGTGGCTGTGGGAGCGGCGAAGGTGATAGTCGCGCCGGCGAGAGTGAGGGTCGTTCTCGGATTCTGTGCGGCGAGCGGGAAAGCGGCGAGAGCGAGCGCGGCGATGATCGCCCCGCTGAGCCTGCCGCTCCAGTGTCTATTCCGACACACTTTTCCCCGGCAAGGCACGAAGCCTACTTCGCCTGGAGATCGATCTGGCCAGCAACGAGCTCGGCGCCGCCGAAATCGATCAGTGCGAGAACCACGTAATCGCCCGGAGCGAGACCCGCGGGCACGTCGATCATGACTTTGCGAATCGCGCCAGGCAGCGTCGGGAACTCGGGGATTGGAACCTGCGTGGCAAGCGAGTTGTCGAGGCGGCGGAACTCGAGACGTCCCTTGGCGAGCAGGTGCTGCTCGCCGGTGTTGTGAAACCGGATCGAGATCTGGCGCTTCGTCGCGGCCAGTGCTTTAGCGGGAAAACTCGCCGGAGTCGTCGACGCGGGCGCCGGCTTCACGGGAACGGTCTCAATGCTCATGTCTTCGACGGCACCGTCGCGCTTCAGTCCCGCCGGCGCGACATAGACTTTCACGCCGGTGCGGAAGATGTAGCGCAGCGAGTTTCCGCGCACCGCCGCGCGCTGCGGCACTTCCTCGACGAAGAAGATGTCCCAGCATTCCTTCCTGAGGGCCGCGGCGCCCAGGACCGCGAGACGCACGATGCGCGCGGTGTGCGGCTCGACGCGAACGGCCACTGGAGACGCCGTCAGCATCGACCCGCATGACAAGCCGGTGCTGCCCGCGGGCAGGAACCGGTTGTCGCCGTTCTCGAGACGGTCCCAGTCCTGGCGGGTGATCGTTGCCTGTACCGGGACGTCCGAGGTGTTCGCCAGAGAAAAGCTGGCGGTCACGCGGTTCGTGCCGGTGGTGGTGAGCGTTACCTCGAGCGGGTCGACGAGCAGCTGCGCGGTGAGAGGCTTCGCGCACAGCGCTCCGATAGCGCAGAGGGCGAGTGCAGTTCTCCGCACTCGCCCTCTGCGCTCTTCGCCCGCCCGTGAGGACGGGCGAGAGCGAGACTTATCCATTAGTTACGGAGCCGTGAGGGTGAACACGATCGGCAAGCTGTAGGTACCGGGAGCATTGCTTGCGCTCGTGAAGTCAGCGGTCCAGAGGGTCTTGAAGAAGGGCTGCGCGGCGGTGCTGTTCGTCGCGGCGGCGCCGGAGGTAAAGGTCACATCGCTCGCGGTGATTGCGGCGTAGCTGCCACCCGAGGCGGTTGACCACTGAAGGTCGCTGATCGGCTTCACACCGGCGAACGTGCCGGCGTAGGTCCAGTTGATCGCGTTGCCAGACTTGATCTTTAGCGTCCAGCTCCGATTCGACTTGATGGTGAAGTTCGGACCGGCATCCGGGCCGACCGTGAGGCCAGCGTCGACCTGGTCCGCCGTCGGCGAAGTGAGCGCCGTGGTGGGGGAGCTCATATCGAGCTTCACCAGGCTGCCAACGCTTACCGAAGCGGTGTTGGTGGTGTTGCAGCTGCCGGCATTGCCACTGCACTGGGCATCTGCCTGACTTGCCCCGAGGGCTGTCCCCAGCACCATCGCGGCCAGAACGAAACGGGTCGCTTTCATCGTCGTTGATTTCCTGTGTAAAGTGATGGTGCCGATGCATTACTTGAGGGGCCTAACCGGATATTCCGGGCCCCTTAATGCCTCATACCATAGGACGAAATCTGACGCTTCCCGTCACGGTATTTTCACGCAATTGTGAAAGAAGCCCCGTGCCCGCGGAGCTACCAAACTACAAGTGTTTGTTGATCCGTCAAGTGAAAGATTTGTTACACTTGAGGGGAAGAGCCCTGTCCTGCCGGCGCTCATTCGGTGGGCAATGTAACTAATTGTGTACCAATAACTTAATAGCAGTGGCTCATCTGGGGAACTGCTGATAAGAAATCACCCCTCCTTATCCTCGTACTGATCCCTGAGGCTGGCTACTACGTTTGGGTCCGCAAGCGTCGTCGTGTCGCCCAGAGTACGCCCTTCGGCGATGTCCCGCAGCAGTCTCCGCATGATTTTTCCGGAGCGGGTTTTCGGAAGGTCCGCGGAGAACAGAATGTCGTCGGGCCGCGCGAGCGCGCCGATCTTTTTTGCGACGAATTCGCGCAGCTCCTCACGGAGCGCAGGACTCTGCTTGTTCCTGTCACGAAGCGTCACGAAAGCCACGATTGCCTGCCCCTTCAGCTCGTGGAATTTTCCCACCACGGCGGCTTCGGCGACCGCGGGATGCTCCACGAGGGCGGACTCCACCTCCATTGTCCCGATCCGGTGTCCGGCCACGTTGAGCACATCGTCCACGCGGCCGAGTAGCCAGAAATAGCCCTCCGCGTCGCGTTTGGCGCCGTCGCCCGGAAAGTATAGATCGGGACGACCCTCCCACTTCGTGAAGTAGGTTTCCACGTAGCGGTCGTCGTCGCCCCAGATGGTTCGCAGCATCGAGGGCCACGGCTTTGTCAGCGCCAGCAATCCGCCACCGACCTCGATCCGTTGCCCAGTCGAATCGAGCAAATCGGCGCTGTACCCGGGTAAAGCGAGGGTCGCGCTGCCCGGCTTTGTCGCGGTGATGCCCGGAAGCGGAGAGATCACGATCGCGCCAGTCTCAGTCTGCCACCACGTGTCGACGATCGGGCAGCGGTCGCCGCCGATGTGCTCGCGATACCACATCCACGCTTCGGGGTTGATCGGCTCGCCGACCGAGCCGAGCAGACGAAGCCGCGACAGATCGTGCTTCGCCGGATGCTCGTCGCCCCACTTCATGAAGGCGCGTATCGCGGTCGGCGCCGTATACAGAATCGTGACGCCGTGCTTCTCGCAGATATCCCAGAAGCGGTCCTTCGCCGGCCAATCGGGCGCGCCCTCGTACATCACGCACGTCGCGCCATTGGCGAGCGGGCCGTACACGAGATAGGAGTGCCCCGTCACCCAACCCACGTCCGCGGTGCACCAGAAGACATCGTCCTCCTTCAGGTCGAACACCATCTTCATGGTCGTTGTCACGCCGGTGAGGTAACCGCCAGTCGTGTGGACGATTCCCTTCGGTTTCCCCGTCGTTCCCGATGTGTAGAGGATGTAGAGCACATCTTCGGCATCGACGGCTTCCGGGTCGCACTTCATCGGGGCTTCGCGCATCAGCTCGTGCCACCAGTGATCGCGGCCCGTCTTCATCGTCACGCCTGGCGCGGATTGAGCCTCGCCTTCCGATGCATGCCCTCTGCCCGTCCCCCCCCCACTCGCCCCACTCGCCACAGAAAGCTGCGCTCCCGCGCACAGCTCTCGCTTCACGACGATCACGTTCTCGATTGACTCCGTGCTCTCGAGCGCCGTGTCGGAGTTTTTCTTCAGCGGGATGACCGCTCCTCGCCTGAACCCGCCGTCGGCCGTGATCAGCAGCTTCGCCTTCGCGTCGTTGATGCGGTCACTCAGGGACTCCGGCGAGAAACCACCGAACACGACTGAGTGAATCGCTCCTATCCTCGCGCAGGCGAGCATCGAGATCGCCGCCTCTGGAATGAGCGGGAGATAGATCGCGACGCGGTCTCCCTTCCGGACGCCGAGCTTCCTCAGCACGTTCGCGAAGCGCGAGACCTCGCAGTACAGATCCCAGTAAGTAAGCGTTCGCCGGTCTCCCGGCTCTCCCTCCCAGATGAGAGCCGCCTTGTTGCGCCTCGGTCCACGCACGTGCCGGTCGATGCAGTTCGCCGCCACGTTGAGCTTGCCACCCGTGAACCACTTCACGTGCGGCGGATTCCACTCGAGAACTTTCTCCCACGGCCGGATCCACTCCAGCTCGCGCGCCTGCTCGGCCCAGAACTTCTCCGGGTCAAGCGCGGCTTTCTCGTACAGCTCGGGCGACGAGACGTTCGCGGTGAGCCTGAACTCCGGAGCGGGCTCGAACTTACGGTTTTCGTGGAGCAGGACGTCGATGTCGGTCATTGCCGGGCAGCTCGTTTTGCGTCGCTCGTTTGCGCGCGCGTAGGATATAGCGCTTTGCGCCCCTCTCGCCAGAGTGGCAAGTTCTAGGCGCATGACATCGACACTGTCAGTCGCCGGCGTGCCTCTCTTCGAGGGTAGTAGCTCTTTCTCGAGCCTTCGGGCCACGGCAAGCGGTGACAGACGTCACGTTTTCCCTCGCGGCGGGCGAGTGTCTCGCGCTGTTCGGCGCCACCAGAACTTTCATCAGCGAGGAACCCTAATGCATCGATCCACTGTGCTCGTTGCGGCTCTCACGCTCTCCTGTGTGCCCGCCGCGACTGTTACCACTGGTGAAGCCCCGCGTAGCGCGGAGATCCTGTGGGACACGTTCGGCGTCCCGCACATTTTTGCCGCCGATCGGAACGGACTCGCGCATGCATTCGGGTGGGCGCAGATGCAGAATCACGGCGACCTCCTCCTCCGTCTCTACCAACAGGGGCGCGGGCGTGCCGCCGAGCTGCTCGGTGAGGATTATCTGGAGGAGGACCGCTGGGTCTGGACTCTGGGGATGCCAGCGCTCGCCCAACGTGAGTACGCCGCCCAATCCCCGGAGATGCGCTCTCACCTTGAAGCATTCGCGACGGGGATCAACGACTTCGCCCGCGCGAACCCCGCCCTCATCGGCGATTCGGTCAGGGCCGTTCTGCCCGTGACTCCGACCGACATTGTCGGCCATGGAATGCGCGTGCTGCTCTCACGCTTCATCACGTCCAGCGGTGGTGTTCGCGACCAGACGAAACCATGGACGGAGCGGGGGTCGAATGCTTGGGCGATCGCACCGTCGCGATCCGCTAGCGGAAAGACATTGCTGCTCGCAAATCCGCATCTCCCATGGGAGGATCTCTTCACGTGGATCGAGGCGCAGTATTCGATGCCGGGCATTGATCTCTACGGCGCGGCGCTCGTTGGATTTCCTCTGCTTCAGATCGCTTTCAATTCCCATCTCGGCTGGACGCATACCGTGAACACGCAGGACGGGGAGGATCTTTACGAGCTGACACTCGCGGGGGGGGGCGATGGGTATCTGTGGGATGGATCGGTGCGTGCGTTCGATAGAGAGGAGCGCGTGATAAGGACTCGGGAGCGAGGTGGCGCCGTGCGCTCCGACACTCTCCGCGTCAAGCGCTCGATCCACGGTCCTGTCGTGGCGGAGAAAGCGGGGAAGGCAATCGCGCTCCGCGTAATCGGCCTCGCCGCGCCGACCCCCTTCGCCTACGAGCAATGGTGGAACATGGGACGGGCGCACGATCTCGCCGAGTTCGAGACCGCCATCCGGCCGAACCAGATTTCCGGTCAGAACATCGTCTATGGCGACCGTGATGGGCACATCATGGTTTTTTATGGCGGGAATTCACCGGTACGGCGCGTGGGCGACCGCGCCTATTGGGACGGAATCGTGCGCGGAGACAGCTCGTCGAACCTGTGGACGAAGCTTCACCCCTATGCCGACATGCCGAAGACTCTCGACCCGCCGAGTGGCTGGGTGCAGAATGCCAACGATCCGCCATGGTGGGCGACATTTCCGGCGGCAGTGCGCTCTTCGGATTACCCCGATTACCTGGCCTCACGGCAGATGTTCCTCCGCCCGCAACGGTCGGCTCGGATGCTTGCTGAGGATTCGAGCATAACGTTCGAGGAGCTTGTGGAGTACAAGCACTCGACGAGGATGGAATTGGCGGATCGTCTGCTTGACGATCTGCTGCCGGCCGCGCGCGAAAGGACCAGCGGTTTAGCGCTCGAAGCCGCTCGAGTGTTGGAACGTTGGGACAGGTCCGCGGACAGCTCGAGCCGTGGCGCGGTATTGTTCACCGAGTGGTGGAGAGAGCTTGGCAGATTGACGCCGCGGGGGAAGAGTCGATGGGCGACCGCGTGGACCGAAGCCAGACCTCGTGACACGCCAGATGGTCTGTCTGATCCCGCCCTTGCCGTCTCGGCACTCGAGAAGGCCGCCGTGCGCGTCCGGACGCTTTACGGGGCGATCGACGTACCGTGGGGAGATGTCTACCGGCTGCGACGTGACGGGGTGGATCTGCCGGCGAATGGCGCGCAGGAGGTGCACGGGGTATTCCGGCGTACGGGATATCGTGCGACGCGCGACGACCGATACGAAGCGACCGATGGCGATTCGTACGTCGTCGCCGTCGAGTTCAGCACGCCTGTCCGCGCCCGCTCGGTCGTTGGCAACGGGAACGCGTCACGGGCCGGTTCTTCGCACCGAACCGATCAGCTGGCACTCTACTCACGCAAGGAGCTGAAGCCTGTGTGGCGCACGCGGCCCGAAATTGAGTCACACCTTGAGAAGCGCGAGACGTTTTGAATCGGGGATATACGGCCCTCCCCCGCCACCTGTTTGTGGCGTGAGGCCGAGGCCAGTGCTATCGTGGTGAGGCATTCTCCGGAGACGTCATGAGAGGTAAGTACCTGGTTCTTGGCACCCTTGCCGCCGGCGTAACGCTCTTCGCCTGGCAAACGATTTCCAACGTGGCGCTGCCCTTTCATGAAGCGACGATGAAGCCATTCGCGGACAGTGCCGCCGTAGTTCAGGCAATTCGCGCCTCAGCCCCCGAGAACGGAGTGTATTTCTCCTCTCAGGGAGTATTGGCGGCGGTGTCGTTCACGCCTGACCTTGCCGACAAGACGAAAGCAATGGGTCCGATGATGGCGAAGCAGTTCGTGCTCGATCTCCTCGTGGCGTTGCTTCTCTGTCTGCTCGTCGCTCGCATCGGAGTCGGTCGCAAGCGGGACACCGCAATCACGCTCGGGCTGGCCGGGCTCGCCGCCGCGATGACGAAGGAGCTGTCGGACTGGAACTGGTATGGCTTCGCCGCCGACTACGCGATCGTCAACACCATCGATCTGGCGATCTCGTTTGCGCTGGCGGGTGTCGTCATCGCCTGGATCTACAAGCGCGAAGTGCGGAGCGATGCTGTAGCCGCGAGCTGAGTCGTCGGGAGTACGCGCGCAATAGAGCGCGCGTACTGAAGGCGCAGAGCGACGGCGTCGCTTAGATTGATGCGGGTCGGACGACACGACGTCGTCGACCCATCCGGGCGTCAATGTACATCACAGAGGTCGGCATTTACGCGCTGTACGGACTCAGTCTGTATCGACGCCGCAAGCGTCTCCGGTCCCGGTGATGCGGGTCGATCTCCCAGCGACGAGGGCTGCGGTGGGTGTTGAGACCGTTCCCACCGAGATATCGGATCCCGTGAACGCGCGCATCCTCGCGGTCTCCGAGGACCGTATCTCCGGTTTCGTGAACGAGCCGTTCGCGCAGATCGCGTTCTCGGCCGAGCTTTCCGAAGAAGTCGTGATCGAGCGCCTGCGCGCGATGCTCTCCGTGGGGGTCATCCGCCGCATCAGGCAGACGCTGATGGCGACGAACCTCGCGCCCGGCGCGCTCGTCGCCTGGCGCGTTCCCGCCGAGAAGCTCGACTCGGCGTTCAGCCACATGGTGAAGAACGATCCCTTCTCCGGTCACGTCGTCATTCGCTCGACCGATGCGGAGACGCCGGGATCGGTGTACCGGCTGTGGACGACACTGAAGGTGCCGCAGGGCTTCTCGATGGAGAGGCATTGTGACTTTCTGGCGGCGCAGGTCGGGGCGGAGAGTTACCGAATCATGCCGGCGAAGCGGTTGTTCGCGCTCGGAGTCGGCCACGTGCGGCGCCGCGGAATGGAGCCCGGCGCGAAGAGCGATGAGCCCGGACGCGTGCTCGACACCAACATTGTGGAACTGTCCGAGCTCGAGTGGCGCGTGCTGACGGCGCTCAAGCGCGAGTTCGCCGTCGAGGATATCTCACCGAACCCGTGGGGCGCGCGCGCTGATGAAGCGGGTGTGCCGCTCGAGGAGTTCATTCGCGTCGCGCACTCGCTGAGCGCCAGGGAAGTGATCGGTAGATTCTCCACCTTCCTCGAGCACGTGAAGCCTTCGGCAAGCGGTGAGCGCGTGACGCGCTATAACGCGCTCTTTCACTGGCGCGTGCCTCCCGGACGCGAGATCGAGGCGGGAAGGCAGATCGGCCGGCACCACATCCTCACCCACGCATACTGGCGGGAGGGAGGACCAGAGTTCGCCGACGTGAACATCATGGCCGTCGCGCATGGAACGGACAAAGAGCTCGTTCTCGCGCACAAGGCGGCGATCGACCGGCACCTCGAGGAAGTCGGAATCCCCGTTCTGTATACGAACGTCTTCTGGGGCGGGCGCAGCGAGATCAAGCCGTCGGAGATTTCTCCGGTCGAGTACGCGGCGTGGTGCAAACGAGTCGGGATCGAGGACGGAAAGGCCGGGCGCGCGCGCGCGCCGATGTCGTCGGTCAATGACTTCCGTCCGCAGGCGGAGCAATCCGGTTGACCGAGGGCAAGGTTTTTCTCGTCGGCGCCGGACCGGGGGATCCGGGTCTCATCACCGTTAGAGGCAGACAGCTGGTCGATTCAGCCGACGCGATAGTCTACGATGCGCTTGCGAATTCGGCGCTGCTTCCACCCGATGCGAAGGAGACCGGGCGTCCCGAGCTGTACTACGTCGGTAAGCGCGGAGGCGCGAAGGCGTCAGCGACGCAGGACGAGATCAACTCACTGCTCGTGAAGCTCGCGCAAGAAGGCAAGCGCGTCGTTCGCCTCAAGGGGGGCGACCCTTTTGTCTTTGGACGCGGCAGCGAGGAGGCCCAGGCGTGTAACGACGCCACCGTCCCGTTCGAGATCGTGCCGGGTGTGACGGCCGGAATCGCCGCGCCCGCTTATGCCGGGATTCCGGTCACGCACCGCGGACTGGCGGCATCCGTCACGTTTGTCACCGGCCATGAAGATCCCGCCAAAGCAAGCACTCAGACTAACTGGACCGCTCTCGCAAAGAGCGGGGGCACGATCGTTCTCTACATGGGCGTGAAAACGCTCGGGAGCATCGCGTCCGCGCTTATCGAGGGAGGAATGCCAGGTGAGATCCCGGCGGCGGCGATTCAATGGGGCACTCATCCCAAGCAGCGCACCGTAGTCGCGACGCTGGAGACGCTAGCCCGGAAAGCTGAGGAGCAGAATCTCACCGCGCCAGTGGTAACCGTGATCGGGTGGTCGGTCGTGCTCCGCGACGAGATCAGCTGGTTTGAGAAGCGGCCGCTGTTCGGAAAACGGGTCGTCGTCACGCGGGCAACGCAGCAGGCGTCCGGCTTGAGTGAGAGGCTCCGCGAGCTCGGCGCCGAAGTTCTGGAAATGCCCGCGACGCAGATCGCGAGGCTCGACCTGTCGCCGTTGCGCGACGCGATACAGCGGATCGCCGATTTCGAGTGGCTCGTTCTTACGAGTCAGAACGCGGTCGCGATCTTCTGGGAGCAGCTGCTCGCGAGCGGCCGGGATGCGCGCTCTCTGGCGGGACTGAGGATCAGCGCTGTCGGACCCGCGACGGCGGGCGCGCTGCTCGAGCGCGGCATTACGGTTGACGTGATCCCGGAGCGCTTCGTCGCCGAGGGTCTGCTGGAGATCATGCGCGCGCGCGACGACGTGGCCGGCACGCGCGTTCTCTATGTGACGGCGGAGGGCGCGCGCGATGTACTGGCGGACGGGCTCAGAGAAATCGGAGCTGAGGTGACCGTCGTGGAGACGTATCGTTCGATCAGGGATGGAGCGGGTGCGAACAGACTCTCCCGCGCAATCGCAGGCGGCAAGGTCGATCTCGTAACCTTTACCTCGGGCTCGGCGGTTCGCGGCTACGTGGAAGCGGTGGGAAGCGATCTCGCGTTGCGCGTACCGGCTGCCTCGATCGGTCCGCAGACCTCCGAAGCTCTACGCGCGGCGGGCGTCGAGGTGAAGCACGAGGCAGAGGAGTCGACGATCGACGGACTCGTGGCGGCGATCGTCCGTGACCTCTAAGCGAAAGGGCGACCCCAGCATCATCCGGATCGGGACGCGCGCATCCGAGCTTGCGCTGAGGCAGGCGCGGCTGGTGGAGCAGGCTCTGACAGCGCGTGGGATTCGATGGGAGCTGGTCACATTCAAAACGGTCGGCGACAAGAAGCTCGACCAGCCACTCTCCGAGATCGGAGCGAAGGGGTTGTTCACCCGCGAGCTCGAGGTCGCGCTCCGCAAGGGCAAGATCGACTGCGCCGTGCATTCACTGAAGGATTTGCCGACGGATTCACCGGAAGGGCTGGAGATTGTAGCGCAGCTCGAGCGCGAGGATCCGCGGGACGTCGTCGTGGTGAACCGCGTCACCGGCGCCGAAGGCCTCGACGATCTGCCCCCGGGCTCGCGGGTCGGGACTTCGAGCCTGCGGCGGAGGGCTCAGCTGATTGCCCGGCGGCCTGACCTGGAGGTGGTCGAGCTGCGCGGAAACGTTCCGACCCGCCTCAACAAAGTGGAGACGGGAAAGGTCCACGCCGCGATTCTTGCCGCCGCGGGTCTGATCCGCCTCGAGGCGCAGCAGCGCATCGCGATGTTCCTCGAGCCGCCCGACTGGCTGCCGGCGGCGGGGCAGGGCGCAATCGCCGTGCAGATCCGAAGCGAAGACTCGCGGATGCGCGAGCTGCTCGCGTCGCTGGATCACAAGCCCACTTCGATCGCGACTCGGGCCGAGCGGGCATTCCTCGCCGCTCTCGACGGAGGGTGCCAGGTGCCGATCGGCGCCCTGGTGATCGAGAGCGGTGGGCTCCATACATTGTATGGTATGCTCGCCGACCTGAGTGGTAAGCACATCGTGCGCGGGTCGCGTGAGGTAGACCTCGACTCGCCGGAATCGACTGGCGAAGCCCTCGCGGCCGAGATCCGCGCACGCGGGGGGAGCAGCCTGCTCGTCGAGCTGCGCCAGTTGACGAAGCTGCCCGCCCCACAACCCGAGTAAGCGTGTCGAGCTTTCCGCACTACCGCCCGCGCCGGCTCCGGCGCACCGCCGCCCTGCGCAACCTCGTGCGCGAGACTCATCTCGCCCCCGCCCAGCTCGTGTTGCCCGTCTTCGTGCGCGAGGGGAAAAAGCTTCGACGACCGGTCGAGTCGATGCCGGGCGTGAATCAGACATCTGTCGACGAGATGATCCGCGACGCCGAAGCGGCGGCCGAGGCAGGCGTCGGCGGGATCATCCTGTTCGGAGTTCCTGAAACGAAGGACGCGATCGGATCATCCGCCTGGGACGAAAAGGGGGCGGTGCAGTCGGCGGTGCGCGCGCTGAAGCAGGAGGTTCCTCACCTCGTCGTGATCACCGATGTATGCATGTGCGAGTACACCGACCACGGTCACTGCGGCGTGCTCAAGGATGGCGATGTCGACAACGACGCCACACTGGAGCTCCTCTCGCGGTCCGCTCTCTCGCACGCTCGAGCCGGCGCCGACATGGTCGCCCCCAGCGACATGATGGACGGTCGCGTGCAGGCGATACGCGCCACGCTCGATGGCGAAGGCCTCGACGGCGTCTCGATTCTGAGCTACGCCGCGAAGTACGCATCGGCGTATTACGGCCCATTCAGGGAGGCCGCCGAATCCGCTCCGAAGACGGGTGATCGTCGCGGGTACCAGATGGACCCCGCCAACGCCGAAGAAGCGATGCGCGAGGTAAGAGCGGACATCGCCGAGGGTGCGGACGCGGTATTGGTGAAGCCTGCCGGCCCCTACCTCGACATTGTGGCGCGCGTGAAGCTCGAGACCGGCTATCCAGTCGCCGCCTACCAGGTGAGCGGCGAGTACGCGATGATCTGTGCCGCCGCCGAGCGTGGCTGGATCGACAAGGAGAGAGTAATGATGGAGTCGCTGCTCGGAATCCGCCGCGCCGGCGCGGATTTCATCGTGACTTATTTCGCGACTGAAGCAGCGCGGGGCCTGCGCGCGCAATAGGCCGGCGCGCCCCGTCGGCGCGGGAGAGAGCGACGGGAGGAGAGTTGTTTGCCAATCTCTGAGTAGGGCGGCGCTCCGCCTCCTCGCTCTTCTTGGATCGACCACAGAAGAGGCGAGGGTGTCCTCGCAGGCGACGTCCAAGCGAGCGCCCGAGGAGACCAGCGACGGAGCGCGGAGCGCAAAGTCGCGGCTCTGGGCTCCGACCAGCGAGCGTCGTCGCCGAAGAGGATACCCTCACCTCTTCAAGCCGCTCTGAATAAAGGGTATTGACGGGACCCGAGACCCGCCTATATTTAGATCATTGGCTAATTAACTAACTAACCCGACCGTGAACGACGTCTTCCGCGCCCTCTCCGACCCCACCCGCCGCGAAATCCTCGAGCTCCTCCGCTCGGGCCCGCGCACGTCCG
>CAYMKQ010000006.1:0-48855 GCA_964391175.1 uncultured Gemmatimonadaceae bacterium | reverse complement strand
ATCTGAACGTTGCTGCGGATTCGCTCGGTGATGATCATTCGGCGCGCAGAGCGGCAATGGGATCGAGCTGCGCGGCGCGCGAAGCGGGATACACGCCGAACAGAACGCCGACGCTAGCGCCGAGGGAGAGGGCGAGGCCGATCGACCAGGCACTCACGCGGGCGGGAAGCGGAGACGCGAGGCTCACGAGTCCGGCCAGAGCCCAGCCGGTAGCCACTCCGAACAGTCCGCCAATCGTCGCCAGCACGATGGACTCAACGAGGAATTGCTTCCGGATGTCGGAGGGCTTGGCGCCCAGCGCCTTGCGCACGCCGATTTCTCGCGTTCGCTCGGTGACCGACATCAGCATGATGTTCATGATCACGATTCCGCCCACTACTACGCCGATCGCGACGATCGCCGGAATTACCGAGAACAGGATGCGCGTAAGATTCTTCCAGAACTGCACGAGCGCGTCGGCGGTCTCGATGGAGTAGTCCGGCTCATCGCCGGGTCGCAGATGGTGCGCGATCCGCATTGCCTCGTGCGCGGCCTGCATTCCTCCCGCGACTTCGTCGGCGGTCGGCATCTTCACGGAAATGGTGTTCGTCTTCCGCCGCCCGTAGACCATCTCGAAATTGGTGAGCGGGAGCAGAACGAAACCATCGAAGGACTGGCCCAGCACCCGCCCCTTCTTCGCGATGGTCCCGATG
This sequence comes from uncultured Gemmatimonadaceae bacterium, assembly GCA_964391175.1. GTDB lineage: Bacteria > Gemmatimonadota > Gemmatimonadetes > Gemmatimonadales > Gemmatimonadaceae > UBA4720. The sequence continues at coordinate 48,163 of CAYMKQ010000006.1, read as the reverse complement.
ACGTTGAAGTGCTGGCCCATGATCCGGATGTCCTGGCCGACCGGATCGATCTGCTCGAACAGCTTCTCTGCTACATCGGCGCCGATAACAGCGACGGGCCGTCGTTCACGGACGTCCACATCGCTGATCGGCCGTCCGCTGGCGAAGACATAGTCCTGAACCACCTGGTACGGGGCGGTGACGCCCATGATGATGACATCTCCCAGGGTCTTGCTGCGCCAGATGACGTCGGCGATGGGAGTCGGCCAACCCGACTGAAGGCTCACCGCGACCGCCTCGGGCACCGCCGCCATCACGGCCTCGGCGTCCGATTCCGTAACGCGCGGACGCCTCTGGATCCGGCGCCATTCCTCGTCGTCGAAGAGCCCGATCTGAATGGGCGAGCGTCGAACCTGAAATGTGTTCTGGCCGATCAACGCTCCGGCGAGGTTCTCCTTCACGTAGGCATTCATGCCGGAGATGATGGCCACGACCGCCACCAGGAACGCGACCGACACGATGATGCCGAGCAGCGTGAAGAACGACCGCAGCTTGTTGACGCGGATCTGCTCGAACGCGGTAGTGAGGACATCGACGTAGCGCATGGCCCTAATCTCGGGGCGCGCGGCGGGGTGCGCCACATTGTCGTTGCCGGCTGCCGGCCGAAGAGCGTGCTAGCCCGTGTCCTCGCCGGTGGCCATTCGCGCCGCGATCATGATGGTCGCGAGCAGCGGAACCGCCACGAGAAGCCCGAGAAATCCGAACACAATCGCCATCAGCGCCTGCATCACTATCGTCAGCGCCGGCGGGATGTCGATCCCCTCCTTCATCAGTATGGGGATGAGAAGGTGGTTCTCGACGAACTGGATGCCCACGTACGCGATGGTGACGGCGAGCGCTTTCTCGGGCGAATCGACGAATCCCATCGCGATCGCCGGGAGCGCGCTCAGGATCGGGCCGAGGGTGGGCACGAACTCCAGCAGGCCCGCGAGAATCCCCAGCGGTACCGCTGCCCGCACGTTGAGCGCAAGGAGCACGAGGGTTGTTACTACGCCTATCACGACCATCGCGATGAGCTGGGTGACCAGCCACTTCCTGAGCGTGCCGGCGATCGCGCCCAGCATCTTGTCCGCCCGCGGTCTCGTCCGGCGTGGGACGAGTCGCAGCAGTCCCCGGCGGTACAGCGAGGGGTCGACCGCCAGATAGATCGCGAGGAAGAGAATGAGCACGATCCCGGCCGCCACGGCGAGCGTGGAGCTGAGGACGGGCAGAAAATATCGCGTCGCTCCGCCGAGCTGGGCGATCAGCCGGTCTCGAAGGCTCTGGGTTTCTCCGCGAGCTTCCGCGGGAGGCACTGCAACCGTAATGGAGTCCGACCCTGCCTGGGGCCCGGCCGGCGTGACGTCCTCGTCGAGCCCGGTAATGGTGGCGATGACTCCGCCGCCCCGCGATTGGACCCAGGCCTCCACCTTGCCCAGCGCCTCGGGCAGTTTGGTTTTCAGCTCCCTCGTCTGTGCGCGGACGGTCGGGCCGATCCAGGTTCCGAAAGCGCCGAGAACCCCGAGGAAGGCGAACACGAGAAGCGGAGCGGCGACGCCTCGCGGAACGCGGTACCGCTTAAGGCGGTCCACTCCCGAGCTAACCGCAAGCGCAAAGAGCACTCCCAGAAAAACCGTCAGGACGAGAGTGCGTGTGCGCCAGAGCAGCAGCAGCGCGACGGAGAGTCCCACGACGATCGCCGCGATTCGCAACGCGTCGTAACGCTGGCCCGCTCCGGTGCTGTTCATGGCGTGAGTCTAGCGCCGGCGGAGTGATCTCGTAAGCAGGGTGCTACTCGTATCGCAGTGCTTCTACAGGATCGAGGCGGGCCGCGCGCACGGCGGGCAGCAGTCCGAACAGAATTCCAGTGAACGCGCTCGTCGCCAAGGCAGCGATTACCGCGGAGAGCGGCGTGGAGGCCGGAACCGCGGGGAAGGCGGTTCTGATGCCGAGTGCTACCAGCATGCCGAGCACGAGTCCGATCGAAGCCCCGATGCTGGTGAGCGTGGCGGCCTCGACGAGGAACTGCCAGAGAATCGCGCTCTTGGTGGCGCCGAGCGCTTTGCGCACGCCGATCTCACGCGTCCGCTCGGTGACACTGATCATCATAATGGCAACGACGCCGACGCCCCCTACCAGCAGGCCCACCGACGAGAGCGCGAGCCCCACCACGAAGAAAGTGCCGAAGAGCTGGTTGTAGATGCCCATCAGACGATCCTGCGTCACGATCTCGAAGTTGTTCTTTGCCGTCGCCTTGAGGCCTCGGCTCGCGCGCATGAGCGCGGTGACGTCGTCGGTCGCTTCCGCCGTCGTAACGCCGGGCTCAGGCTTGACGATGAAGTCGGCGCCTCTGATGCCGAGCCCGAGCCTGCGTCGCGCCGACTCGAAGGGAATGATCGCCTTCGCCTGGTCGCCGCCGCCGGCGGAAGTCGGAGTGCCCATTGGGCTCGCGGTGTAGTGATACACGCCGATCACCTTGAACGCGACGCCGTTCACGCTGATGACCTTGTCCATCGGATCGGATGCACCGAAGAGACGCTCGGCCAGCTTCTCGTTCACGATGATCACCGGCGCCGCCGTCGCGTTCTCCGCATACGTGAAGCTTCTGCCCGGATAGATATCCCCGCCGTCGACGTCGACCCAGTTCGGAGTGTAGATCTCCATTCCGGTGCTCGTTTCCTTGTCCTTGTACTGAAACTTGGCGCCGAAGCCGCGGTGCACCGTCACAGCCTTGATGGAAGAGAGTCTCTCGATCGATGTCGCTTCTTCAGTCGTGAGCGGGGGATTGCGGCGCTCGGGACACGTCTCGTCCGAGCCATCGCAGGCGTTGAATCCGCCGATTGGCCGGCGGTAGACATAGAAGGAGGTCGGGCCGGCGGCCTCGAGGTCCCTTGCGAAGCTCTCGTTGATGCCGCGCACCACGGACGACATGGCCACGACGACGAACACGCCAATAGCAACTCCCATGATAGTGAGGGCGGCCCGTACCTTGTTGGAGCGCATGGCGTCCAGTGCCATGCCCACGCCTTCGAGTGCGCTGAAAATCCGCTGCGCGATCATCGCTATTCCCTTCTCAGAGCTTCGATGGGGTCGAGCGATGCCGCGCGTCGGGCCGGATAGACTCCGGACACGATTCCGACGAAAGTGCCGAGGAGCGTCGCCATCACGATCGACCACGGAGCGACGGAGGCGGGAAGCGGAGTCTTCCATTCCACGATCTTGGCCAGCGCTATCCCGAGGATGATTCCAACGATGGCTCCGAGCGTGCTGAGAGTCGCCGCTTCGACAAGGAACTGACGGAGAATGTCGCGACGTCTCGCGCCAAGCGATTTCCTGATACCGATCTCGCGCGTGCGCTCGGCGACCGCGACGAGCATGATGTTCATGATGACCAGCCCGCCGACGACGAGCCCGATAGCTGGGAAGGCGGTCCCCGCCATCGTCATGATCTTTTTCAGCTTGTCCATGAAGGCCAGCGCCGAAGCCGACGTCTCCATGAAGAAGTTGTCCGGCTCGCCGGGGCGCAGCTTGCGACGACCGCGCATTACCTCGCGCACGGACTCCATCGCATCGTCCATCGCCAGAGTAGTCGGCGCCTGAACCATGATGCCATCCACATCTCCGCGCGGATTCGTGAGATGGTGCAGCGGCGACTTGTATGGAGCGATAGCAACCCGGTCGAGTGAGATGCCGAAGACGGAACCCTGCTTCTCGAGCACGCCGATCACCTGATACGGAATCCCGCCAATCCTCAGCGGCCGGCCAACCGGATCCAGATCGCGGAAAAAGTAGTTCGCGACCTCATCCCCGATCACGATGACCGGCGAGCCGAGGGCCTGCTCCTGCGGAGTGAAGAGGCGGCCACGGTTGACGTCGTACTTCTTGATGGTGAAGTAATCGCCGTCCACCGCGTGCGCTTCCACCTGCTTGGGCCTGGCGTACTGTGAGCTGGCCTGCAGGAACTCCGCGCTCTCGACGGCGTACCTCGACCCTTCGGGCAGCACCCCCGCGACAAGTGCGAGCTCGGAGTGATAGATGCGGGGGCGGCGCTGCCACTGGCGCCACTCGTCCTCCGAGCTCGCGCCATCGCCGAACCAGGGGAAGCGCCGGAGCGTGAACGTGTTGACTCCGAGCAACTTCGCCGCGAAGTCGTTCTCCATGTAGCTGCTCATGCCCTGCACGATGGAGATGACCCCGATGAGGAACATCACTCCGATCGTGACCCCGAGGAGCGTGAAGAAGCTCTTCAGCTTCTGCACGCGGATCTGCGCCAGAGCGAGCCAGATTGCCTCGATGAAGGGCATCTAGGCGCGCGGTGTGACCGAATGTCCGGTTGCCTGCTGGATTGCGGCGAAGCGCTCGGAACGGTCGTCGCTCGCGATGAGGCCGTCCCTGAGAACAATCACCCGCTTGGCATGCGCGGCGATTTCCGCCTCGTGCGTGACCATGATGACTGTCTGTCCCTCGGCCGAGAGACCTTCGAATACCTTCATGATCTCCTCCGAGGTCGTCGAATCGAGGTTTCCGGTCGGCTCGTCGGCAAGCAGGATCGAGGGCTTGTTGACGAGCGCGCGCGCGATGGCGACGCGCTGGCGCTGACCGCCCGACAGCTCGTTCGGGCGGTGATGGATTCTGTCGCCCAGCTGAACGCGCTCCAGGGCCTCGGTCGCGCGCTTCTTTCGCTCGTCGGACGAGACGCCCGCGTAAACGAGGGGAAGCTCGACGTTGTGCAGCGCGCTCGCGCGCGGCAGCAGGTTGAACGTCTGGAAAACGAAGCCGATCTCGCGGTTTCTGACGCGCGCGAGCTCGTCTTCGTCCTTTTCCGACACCAGCATGCCGTTGAGCCAGTACTCGCCCGCATCGGGTGTGTCCAGGCAGCCGATCAGGTTCATCAGGGTGGACTTGCCCGACCCCGATGGTCCCATGATCGCGACGTACTCGTTCCGGCGGATGGCGATATCGACTCCGCGCAGCGCGCGCACGATCTCCCCGCCCATGTCGTATTCACGCTTGAGCCCGCGCGCGACGATGATCCAGTCCTTTTCCGGCGCGATGCCTGGGACGGTGACGGCCTGGCGCTCGGCGGTCGTGCTGAGAGGTGCTTCGTCGGCGATGTGCATCAGGACTTCGTCGCCACTGCGGGCTTCTTCGGGTCCTGCTTCTGCGCACGGACCAAGGCTCCGTCCTTCAGCTCCCGAATTGCCTGGTAGGTGCCGCCGACGATATCCTCGCCTTCCTTGAGCCCGGTGAGCACCTCGAAGTACTTCTCGCCCGCGATCCCAACCTTGACGGGCCTGAAGGTGACCTTTTTGTCTTTGCCGACGACAAATACACCCTCCACGTCGCGCTTCCCGACCTGCTTGGCCGGCTGCTTCCTGCCGAGCGTGAGCGCGCCGCTGTCCCCCTTTGCGACCTGCTCGTCCTCTCGCACGGTGAGCGCGATGATCGGGATCGACAAGGCGCCAGTGCGTGTCTGAGTGATGACCTTCGCGGTAGCGGAGAAGTCGGGACGCGTCTCCGGGGGCGCGTTGAGGAGCTGGATAGTCACCTCGTAGTCGATTGCCTGGTCAGTGGCGCCCTGCATCCCGGCAGCGGTGGCGGCCCCCTTGATGGAGCTGTTCGAGATCTCCGACACGCGACCGATGAAGGTCGTGTCGGGAAATGCATCGAGTTGAACTACCGTCGAGTCTCCGATCTTGATCCGCGAGACATCGGTCTCGTCGACCTTCACCCTCGTTTCGAGTAGGCTCATGTCGCTGATGGTGAGAAGCGTCGCCGCATCCTTGTTCAGGGTGCCCATGATCGCCGTCTCGCCTTGCTCGACGTTGAGCCGCGTGATCCTGCCGCTCATCGGAGCCACGATCGTCGTCTTGCCGAGGCTGCTCCGCGCGTCGCGCATGGAGGCTGTCGCCTGGTCGACAGCGTGGTTGGCGGCTTCGAGCTGAGCCTGCGCGACTTCGGCCTGCGTTCGGAGCTGCTCGATCTGCTCGTCGGAAACGAGCGTCGGATTCGCCTTTTTCAGCGCGAGCAAACGCTCATAGTTGCGGATCGCCTGGGCGAGAGCCGGCTTCGCTTGCGCGACCTGCGAGCGAGCGGACGCGACGCCCGCGGTCGCCCGCTCGGCGTTCGCCTGGTACTGCGACGGATCGACCTCGAGGAGGAACTGGCCGCGGGTCACCATCTGACCCTCCCGCACCGCCAGCCGAACGATGCGACCGGTGATGTCGGCGCTGACGTCGACCTTGGTGTGCGGCTCCACCTGCCCGCTCGCCGTCACGGAGGCGACGAGGTCGCGGCGCTGAACTTTCTCGATGCGGACTTCGGTCGCCTTGTTCCGGCCCTTCATCGCGCTCGAGACGCCGATGATCACAATGGCGAGAACGATCGCGCCGGCAACCGACCACTTAGTGCGTTTCGTCATGTACCGATCCGATTAGCGAAGGGGTTGGCCGACGGCGCTCTCGAGAACGGCGAAGGCTTTGTGGTAATCGTAGATGGAGTTGATTCTTTCACTCTCGGCGCGCTCGTAGGTCGCCCGGGATTGTGCCAGATCGACGAACGTCGTCGCTCCGATCCGGTAGCGGTCCTGCATCAGCTTCAGCTCCTGCCTGGCCTTGGCGGCGTTCTGCTCCTGGAGCGCAACCGTCTTCTCCGCCGTCACGACCGTCAGGTACGCGGCCGTCACATCGGCGGTGAGCGCCAACTCACGTGAGCGCACGCCATACCGCGCGTCGGAGCGGCTGGCCATCGCCTCCTGCACTCGCTGCTCCCGGGCGAACCCATCGAAGAGCGGCAACGAAAGCATGGCAGTGAGCGATCTCGGCTGCCTGGTGAAGCCGAACGGGAATTTCGAGTTGCTCTGCCGGATCGCCTGCGCCTGTGCATCGGTGAAGACAAGCACATTGCACCCTGCGAGATCGTTCGAGAGGTTGAGAGCAGCCCTGACTTCCTCGGTACGGACACAGCTGGCCCGTGACGACTCCATCTGGGCCATGGCCTGCTGCACGGGGAAACCGGAATTCGTGTAGCCGTAGGTGTAACCACCGATCCCGGTGCTGAGTGACAGCGTCGGGGAATACTCTCCCTTCTCGCGTCTCACGTGGAGATTGGCGACGCGCTCGCGCGAGCGCAGCGCGAGTACGACCGGATTCTGCCGCCGCGCCGACTCCAGCAGGTCCTCGAGCTTCAAAGTAAGTGGCGTGACCGGGAACCGGCTCACGAGCTTCACGTTGGGCGGCTGATCGATTCCCATCAGCTGGAAGAGTCTGAGCTTCTCAATCTCGATCTGATTCCTCGCCTTGAGCACCTGTACCTTCTGAAGGCCGAGCGCTACCTCCGCCCGCTGGATGTCGAGCTGGGTACCCGATCCGACGATCTCTCGCGCCTGAGCCAGCACCAGCTCGGTCTCTGACGCCACGACCAGCGAGTCCTGGAGATCCGCGTTCGCCTCGGCCTGAAGCGCCGAGAGATACTGCTGCCTGACGTTGCTGCGCAGATTCTCAGTCGCGCCGGTAATGTCCGCTTCCACGGCGTCGCGGTTCGCTCGCTGCAGGCTCGGCGTGATCAATGAAGCGCTGTTGATGCGGTAATCGAAACCGATTTGGTAGCTGGACTGGTTGACGTCCGAGCTGGCGCCGAGGCTGGCGCCGCTGAAGATCTGCTGGCCGCCCTCGTAGCGCTGTGCGCTCAGCGACGCGTCCGCCCTGGGAAGCAAAGCGCCCCAGGCGCTACGCACCGCTGCCCGCGCCGAAATGCGGTTGTTGAGCGTCTGCTGAAGATCGGGGTTGTTCCGTCGCGCCTGATCGACAGCCTGTTCGATCGTAAGAGTGGTTTGCGCCGCCGAATCACGCGGCAAAGCCTGGCCGGATGCCTGCGCGGCAGTTGCAACTAGAGCTATGAATAGCAGGGGTCGCATCATTAGAGTAAGATGGGTGGGGTTTTCAACACTACGGCAACTATACAACAGAGTTTCAGAGCGGAAAACACCGAGTTTCCTCAAGATCGAATTAAGGACGCGTTAACCGGTCGTCCGTCCCCGCTACTCTTACGGATGGCGCTGAGTATCTGCTGTTATTCGGCGGGCGCGGGGGCGAGGAAGATCCGGTCGCTGATCTTTCCATAGATGCGCTGATAGATCCGCTTTCCCTTCTCCGCCGATGCGAGGGACGGCCGTCCGATCGAGCCCGCGCTCCCGCTCGGAATCTTGAGGCTGCCGCGTCTGTACCGCCGAAGCTGCTCGCGCGACATCATATAGTCCTGCGCGATATCCGGATTCACGAGATGGGGCGCGAGGTGGAGCATTATCGATGTGTCGACCTCATCGCCGTGCATGGCCTCCTTCTGTCCCTCGAGAAGGTCGGAGAGATTGACGCCGAAGATGTCGACGACACGAACGCGGGCTCCGGCCGTGATCACGGTCGCCAGCGCTTCCTGATGCGGATCGTGACCGTGCGCGGTGAGCAGGATGAACTCCCGGACCCCGGTCGCCTCCCACGAATCGATCAGGTCGTTGAGGAGCCGGTGGAGCGTCTTTTTTCTCAGCGATGCATTTCCTGTGAACCCCTTCTCGGTATCCACGTTGACTCCGTACTCAACCGTCGGCGCTCTCAACACGCCATATTCCGCGGAGAGGTCGTCCGCCATCCGCTCGACGATGATGGTGTCGCAGCCGAGCGGAAGATGAGGGCCGTGCTGCTCGCAGGTGCCGACCGGGATGATGAGCCGCGGGTCGTGACCGAGGATGGTCGCGACCTGCGCCGGGTTGAGCTCCTTGACCCGCAGGGGTCCGGATTCTGGAAGGGGGGAGGGAAGCGTCATCGCGTCAGCTGGTAGTCTCAATGTAAGAAGCGGGAGCCGGCGGCGGCGCGCAATCCTCGCGCTCGCCTCGGTTCCGCTGTTTCTGCTGGCGATGTGGGTGAGAACTCCCGCGCTTCCGCGGACTGCTGGCGCGCAGCGCGGAGCCGACGATCGAGCCGCTGCCGCGGAAGGCGCGGCTCGCGCTCTGGAGCGGGCGATCTCCGAGGCAGTCGATCGCCTCGACGCTCGGGCGCTCGGCGCGCTCGACGCACCACAAGAGCCCGATGCGGCCTTCGACTTCCTCTCTTCGCGCTCGCCGCAGCGTGATGGTGAGGCCGTCGTTCTCTACGAGGGCGACCGGCCCTTCGCGTGGGCGGGAGACGTGAGAACGGGCACCGACAAACTGCGCCAGCCCATGAGCGTCACGTTCACCCCGTTCTACACGACCCTCGACGTGGTGAAGACGCGCGGCGACCGCCGCGCCGTCGCGTCGGCGGTGCTGCACGCGGCGCCGCCAGCGGACGAGCTGACGCAATCACTCGGCGCGCGCGTCGCTCTCTCGCAGGGTGTTGCCTCCTATGATTTTGCCGCGGGAAGCACGGCTTCCGGCGGACCGGTCGTGCTCTCCTCGAACGGCATCCCGGTGCTCCGCGCCGTCCCGGAGCTCGCAACCGGAGACGAAGTGCGCTTTCGCAGAGCCGCGACCCTTCGCGGGCGTGGAACGATAGTTCTCGTCATCTGGGTCGTCGCGCTGCTTGCCTACGTGTGGAAGGACCGGCGGGCACTCCCCGAGCGGCTGCTGGCGATTGCGGTCGCTCTCGCCGTAACCGCGCTCGTTCCCTGGAACGCGTTCTCGAACACATCGCGAATCTTCGACCCGGCGTTCTACTTCTCGCGGCTGGCGGGGCCACTGACCGCCAATGCGGGAGCGCTCCTCATCAGCTCGGCGCTCGTGCTCATGGCCGTCTACGCAATCGTTCGCGCCAATGCGGGTGCGAGGTGGTCGCGCATTTACGGAGCGATCGGGGCCGTGGTCGCGCTCGGCATCGGAATTCCATTTGCCGCCAACATTGTCCGCGGAATCGGCCAGCCCCCGTGGGGCTCGACGCCCGGACTCTGGTTGTCGTGGGAAGTACCACTCTTCCTCTTCCTGTTCGCCGTTCTGCTCACCACCTACTGGCTGCTCCGCGTTGCGTTCGGAGGACCGTCGACCGTGTCGTTTCGCGCGGCGCTTTTCCTGGCTTTGTTCTCCGGCCTGGCGGCAATCACCGCGCTCTGGGCGACGACGTCGCGCCAGCGCATGCGTCTCGCCGCGGAGGATGTCGCTAGTCTCGGCCACGTCGACGACTACGCTCTGCTGCTGGCGCGGCGTTTCGCGGAGGAGCTCGCCGGGTCGCCACAGCCCACGACAAGGGCCGAGCTGCTTCAGCGATATGCGTCGTCTGATCTCGCGTCGGCCGAGCTGCCGGCAACGCTCGGCTCGTGGGACGCGAACGGGACCCGGACCGCTGAGTTCGCCGTGTCGCCGGCGCGTCCGGACTCCGAGATGGTCGTGAAGGCGGTCCGCGACGCGATTGCCAGCCGCCAGACCGTGACCAGGAGCATCCTCGGACCAACGGGCGTGCAGATCCTGGCTGCCATCGCTCATCCTTCCGGCGGCGCGACCTCAGTGCTGGTGCTTCCGCGTACGCGACTGCTGACGCCAAACCCGTATGCCGCTCTTCTCGGGATGGGCCGCGCCTCGGGCGGAGATCCGCCTTACGCTGTCGCGCTCACCGATGTATCGCCGACGATCGCGGCCGACACCGCGAGGCTACTGTGGCACCGCATCGGCAACGAGCTGCACGGCGATCGTCTGATACCAACGTCGAACGGAACGATGCGAGCTCACGTTGAGATCGACCTGCGCTCCCGCTGGGCCCGCGCGGAGCGAGGTGTGCTGGTGCTCCTCCTCGACGTTGTCCTCGCCGGGCTCTTCTGGCTGGCAGGCGCCGCCGCGGAGCGTGGATTCCTCCGGTGGCTCCGTGTGCGGGCGGCCCGGTGGATCTACACATACCGGGCGAGGCTCACGCTCGCACTGTTTACCTTCTTCGTGATCCCCGCCGTCGCGTTCGCGCTCTGGTCCTACCAGCGACTGCGGAGCGACGACGAGCAGACACGTGAGGTTCTGGTGCGCGAGACGCTGAACGCCGTCGTCGCCGGAAACGAGTACGACCAGTTGCCGGAGGCGGCAAAGCGCTTCGATACTCCGCTCTTTCTCTACAGCGACGGATTCCTCGATCGAACGAGCGACACCTTGCTCGATCTTCTCGCGCCCGCGGGTCGTGCACTCCCGCCGCCGGTACAGCTGCGACTCGCGACAGCGGGCGAGCTATCCGCCGCGTCGGTAGAGAAGCTCGGTCCCACCAAAATGCTGTTCGGCTACAGCGCCTCGCTCGGTCCGGCTCAGGAGCGGTATGTCCTCGCCGCGCCGGCTCGAAGCGACGACCTGGTGCTCGATCGGCGCCGCCGAGATCTCGGAATACTCGTGCTGTTCGCGACCGCGGCGGGCGCTCTCGGCGCGCTGTGGCTGAGTGGGATCGCGGCCAAGCGTCTCGCTCGCGACCTCGAGCTCAGTCGCATCGAGGTAGCGCGGGCCGAGCGCGTGCTCGCCTGGGGTGAGATGGCGCGGCAGGTCGCGCACGAAATCAAGAATCCGCTCACACCGATCAGACTCGGAGTGCAGCACCTGCGCCGCGCGCGAAGTGATCCACGCGTGGACTTCGATCGGGTGCTGAACGAAAATGTCGGCCGGATTCTCGCGCAGATCGACCGGCTCGACGAGATTGCGCGCTCCTTCAGCCGTTACGGGAGCGCGCCGGCGGACCTTCCACCCGCCACCGCCGTCGACGTCGCGGCGGTGGTGCGGGATGTTGTCGATCTCGAGCAGATGGGCGACCGTGAGGTTCGCTGGCGGACGCAGGGCGCCGATCGCCCGGCTTGGGCGATGGCGAGGAAGGACGAGATGCGGGATGTGCTGCTCAACGTGTTTGAGAACGCGCGCCTCGCGGGTGCCCGTCAGGTGGATGTGACTGTGCGCGAGGACGATCGGCGGACGACGATCGAGACGGTCGACGACGGGACCGGCATCACGCCCTCGGTCCTGCCGCGGATCTTCGAGCCGCACTTCTCGACGCGCACCACCGGAAGCGGGCTCGGCCTCGCGGTGAGCCGGAGAATGATCGAGGCTTGGGGGGGAGAGATTGCAATCACGAGCGAAGAGGGAAAGGGAACGAGAGTGCTGATCGCGCTTGCCAGAGGTGAGGCATGAGCTCACCCAATCGAGGAGTCGTGACGCCGCGCGCGACGAAGGTATTGCCATCGCACATCGGCGAGTGGCAGCTCCCACCGGATTGGGCGTGGGGGCCGGGAGGAATGACTGGCGACTACCGGCACTATCAGGAAGTCGTCGACGGCCTGGGACGGTCCCTGTCGCTGGTGACGGCGCCCGACCCCGCCCACACCGCGTGGCTGTTCGCCGAAGCGCAGCAGCTGGCGCAGCGGAGCCATCCTTCGATTCCGACGACCTACCACTATTGGACCTCCTATCGAGAGGGACGTCGCGGACCGGGATACCTGCGCCGCTGGGTGACCGGCGAGACGGTGCGCGCGCGCCTCGCTCGCCTCGGTCCGGCTGACATCCCTTACGTCATCCAGCTCCTTCGCGGCGCGTGCTCGACCCTCGCGTATCTGCACGACACGGGCATCGCCCACGGAGGATTGAACGGCGATGCCCTGTGGACGGCCCCAACTGGGCGTCTCTGGATGCTGGAATGGCAATGGGCCGTTCCGCGCGGCGCGATCCCCGCTGGAGTCCGGCCCGGAAATGGCCCAATCGAGGTTCTGGCGGTGGATGCGCCGCGCATCGTCAGGTCGGAGCTGCCGATGCCGCCGGAGTGGGAATCCACGGAATGGGTACCGACCCCGGCGAGCGATCAGTGGCAGCTGGCCGCGATGTGCTTCACCGCGCTCACGGGGGAGGCACCGCCGGCGCGCGAGATCCCGCCGGTGAAATGGCTTCGTCCGGAGACTCCGCAGACGCTCGCGTCAGCCCTCGACCGCGCGCTGTCCGTCAGTCCCGCCGACCGCTTCTCGTCTCTCGGCGTCCTTCTCCGCGCGGTGGATCGCGGCGACCCCGCGCGGACCGTGGCGATAGTGCGTGGCGAGCCCGATCGATCGACGAACGACTCCGCCGAAACCCGCGTGCGCTGGGCCGTCGGGGATGATTACGAGATCCTTTCGCCATTGGGCAGCGGGGCATTCGGAACCGTGTGGCGCGCGCGGGACCTCTCGCTCGAGCGAGAGGTCGCCCTCAAGGCTCTCCACCCGACCATCGCGCGTGACGACCGCGCCGTGCGCGCGTTCTGGCGCGAGGCGAAGCTCGCCGCGCAGCTCGCGCATCCCGCGATCGTCCCGATCTATGACTGGGATTCGAGCGGCGACCTCTCGTGGTACACGATGGAGCTGGCGGAGGAGGGATCCGTGGCGAGCCTAGTCGCGCGCTCGGGGCCGCGGCCGCTCGCCGAGATAGCCTCTCAGGTCGACCTCGTTCTCGACGGACTCATCGTCGCCCACGCCAATGGAATCCTGCATCGCGACCTGAAGCCGGAGAATATTCTCATCGACAGGTACCACCGGTGGCGCATCACGGATTTCGGAATTGCTAACGTGACCGGAGAGGACGTCGCCGGCACGACCGGTACGCCGGCCTTCGCTGCGCCGGAACAGCTCCTCGGCGAGCCGCAGGGCCCGGCCGCGGATTATTTCGCGCTCGCCTCGATCGTCATCTTCGCCCTCTCGGGCCAACCCCCGTTCGGCGACGACGACGCCAGGAGCATACTGGCGCGGCAGCTCGGTGAATCCGCCGATCTCGATTCCTTTCCGACGGCTCTTTCCAACTGGTTCCGCACCGCTTTCGCGCCGAAGCCGGAGGATCGTTTCGAGGATGGCGTCGCGATGCAGCGGGCGTGGAAGACGGCGACATCGAAAGTGCTCGCGCGTCAGCGGGGAGGGTGGTGGAGACGGGTCATTCCCTGACGTCCGAGGGTCCCCCCGGAGGGCCCGCTACGCGCTGAATGCACGGCGATTGGCCCCCCACAGTAACCAAGTCCGTGCATTTCTGTGTAAAGTTGCCTATTTCCCCGCCTCAAGGCTTGGCTGGCGTGGCACTTGCAAGCCGATTGGGCCACGACGAGAACGGCTACCCGGTTGCAAATCCGCGGAGCGCGACGAATGTTTGGTGCTCAAGAAAGGGCACATGTCACTAGCGCCACCGAAAAGATTTGCTAGGTTTGGCGGTTGTGAGGGAGGATCGTTTGGAGAGCGCAGCGCGTTCACCGGGCATGCATCCTGCCTCTCGACCGCACGCGCGACCGCGGTAAACCGCTGGAAAGAAGTTCCACCCTTTGAGAGGAAACAATCATGTTGAGAAGAAGTTGGACCGTCTGCGCGATGACGGCCTCGCTCCTCGGCGGAACGGCGGCAGCACAGTCGCCCGGTACGTTGCTGGTAGGCGGCTTCGGGCAATACACGTACTTTAACGATCAGGGCATCGACAACGGCTTTGATTTCAGCAAGCTCGGATACGGTGCGCGCATCGGAGCGTACATCTCCCCGCAGTGGAACCTCGAGGCTGAAGGTTCGTACACGGCCCCGGCGACTGCTGCTCCGTGCGCCACCCGGTGCGATCTATCCTACGGCCCGATCTCGGCGCGCCTCATGTACAACTTCCCGCTCGGCAACATGCCGTCGATCCACATCGGTGGCGGCGGAGTGCTGAAGAGCCTCCGGCTCAAGGATGCCCCGAAGACCGGCACCTACAATTACGGTGTGGAAGGAGCTGCGGGCGTCAACCTCGGCTTCGGCGGCTTTGCTCTCCGTTTCGACGGCATCATCGATTACATGCCGGAGCCGAGCAATTTCGACCTTCGCTTTCAGGCCGGCGTCCAGTTCTCGCCCGATCTCGCCTCGATGTTCAGCGGCGGCGGGATGATGAGCACCTCCACCCCGATGTGGGCGCCGATCGTCTGGTGGGATCAGCTCGATGCGCCGCTTCCCGGAACTGTCGAGCTCGGCGGATTCGGCCAGTGGACCTGGTTCGATGACAACGCGGGCCGCACGAATGCGGTCCCCAAAGATGGATTCGGCTACGGTGGACGGGTCGGAGTGTTTCTCTCCGATCCACGCTGGCAGCTCGAAGGCGATGGCTACTATTCGCCGCAGGACAAGGAGCCCAACGCCGCGTTTTGCTGCGCTGGTACGGCGCCGACTGAAGTCAACGCTTCGGCGTTCGCGCTTCGCCTGAACTACAACTTCCCGCTCGGCAACCTGATGGGCCGGCAGAGCCAGTTCATCATCGGTGGTGGCGCGGTCCGCACGAACTACAAGTTCGAGGGTCCCGCGGCTTCCAGCTATACCTACAACTACGGCGCGAGCGGTCTTGCCGGTCTTCGCATCGGGGTCGCGAATCGTACCGCGATTCGTCTCGACGGTGTGATCGACTACATGCCGAATCACGAGCCGGATGCGAACATGAACCTGCACGCTCGTGCCGGTTTGAGCTTCCTGCTTGGTGGTGCCCGTCCGGAGGCGATGTGCACGTACGCCGGTCTCGAGAGCATTCCTGCTTCGAGCCCGAACTGCGTCGCTCCGCCGCCGCCGCCCCCACCGCCGCCACCGCCGCCGGTTTGCCAGTACAACCCCAACCTCCTGGCGACGGATCCGAGCTGCCTGGCTCCGGTAGTATCAGTTGACACCGCGGCAATCACTGGCCCGATCTACTTCGACTTCGACAAGTCGACGATCAGACCGGATGCGTCTGCAACACTCGATCGCAAGATTCCGTACCTCCAGGCGAACCCTGGCATGCGGATTCGTATCGAGGGTAACGCTGACGAGCGTGGCTCCGACGAGTACAACCTGGCCCTCGGCCAGCGCCGTGCGGCTTCGGCCAAGCGGTACCTCGTGGAGCGCGGTATCTCGGCAGATCGCTTCGACCTCGTGAGCTATGGCGAGGAGCGCCCGGTTTGCACCGAGCACAACGAAGCCTGCTGGCAGCAGAACCGTCGCGATGACTTCCGTATCGTGACGATCGGCAGCGACAGGATCATCGTACCGTAGTACCGAAGCACCTTCTCTGACCGGATCCCGAAAAGGGTCCGGTCAGGGACCGAAGGGCGGAGTGTCCGGAAACGGCGCTCCGCCTTTTTGCTTTCGGTCACTGTGCGCCGTTTCTCGGCAGCTCGGCCGGCATCTCTGTCCGGGGGAGGTGAGGGCGTCTTCGCGCCTGCGGTACGGCGATGGTGACTAGCTGATAATGATTCCCGCAGTGCGGGCGAGCTGCCGTTACCGTGCTTGATGCTTGCCGCTGTTCGCTCGGCCGCGCTCGTCGGCATCGACGCTTACGATGTCATCGTCGAAGTCGACGCGGCAGCTGGTCTTCCCCAATGGACCATCGTCGGCCTCGCGGCGGGGGCGGTGAAGGAGAGCCGCGAGCGGGTCGGCGCGGCGCTCGTCAATTCCGGATTCGACGTGCCGCCTCGGCGCATCACGGTGAACCTGGCGCCCGCCGACATCAGGAAGGAAGGGACGGCGTTCGACCTTCCGATCGCGGTCGGGATCCTTGTGGCGACGGGTCAGCTCGAAGCTGACCGTCTCCTCGATCTCATGTTCGTGGGCGAGCTGGGTCTCGACGGCCGGCTTCGCGCCATGCGGGGAGCCCTCTCCGTGGCGCGGCACGCGCTGCGCGGCAGGGTGTCCACACTAATCCTGCCGTTGGGAAACGTCGCGGAAGCATCTCGCGTGAGCGCGCTCGCTCTCTCTGCGCCAGAGCATCTCAGGGACCTGGTGCAGCAGCTTCGCGAAGGAGCACTCGTGACGACGCGTGCCACTGCGCCGGTATTCAATGCTACCTCGGACCCGACCGACTTCTCCGACGTCGTAGGGCAGCAGGGCGCGAAGCGGGCTCTCGAAGTCGCGGCCGCCGGCGGCCACAACGTCCTTCTCGTCGGTCCTCCCGGAGCGGGAAAGACGATGCTCGCGCGAAGGATGCCGACGATTCTTCCCGCGCTTACCGAGGAGGAAGCTCTGGAAGTGATCGCGATTCACTCCGTTGCCGGAGTGCTCGATTACACCAGCGTCAGCAGCGGCGTTCGCCCATTCCGAGCTCCACACCACACGATCTCGACTGCCGGTCTCATCGGCGGTGGTCCGGCGCCTCGACCGGGCGAGGTCAGTCTCGCGCACCACGGGGTGCTCTTCCTCGACGAGATGCTCGAGTTCCCGCGCCACGTGCTCAACGGTCTCAGACAGCCGATGGAGGACGCGCGAGTGGTGATCGCGCGAGCAGCGATGTCCGTCACGTATCCCGCGCGGTTCACTCTCGTGGGCGCATCGAACCCGTGTCCGTGCGGCCGGGTTGGTGATCCAGCGGGGTCATGCAACTGCGCGCCGGGAGACATTGATCGTTACACGGCAAGGATCTCCGGCCCGCTCGCCGACCGGATCGACATGCACGTGACCGTGGGTGCCGTGGCTCTGCGCGAGCTGAGCGGGGCGAGCACCGGCGATTCGTCGGCAGCGGTTCGCCGTCGGGTGGAGCGCGCCCGCGCCAGACAACGCAAGCGATTCGCCAGGACTCGCGCCGTCTCCTGCAACGCATTCGCGAGCGGACGATGGATCGATGCGCACACTCCGATAGACGCCGCGGCGCGGACACTGCTGCAAACCGCCGCTGACCGGCTCGCGCTGTCCGCGCGTGGATATCACCGGGTTCTGAAAGTCGCGCGCACGATCGCGGATCTCGAGGACGCCGGGGAAGTCACACCGGCACACATTGGAGAGGCGCTGCGCTACCGGCCCGTCGCAAGGCCGGCAGGCGCGATATCGTCAGGGGGTCGAGGCTGGTGAAGGCGCGCCCCTTGCTCGGAGGTTAGGCAGCGCTGGTTTGCCTCACTCCTCGGCGCGGGGTATTCTCCTTCCCCACTGCCTCATACTCACGACCCCTGAATATCACGCCGTATGCGCAAATTCGGTTGCCTGCTCATAGTCTTTGTTCTTCTCGCCGGTGTGTGGTATTGGTATGCGCGGGTGGAGCGACCGCCAGGCACTGCCACCGCCGCGGTCGAGACGAGCGCCCGTAGCGGCTGGCGGCCGCTCACCTCAGCCGACGCGGAGAAGGGTCGCGTTGCGGTGCAGTCGCTCGGCCGGTCCGCCGGACCGGTCTTCGCCAATCTCACGGCGTCCGAAGCCGCCTCCTACATCTTTCTCCTCGTCGCGAAACAGCTTCCTCCATCTGCCAAGGATGCGGAGGCGACCATAATCGGGGATCGGTTGTACGTCCGATCGGAAGTCGCCCTCCGGGACTTTGGCGGATCGGGAGCACTCGGTCCGCTCGGCGCCATACTCGGAGACCGTGACAGCGTCCGGTTTGGCGGGGAGATCAACATGTTGAGGCCCGGCCTTGGTGAATTCCTGGTGCAGGAGGTCAGGCTCGGACGACTCGATGTGCCATCTGCCCTCGTCCCGCGGCTCATGAGTCAGATGAAGCGCGGCAAGACAGTGGAAGGTGTGTCGGCCAACGGCCTGCCGATGGTGATGCCTGAATACATTTCAGATGTGCGGATCTCCAACGGAAAGATCACCCTCTACAAGACCGTCAGGTGAGTCGGCGGATACTCGTCATCGACGACGAGCAGGGAATCCGCGCCGCACTCGGGCAGCTGCTCGAGTTCGAGGGTTATGAAGTGCGAGCCATCGCCAACGCCTCCGACGGCATCGCCGAATACCAGCGCTGGCGGCCCCATCTCGTCTTCCTGGATGTAAAGATGGCCGGAATGGATGGAATGGAGGCATTGAAGCGTCTTCGTGAGATGGACCCATCTGCCACCATTGTGATGATCAGCGGTCACGCCACGATCCGCACCGCGGTGGAGGCGACCCAGCTCGGGGCATACGAGATCCTCGAGAAGCCGCTCGACACGGATCGCATCCTGGTGATGCTGCGCAACGCGCTCTCGCATCTGGATCTTCAGGAGGAGAACGCGCGGCTCAAGCAGTCGATCGACACCCCGTATGAGATCGTCGGAAAGACTCCGGTCATGCGTGCGCTGATGGAGAAGATCGAGAAGGTCGCGGCGACTCCGGCGCGCGTACTGATCACTGGTGAGAACGGCACCGGAAAGGAGCTGGTGGCGCGCGCGCTCCACCGGATGTCGTCACGGGCCGGCAAGCCCTTCGTCGAGGTGAACTGCGCGGCGATTCCGGGCGAGCTGATCGAGAGCGAGCTGTTCGGGCACATGAAGGGATCGTTCACGGGAGCCGTGGCGGACAGGGCGGGGAAGTTCGAGCAGGCGAACAAGGGTACGTTGTTCCTGGACGAGATCGGCGACATGAGCCTGGCGGCGCAGGCGAAAGTGTTGCGCGTGCTTCAGGACAACGTCATCACCAGGGTCGGCGGCGCGAAACCGATTTCCGTCGACGTTCGAGTGATCGCAGCGACGAACAAGACACTCGAGAACGAGATCGGCGGCGGAAAGTTTCGTGAGGACCTCTACTATCGGTTGAATGTCGTGCCGATCCACGTGCCGTCGATCAGGGAGCGCCGGGAGGACATCCCCATGCTGGCGCATTATTTCGCCGCCACGCTCTCGGCGCGCGAGGGGATTCCGCCCCGTACGTTCACGGACGATGCTCTGGAGCGGCTGAGCGGGCTCGACTGGCCCGGAAACGTCCGCGAGCTGCGTAACACCGTCGAGCGTCTCCTCATTCTTGCGCCCGACAGCCAGATCTCGGCGCGGGACATCGACCGGCTGGCGGGGCAGCGCGCGCTCGACGACGCCGGCCTTGCATCTCTCACCCAATGCCGCACCTTCGAGGAGTTCAAGGACGCGGCGGAGAGGGCGTTTCTGCTCAACAAGCTGCGCGAGTACGACTGGAACGTCTCAGAGACCGCCCGCGCGGTGGAGATGCCGAGGTCCAATCTCTACAAGAAGATCGAGCGATACTCGCTCGCGCGCGAGCACAGCTGACGGCGGCCTCGCGCGCAACCAACGTCAAAGCCAAAATGAAAAAGTTCAGCAACCATATCAATGGCAAGTGGGTAGCTCCCGGCTCGGGCGAATACTTCGAGAACCGCAATCCGGCCGATCGCGACGATGTGATCGGAAAGTTCCCGCTCTCCGGGAGAGCCGACGTGGATCGCGCGGTCGAGAGCGCCACAAGAGGATTTGCTGCCTGGCGGCAAACTCCCGCTCCCGCGCGGGGCGATGTTCTCCGGATCGTCGGCGATATCATGACGAGGCGGAAGGAAGAGATCGCCGACGCGATGACCCGGGAGATGGGCAAGCCGCTCACGGAGACGCGCGGCGACGTGCAGGAGGGAATCGACACCGCCTATTACGCCGCCGGCGAAGGACGCCGGCTATTCGGGAAGACAGTGCCCAGCGAGTTACGGAACAAGTGGGCGATGAGCTACCGGAGACCCATTGGCGTAGCCGGGCTGATCTGCCCCTTCAACTTTCCGATGGCCATTCCGACGTGGAAGATGTTCCCGGCGCTGGTGTCGGGGAACTCGGTCGTCTTCAAGCCCGCGGAAGACGTGCCGCACACCGGGACGCTGCTGGTAGAGATTCTCCTCGAGGCCGGTCTCCCTCCCGAGGTGATACAGCTCGTTCACGGGCGCGGCGAGCAGGTGGGCGCCGCGATCGTGGAGCACCCCGGCATTCCGCTCATCTCGTTCACGGGCTCGACTGAGACCGGCCGCATCGTCGGCGAGACGTGCGGACGCCTCCACAAGCGTCTTTCGCTCGAGATGGGAGGGAAGAACGCGCAGATCGTGATGGACGACGCGGATCTGGATCTCGCGCTCGAGGGGGCGCTCTGGGGAGCGTTCGGAACGACCGGGCAACGTTGTACCGCCACCAGTCGTCTTATTCTACAGAAGAAGATTCACGACAAGTTCGTGGCTATGCTCGAGGACCGGGCGAAGGGCCTCAAGCTGGGCGATGGGCGGAAAAAGGGAACGGACGTGGGTCCTCTGATCAACGAGGACTCTATCAGGAAAGTCCAGAGCTACGTGGAGATCGGCGAGTCGGAAGGCGCGGAGCTCCTCACCGGAGGCGAGCGTCCGGCCAAGCTCTCGAAGGGAAACTTCTTCAAGCCGACGATCTTCACCGGCGTAAAGGCCGGCTCACGGCTCGAGCAGGAGGAGATCTTCGGACCGGTTCTCTCGGTCATCCGGGTGAAGGACGCGGACGAGGCGTTCGCGGTGAACAACGATGTGAAGTACGGCTTGTCATCCTCGATCTACACGCGCGATGTGAACACCGCGTTCCGCGCGCTGAACGAGCTCGACAACGGAATCACCTATGTGAACGCACCGACCATCGGCGCGGAGGCACATCTCCCCTTCGGTGGCGTGAAGCAGACTGGAAATGGGCATCGGGAAGGAGGTTGGGAGGTCTACGAGTTCTACTCGGAGACCAAGGTCGGGTACGCCGACTTCTCGGGCACCCTCCAGCGCGCGCAGATCGACAACTACCTGGGAACGCCGGACTGACCGGCACGGTAATAGACGGACCATGATCATATCCGACAAGCAGATCGCGCATGCCCTCGAGCATGCCAACAGAAGACGCAGCCGCAAGCTGGCGTTTCTCGCTCACTGGGCGAAGATCATCGTCGTTTCCCTGGCGCTGTTCGTCGTGATCCGCGCCTTCGGCGTCGAGGCGTTCAAGATCGCGAGCGGCAGCATGGAAGGCACGCTGTTCGAGGGTGACTTCCTGCTGATCAACAAGCTCGTTTACGGAGCCGGAATCCCTGGAATGGGCGCCAAGCTGCCGGCCATCCACTCTCCGCGGCACGGCGACGTTGTCGTCTTCACGTACCCCGTCGACCCGCGACTGAACTACGTGAAGCGAATCGTCGGTCTGCCGGGAGACACACTCGAAATGCGTGACGCGGCACTGATCAGAAATGGAAAGCCGGTGCGCGAGAGCTACGTCGTTCACAGTCCGGAGGAGTCCGATCAATCGGACGACGATTTCCGCTGGCAGAAGGCGTATCTCATAGGGAGCGCGTCGATCGAGAACTATCATCCTTCCCGTAACAACTGGGGACCCCTGATCGTCCCTCCACATGGGTACTTCGTCCTCGGTGACAATCGCGACAACTCGTCTGATTCGAGGTACTGGGGGTTCGTCGCGGACTCTCTTGTGCGTGGCCAGCCGTTGGTGGTCTATTATAGCTACGCGCCAGACACCGGCCGCCGGCTCGACTGGCTCACTCGCGTGCGGTGGAAGCGCTTCGGGGAGATCGTTCATTAGAGCGGTCCCGAGATTTCGGAGAGGGATGATGCTATCGCTATGAAGGTATCGACGAATCGGAAATCGACCGTCGACGAAGGATCGCTTGACCAGTATCTGCGCGACATCAGCGTCTTTCCCCTCATCAATCGCGAGAAGGAAGTTGAGCTCGCGAAGCGAATCCGACAGAGCGACCAGGAAGCGCTGGACACGCTCGTTCGCTCCAATCTCCGCTTCGTCGTCTCCGTAGCGAAGAAATACCAGAATCAGGGCGTGTCCCTGTCCGACCTGATCAACGAAGGCAACCTCGGGCTCATTCGCGCCGCGCACAAATTCGACGAGACGAAGGGAATCAAGTTCATCTCGTACGCGGTATGGTGGATCCGCCAATCAATCCTCCAGGCGCTGGCCGAGCAGTCGCGTATCGTGCGCGTTCCCCTCAATCGCGCCGGGACTCTGCACCGGATCGGCAAGAGGGCGAGCAGCCTCCTCCAGGAGCTCGGTCGCCAGCCGACGAACCTGGAGATCGCGGCGGGCCTCGACATCAGCGAGGACGAAGTCGCCAAGACGATGATGATCTCGCAGGTGCATCTCTCCCTGGATGCGCCGATGACGCCAGGCGAGGACAACCGTCTGCTCGATTACCTCCCGGACAACATGAATCCGACTCCGGACGAGATCACATTCGAGAAGGCGTTGTCGGAGGCGATCGAGGAGTCGCTGTCGAGTCTCAAGGAGCGCGAGTCGAAGATTCTGCGCCTGTATTTTGGTCTCGATGGGGCAGACCCGATGACGCTCGAGGACATCGGGACACTGTTGCAGATTACGCGCGAAAGAGTTCGGCAGATCAAGGAAAAGGCGCTGCTCAAGCTGCGGCACAACTCGCGGAGACGGTCGTTGGAGTCGTTCCTCGGCTAGTAATCGGGCTGAGGGAGCCGTCCGTTAGAGCCAGCAGTTTACGATTGGCGAGGAGTTGAATGGCTGACGCTGTCACGATTCGACCCGCAGTCCCAGCCGACGCGCCAATTCTCAGCCAATTGCTCGCCCAACTCGGCTATCCCGCATCCGTCGCGGAGATTCCGGCCCGGCTGAAGGCGCTTGCCGGCTTTCGACGCGCGGCTGCCTTCGTTGCAACGAACGGATACGGCGAAGTCGTCGGGCTGATTACAGCCCACATCTTTCCATCGATTCACGATAACGGTCCTGTCGCGTGGCTTACGACGCTGGTCGTGCTGGAGGACGCGCGCGGAGCGGGCATCGGCTCGGCGCTCGTCCGTCACGCGGAACGTTGGGCCCTTGAAAAGGGTGCGAAGCGCTTGTCGGTTACTTCTGGTATTCAGCGACAATCGACACACGAGTTTTATGAGAAAAGAGATTACCAGCGCACGGGACTGCGTTTCACGAAGCATTTGGATCCCGTTGTGGTTGCGGACAATCAGTCATTGAAAAAGAATTGATGGGACGGAAAATCGCCTGGGTGCTCTCGCTCGCGTTGGGCGCCTTTCTTTACGGCGTACTGGGCCTGATCACCACGCGGAACGCCCAGGTGCCGGGCTCATCCGCGTGACCTTGCCTCCCGCTCGCTCCCGCTCGTATGATCGACTACCACTCGGAGGTTTTGCACGAATGCTACGATTAATTCGCGTTCTCTCCTTGATCCTGATGGCGACCTCGGCGACGGCCATGGGCCAATCCGCGACCAGCCAACCCCGCCCTTTCACGTTTTCAGCCGCCGTGGGCCCCACGCGCGCATTTCGCGGGGTCGACGCCCGTGGTGTTCAAGGCCAGGGCGGGATCGCACTTGGTCCGCGACATGGCTTCGGGTTGAGGCTCGAGGGCACCGGCCATTGGTATGAGGAACAACCTCTTTATCCCTGCATCGTTCAAGACGCGGTGCGCTGTTACCAGACGATGCGGCGAGCGGTCGCGGCAGGGATCCTGAGCGCAACCTACCACATGTCGCGTTTTGCCACGGACAAGGGGCGCACCGTCCCGTACCTGATCTCCGGCGTCGGTATCTATCGATCGCGCAGAATTGCTACGCGTTACACCGATTGCCAACCGGTGGGCCCGTGCGACCGCGCGACTTACAAACTCGAGCTCCGCGACACGCAATTCGGTTGGAGCGGCGGCGTCGGCGCCGAGTTCGACCTGGGCTCACTCGCAACATTTACCGAGACGAGGCTGCATTACATATACCGCGATACGCCGGGTGGACAGCCATCGAACGACTATTTCCTGTGGCCACTTTCCGTTGGGATTCGTTTCTGAACCCTCTGGGGCAAAGGTATCTGCGCGAGTGCACCTCATGCCGGTATCCACAGCGCCGCGATTAGATTTCGGGCCATGGCTCAACAAAGCTCTTTCGACGTAACGACAGGCGTCGACATCCAGGAAGTCGACAACGCGGTCAACCAGACGCAGAAGGAGATCTCACAGCGGTACGACTTCAAGGGCTCGCCCGCGACCATCGAGCTCAATCGCACCGAGGGAAAGATCTCTCTTACCGCCGAGAACGACTACAAGATGCAGGCGCTCTGGGATGTCCTTCAGGGTAAGCTGATCAGGCGCAGCGTCTCCGTGAAGAATCTCGACGCCGGCGAGATCAAGCCCGCCGGCGGCGACACCGTGCGCCGCGACATCGCGCTCAAGATGTCGCTCGACGGCGAGACGGCGAAGAAAGTCGCGGCGGCAATCAAGGAGGCGAAGCTCAAGAAGGTGCAGGCGGCGATTCAGGGCGATCAGGTGCGCGTGACTTCGCCCTCGCGCGACGATCTCCAGGAAGCCATGACGCTCCTCCGCGGCAAGGACTTCGGCGTAGAGCTCAAGTTCGGCAACTACCGATGAAGGTTGGCGTCATCACGCTCGGCTGCGACAAGAATACGGTCGACACCGAGCGCTACCTGGCGCAGCTCTCGGATTACTCCGCCGAATACACCGCGGAGCTCTCGGAAGCGGAAGTGATCATCGTCAACACCTGCGGCTTCATCGACGCGGCGAAGAAGGAATCCATCGACGCGATGATCGAGGCGGCCCGGTTCAAGACCGGCGGGCGCGGACGCTGCCAGGCCGTCGTCGCCGTCGGATGCATGATCGAGAGGCACAAGGACGAGCTCGCGTCTGCTCTGCCAGAGGTAGACCTCTTTCTCGGGTCGTCGGAGATGCAGAGGCTTGTCCCCGAGCTCACCGAGAGAGGCCTGCTGGGCGAGCAGACTGAGCCGCTCCACCCGGGCGTGCGCCTGTACACGGGTGATCTTCCCCATGTGCGCTACCTCAAGATCAGTGAAGGATGCGACCACGGCTGTGCCTTCTGCGCCATCCCGCTCATGCGTGGCAAGCACCGGTCGTTCTCCCTCGACGAGGTCGTGCGCGAAGCGCAGCTGCTCGAGCTCCAGGGAGCACGCGAGGTCAATCTGGTAGCGCAGGACCTGGCCCACTACGGCCGCGACAGGCGGGACGGCAACACGCTGCCCGAGCTGCTCGAGGCTCTCGTGCGAGACACATCGGTCCCGTGGCTCCGCATGCTGTATCTCTACTCGACCGGCGTTACCGACCGGCTTCTCGACGTGGTCGCGCGCGAGCAGCGGGTGCTTCCATATCTCGACATGCCGATTCAACATGGCTCGGACATCGTCCTCGCGCGCATGCGCCGCCCGGAACGGAAGCGCACCATCCGGGAGCGTGTGAGGCGCTTCCGCGACGCGGTCCCGGATGTCGCCATTCGCACGACCTGCATCGTCGGGTTTCCCGGCGAGACGGAAGAACAGTTCGAGGAGCTGCTGGAGTTTCTCGAGGAGATTCAGTTCGAGCGCGTCGGTGCGTTCACCTATTCGCCGCAGGAAGGGACGCGCGCCGCGCAATACGCCGATGATGTTCACGAAGCAGTGAAACGCGAGCGACTGGAGAGACTGACCGAGCTGCAGCGCGGGATCACCGCCGAGCGATACGAGGCGCGCCTCGGGCGGACAGCACTGGCTCTGGTCGACCGCAGCGACCCGCTCCTCGGGACATCGCAGGTGCGGCTTCCCTGGCAAGCCGATGACATCGATGGCGTGACGCAGGTCGACGAAGCACTCCCACCGGGTACGATCGCTGAGGTGGCCGTCGAGGAAGTGGTCGACGATTACGACTTCCGGGCCTCCCTTGTTCGAGTCGTCCTGCCTGCCGGTGTGCCGGAGCGCCGCCGGATTTCCCGACAGCTTCCAGTGAGCCAGGTTACGATCGGCAGCTACGGCCGTTAAGTGCTGTCGCCACCGGCGTCCAGCGACAGCGGTAGCCGTTAAATGCGCTCGACCGAAGTGATGGCGCGCGCGAGAGAGATCTTTCCCGGAGGGGTGAACTCACCGGTGCGCGCGTTTCGGGGCGTCGGCGGAGAGCCGGTCGTCGCGGCGCGCGGTGAAGGCGCCAGAATCTGGGATGCGGATGGCAAGGAATACATCGACTTCGTTCTATCGTGGGGGCCACTCGTACTCGGCCACGCACCGCCGATCGTCCTCGATGCACTCGAGAGAACGATGCAGGCCGGGACGAGCTTCGGAATGCCGACGCTGCTCGAGGTCGAGCTCGCCGAGGCGATTCGGGAGCGGATGCCGCACCTGGAGATGATGCGCTTCGTCTCCAGCGGGACCGAGGCGACCATGAGCGCGGTGCGACTGGCGAGAGCCTTCACGGGCCGGGAGGCGATCCTCAAGTTCGAAGGCTGCTATCACGGGCATGCCGACTCGTTCCTCGTGCGCGCCGGGTCGGGAGTCGCGACGCTCGGACTGCCGGATTCGCCCGGAGTGCCTGCCCAGCTGGCCGCGCTCACCCTCACGGCCCCCTTCAACGATCTCGACGCGGTGAGTGACCTCCTCCATTCTCATGGGGGAAAAGTCGCCGCCATTATCGTCGAGCCGATCGTTGGCAACTCGGGCTTCATACCCCCCGATCCGGGATTCCTGGAGGGGCTTCGTGCCTTCGCCGACGAGTCTGGGGCGCTGCTCGTCTTCGACGAGGTCATGACCGGCTTCCGCATCGCGCCCGGAGGCGCCCGCGAGCGCTTCGGCGTGACCGCCGATCTTACGACCCTGGGTAAGGTGATCGGCGGAGGAGTGCCCGTCGCAGCATATGCAGGCCGCCGCGAGATCATGGAGCGCATTGCCCCCGCTGGCCCCGTCTATCAGGCCGGGACGCTGTCCGGAAACCCGCTTGCCATGGCCGCGGGGCTGGCGACACTTTCGGCGCTCACACCCGCTCTTCACGCGAAGATCGAGAGACGCACCACCCTGATGGTCGAAGGCTTGCTGAAGGTGGCTAGCGACCTCGGCGTTCCGCTCACCTGCGACAGCGCCGGATCGATGTGGGGCTTTTTCTTCTCGGCGAAGAAGGTGCGCGATTTTTCCGACGCGAAGGCGTCCAATGTCGACCTTTTTCGGCGCTTCTTCCACGCCGCTCTCGAGCGGGGAGTCTATCTGGCACCATCACCTTTCGAAGCGGTCTTCATGTCGGCGGCGCACGGAGATCAGGAGATCGCTACCGCGCTCGAGAGATTGAAGGGCGCAATGGAGCAGGCGATTGCGTAAAACCATCTCGTTCACCGTTCTCGCAGGGATCGGCGCGTGCGTGTCGGTCATTTCTCCGCGCGGGGGCGGCGACGTCCCGGTTGTCGCGGGCGGACGCTACAAGAGCGGAGTCGATCAGCCGGTCCGCATCGCGCTTGCGACGGCTGCAGCGGACGGCAAGATCACCGCGACCGGGGATTGGCGACTCTTCGAGAGGAACGGCGAGACTCTCGTCGGAACCTCCGTTGCCAGCGAGGAGTGGAGCGTCGCGCGTGACGGCCAGCGGATTCGTCTTGGCAGGACGGGCTTGTCACCCGAGGTACGCTCGGGCCCCATCATTGCCCGTCCCTCCGCGTCCGGCTCGACTATCGGATGGAACGGAAAGCCGTATCGCGGCGAGCTAGTCATAAGCGCGACCGATTCCGGACTCCTGGTCGTGAATCTCCTGTCGATGGATTCCTACCTGCGTGGAGTCGTACCGCTCGAGATCGGCAATCGGACGGCGGCGGAGTTCGCGGCGGTGCAGGCCCAGGCGGTCGCCGCACGGACGTACGCGTACAGGCATCTCTCCGACACGCGCGACTTCGACATGTATGCGACGGTGCAGGATCAGGTGTATGGCGGCGTGGACGCGGAGAAGCCGCAGTCCGACACGGCGATCACGACGACGCGTGACATCGTCGTCACCTACGCTCGCCAGCCGATCAACACTCCCTACCACTCGACCTGCGGAGGGACGACAGCCGCGGTGACCGAGGTATGGTACACCCAGCCGGACGAGCCATATCTGCGCCCGGTGAGCGACAGGATTCCGGGAACGAGCGGCTTCTACTGCGATCGCTCACCGCGCTTCAGCTGGACGCAGAGCTGGGATGCGGCCGGCCTTCGCGCGGTGATGGAGAAGTACCTCGCCAACTATACGAACGCGCCGAAGGGCAGCCTGGGCAGGATTACAGGCGTGAGCGAGCAGGGAAGGACGCCTTCCGACCGGGTTTCGGCGCTCACGGTCCAGACCGAGAGCGGCACCTACACTCTGCGCGCGAATGACATCCGGTTCGTGCTCAGGAATCCGCAGGGAGCCATTCTCAACAGCACCTACTTCAGGCTCACAACGTCGACCGATGGCGGGGAAGTCACGAACCTCAGCGTGAACGGACGCGGGTACGGCCACGGTATCGGGATGTGTCAGTGGGGCGCGATCGGACGCGCGCGCGCTGGCCAGAGCTACCGCACCATTCTGGAGACCTATTATCCGGGAACGACGATTGGCCGCATCGCGAGCTGAGCGCGGAGAGCTGACGTGACGAATAGCAACTGCAGGCTTGGTCTCGTCGGCGCGGGGGCGATCGCGCAGCTGGCGCATCTCCCTGTCCTGTCCAAGCTCAAGGGCGCTCAGCTGGTGGCACTCTGCGACAACGATGGGCCCAAGGCCAGCGCTATCGCGGAGAGGCTCGGGATTCCCGATGTCTTCACCGACTTCGAGGATCTGCTCGAGCTCGACCAGGTCGACGCGGTGGTGATAGCGACGCCGAATCACCTGCACGAGCCGCACGTTCTCCGCGCGCTCAAGTCAAAGGTCGATGTTCTGTGCGAGCGTCCTCTTTCGCTCACATCGCGCGGCGTAGAGCGGATTCTCGCCGCTGCCAAGCAGGCCGGGCGCAAGGTCGTGGTCGGCAACAACCACCGCTTTCGCAGCGACGTGCAGCAGCTCTATCGGTTCCTCCAGGGCGGCGAGCTCGGACGTCTGATTGGCGTGCGTGCCGGCCAGTACCAGTTCGCGAGCGCGCGGACGGGCTGGCGCTTCAGACGGCCCGAGGCCGGCGGCGGCGCGTTCTTCGAGCATGGATATCCGCTCGTGGATCTCGCCCTCTGGGTGGCGGACTTTCCCGAGCCCGTTCGCGTGAGCGCTCAGATGGATCGAGGTCGTGGCGCCACTGCCGTCGAAGACTCGATGATGGTTCACGTAGAGTGCGCGGGGGGAATCAGCTTCAGCTTCGACATATCGTGGACCTACGTGGGGCAGGAGGAACGCTGGTGGTTCGAGGTTCTCTCCGGGCGCGGCAGCGCGCGACTCGCGCCTCTCCGCGTGGTGAAGATGCTGAACGGCAAGCCCACCGATGTATCGCCGAGCGGAGCCGCGGCGCGCGAGAGTGTCTTCCTTCAGTCCTACCGCGCCGAGCTCGCCCATTTCATCGCGGTCGTGAACGAGCAGACGCCGTACGAGCCGCCCGAAGATCAGCTGGTGGTGATGAAGCTCATGGAAGCGATCTACAAGGCGGCGGAAGAGGGTAAAGAAGTCCGTCTGTAAGAGGTCAACCGGTACACCGCCCAGGTGACCGCAAGATTGAGCGGTAGCGCCAGGGCGATGATCTCCCCGTTCCGCTGGTCGAAGAGCGGAATGCCCTGCGCGATGAAGCCGAACAGCGAAAGCGCGGCGACGACGGCGCTGAGCTTGCGCGCCTTCGATACTCCGCGCAATCCGTAGATCGCGACCGGAACCAGGAATACGAGCGCAATCGACAGCGGGTTGAAGTGCGCAAGATTCTCGTTCCGGCCCATGTAGAAGTGTTGCGTGAATGCCCACGCCGCCACGAGCGCGGTCCCGGCGAATCCCGCTACCAGACTCCAAACCGTTGCGAGCGCCGTCGCCCCGAAGAGCGCGGCCCTGCTGCCGGTTTCGGCGCGACTCACGAGCGCGATCAGCGCGCCTCCGAGGATAATTCCGACCGCAACATACCAGGGGAGATAATTGGGCGGCGTTCCCGGCTCCGGCGCCCGGCCGGCGGTGAAGAGCGCCATCTCGGAGCGCACGAGCGGGACTCTGGCGTCGACCGTGTCCTTGACGCGCACCGTCCTCAAGTGGTTGGCCATCCGAACGGGAAGAAACATCTCCTCCCACATGGAGATCAGCCGGTCGGCGGGATGGCCGAGGGCAAGCGTAACGCCGGTGTAGATCGGAATGGTGCTCTCGGTGAGCCGCTGCGTGTGTGAGCGATACGTCTCGGTCGTGATGCGGGTCGTCGTCGCTGTCTGGAGCTGTCCGCCGAGTGCGCGGTCGAGCATATCGCGGAGGCGCGTCGAGCAATTGTCGCGATAATAGTCATAGCGGTAGAACTTGTTCTGCGGGAGCGCGTTCAATTCCACGGCTTGCCTGAGCCGCAATCTCTGCTCCGGAGTGAAACTCAGCTCCTGCGCCAGAATCGAGCGGTTGCGCTGCGTGTAAGCATTGAGCATCGACTCGAGATCGATCCCCTCCATCCAGTAGAGCGTGTTGCCGGTGAGGAACCGTCCGAGAAAGTTGGGCTGATTGAAATCGAACATTCCCCAGTTGTATGTCATGTCGGTTCCTTTCGCGCGATCCTTGATCCAGATCGCGTTGTGCCCGAATAGCTCCCAGACCGCATCGCCCTGACCAAAGGTGAGGAGATAGATAGTCAGCTCCGACCCCGGTTCTCCGCCGGGAGCGACCGAAGTGAGCGGGAGTTGGAGCGGGAGCAGTTGCGGTCGCGCGCTCGATGGCGTGAAAGCGCAGAGACCAATGCACGCGGTGAGACGCAGGAAAACGCGGCGCGAATTCATCCTGTGAAAAATCGCACGAGATGACCTCCTAAACGAGGGTCTCGCCACGCGGGAGCACCTCGAAAAGAAAAAGGGCCACCTGAAGGTGAGCCTTGCGGCGGACGGCGAATGACGGAGCCGCGTAACTTGTTTCAGGCGGGCGGTTTAGCTATACTTACAGGCTGCATACGAGCAACCTCGAGAGAACTCCGATGAAACCCGACATCCATCCAGTGTACGCCACGGCGACCGTCAGGTGCGCCTGCGGTAATACATATCAGACCCGCTCCACCCAGGCGGACATTCACACCGACATCTGCGCCAACTGCCACCCCTTCTTCACGGGCAAGCAGAAGCTCGTCGATACTGCGGGACGCGTCGAGCGTTTCCGTCAGAAGTACGGCAAGCCAGCCGCTGCGCCTAGCACCGAAAGCTGAGTCTCCGCGACCGGCTCGCGGACGCTCTCGAGCGTGCCGCTGAGGTAGAGCAAGAGCTCTCCGATCCGAAGACCGTGAGGGACCAGCAGCGCATGGCCGCGCTGGGCCGGGAGCACAGACATCTCCAGCCTCTGGTGGAGATGGGAGCTCGACTGAAGCGATACGAGCAGGAGCTCGCGGAGACCCGCGAGCTCCTGCGTTCTGACGACTCCGACATGGTAGCTGAGGCCAGCGCGGAAGAGGCGCGGCTTGAGAGCTCCATCGAGTCGCTGCTCGCCGAGATCAAGCCCGCGCTCATACCGCACGATCCGCTCGATGATCGTCCCGCCATCGTCGAGATCCGAGGCGGAGCAGGCGGCGACGAGGCAGCCATCTTTGCCGCGGATCTCTACCGCATGTACACGCGCTTCGCCGAGGCCCGCCGCTGGCGGGTGGAGGTCATTTCGCTGTCTGATGGAACCCTTGGTGGCGTAAAGGAAGCCATCTTCAAGGTGAAAGGCGAAGGCGCGTTCGGCGCCATGCGCCGGGAGTCGGGAGTTCATCGCGTTCAGCGCGTGCCCGTTACCGAGAGCCAGGGTCGCATTCACACCTCGGCCGCGACCGTCGCAGTCCTCCCCGAAGCCGAGGAGATCGACCTCAGGATCGAGGACAAGGATCTGCGCATCGATGTCTTCCGTTCATCAGGCCCAGGCGGACAGAGCGTAAACACTACAGATTCCGCCGTCCGCATCACGCACATCCCGAGCGGAATCGTCGTCAGCCAGCAGGATCAGAAATCTCAGCTCCAGAACAAGCTCAAGGCGATGGAAGTGCTGCGCGCGCGTTTATTGGATGCCAGGATCGCCGAGCAGGAAGCGGCGCGAGCGCGGATGCGAAAGACGCAGGTCGGAACGGGAGACCGCTCCGCCAAGATCCGCACCTACAACTATCCGCAGAATCGCGTCACGGATCACCGCATCAATCTCACCCTTCACGAGCTGACGAAGGTACTGAACGGCGAGATCGAGCCGTTCATCGAGGCATTGAAGGTCGCCGATGTAGAGGAAAGACTTGGTGAGTAGAACCGCCGCGCGGTCCGTCGCCTCCGTTCCCGCGGGTACCATCGCGGATCTGCTCGAGCGAATCGCCGAGATGCTGCGAGCGGAAGGCGTGAGCGATCCCCGCCGTGAGGCGCGCGACCTCGTGGCCGGCGTGCTCGATGTCCCCGGATTCTGGCCGGCGGCAAACGCCGCCCTGGAGGCGCCACCCGAAGCGGTCCGCTCCGCTATCCGCGCGGCGCAGAAGCGCGCGGCGGGAGCCCCCCTCGCCTATGCGGTGGGCCGCGCCTCCTTTCGTCACCTCACGCTCGAGGTCGACGAGCGGGTGCTAATTCCGCGAGTCGAGACTGAGGTACTGGTCGAGCTCGCTCTCGAGCGATGCACGCCGGATACCCGCGTGATCGCCGACATCGGAACTGGCTCAGGCGCGATCGCGCTCTCCCTCGCATTCGAGCGGAAGCTCGATCGCGTGATCGCCACCGATGTATCGCTCGATGCTCTGGCGGTAGCGAAGAGCAACGCCTCGCTGTTGAGCGGCGTTCTCAAGACGCCCGTGGAGTTTCGTCACGGCTCGCTGCTTGCCCCGCTCGAGGGTGAGCGGCTCGACGCGATCGTCTCGAATCCGCCCTACATCAGCTTCGGCGAGGGACCTGAGCTTCCGGCGTCCGTTCGCGACTGGGAGCCATCACTTGCGTTGCTCTGCCCGGAGGAGGGACTCTCGGTCACCCGCGATCTGATCCGGCAGGCGCCGGCTCTTCTCAACCCCCGAGGGCTTCTCGCGCTGGAAGTCGACACGCGCCGCGCGGGCTCGGTGGCAGAGATGGTCGCGGTTGATGGCCGCTACCGCGATGTCGAGGTGCTGCTCGACCTCACGGGCCGCGAGCGGTTCGTGGTTGCCAGGCGAGCCGAGACCGGCTGAAGGCCGACACAGGAGAGAAGATGCTGGAAGAAAAGGCGAAGGAGCTCGGCAGGCTGATCGGTCAAAGCTCGGAGTACCAGGCGCTCAAGCGGTCGAGCGAGGGGCTCAACGAGGATCGCGACGCTGTCGCGCTGCTCCAGCAGATGGAGAAGCTTCGTGGCGAAGCGCAGCAGCTGATCCAGCGCGAAGAGAACCCGACGCCCGAGATGGAGCAACAGCTCGATTCGATGCTCGAGAAGATCCAGAGCCAGACAGCCTACCAGCGCGCGGTCGCCGCCCAGGAGAATTTCGACAAGCTCATGCTTCGCGTGAACCAGTGGATCATGGATGGGATGAAGAAGGGCGCCGCGAGTCCCATCATCACGCTTTCCTGAGATGGGGTCTGGCAAGCTGATCGTTTTCGAGGGCACTGAAGGAGCCGGGAAGACGACGCAGATCGGACTGCTCGGCGAGCGTCTGGCGCGCGCGGGAGTTCCCTGCGTGGCGGCGCGCGAGCCCGGGGGAACTCCCGTCGGCAACGAGATCCGCGAGATACTCCTTCACCCCGACGGGGAAATTACCGCCGCAACGGAGGCGTTGCTGTTCATGGCGTCGCGCGCCGAGCTGATAGCGCGAGAGATAAAGCCCTCGCTTGACGCGGGCAAGGTAGTTCTGCTCGACAGGTTCTTTCTCTCGACGTACGCCTATCAAGTCGTCGGACGGGGATTGCCGGAGAAGGAAGTGCGGGCGGCCAACCGGCTGGCGACGGGCAGCCTGGTACCGGATCTGACCCTCGTCCTGGACATCCCGCCCGCGGAAGGCTTCGCGCGTGCCGATGCGCGCGGCGAGCGAGACAGAATGGAGAGCTCCGGACACGAATTCCACGAGCGCGTTGGAAGTGCCTTTCGCCGCTTTGCCGATCCCGCGTGGCAGCACTCCCATCCCGAGTGCGGACCGATCAAGTTGATAGATGGCACGGGCGCCGAGGCCGCGATATTCCAGCGCATTGTCGCTGCTCTCGCATCAGCGTTTCCGAAACCTTTCGGTAGTCTCGATAGTTTAAGGACAGCATGAACATCAAGCTTCCCTTCCAGCGATCCCTTCTGAGCCCCTCCGCCGGCATGCGGACTGTGATCGTCGCGGGCACTCTCCTCGGCGCGCTCGTGCTGGGCGGAGCGCTGGTCCATGGCGGAGCGCGGACAGGCACGTTTACAGCGTACGAGGGTGCGCGGCTGTTCGACAACGTGTTCCGGCATGTGCAGAACGAGTTCGTGGACACCGTCAGCGACTCCGCGCTCTACCGCAAGTCCGTCGATGGACTGCTGTACGAGCTGAGAGATCCCTATTCGACCTTTCTTCCGCCTGACCGCTTCGCCAGGCTCCATGAGACGACGAGCGGCAACTATGCCGGGCTTGGCATCGCGGTCGACCTCAGAGATGGTTGGCTGATTGTCGTCGCCCCACTCCCCGGCGGACCCGCCGAGCGCGCCGGGATCCAGCCCGGCGACCGCATCGTTGAGATAGCGGGAAAGCCCACCAAGGGCTGGACCAACGAAGAAGCATCGAAGGCTCTTCGCGGGAAGGCGGGAACCCGGGTGAATCTCAAGATCGAGCGGCCGGGAGTCGAAGCGCCGATCCCTTTGACACTGGCGCGCACCACGATCCACCAGAGCGCGGTGCGCAGAGCGTCGATCCTTGGCGATGGCGTGGGTTACATCGACCTCAAGGCATTCAGCGACTCCACCGCGAAGGAGCTGAACGTCGCGATCACCGGTCTTCTGTCTCGCGGAATGAGGACGCTCGTGCTCGATCTCCGGACGAACCCCGGCGGACTATTGAATCAGGGGGTCAGGGTGTCTGACCTGTTTCTGAATCCCGGCCAGAAGATCGTAAGCATGCGGGGGCGATTGGCGGATGCCAATCGTGAGTACTCGGATACTGTCCCGCAGCGGTGGCCAAAGCTGCCGCTGATGGTGCTCGTCGATGGCCGCAGCGCCAGCGCCGCCGAGATCGTCGCCGGCGCGCTTCAGGATCACGACCGCGCGGTGCTGATCGGAACGCCGACTTACGGAAAGGGAAGCGCGCAGAGCATCGTCTCGTTCGGTACCGCCGGCGGGCTCAAGATCACGACCGCGCGCTGGTTCACTCCGGCTGGCCGCTCGATCGCGCGCCGTCTGCCCAGCGACGAAGAAGATCCGACTCCGACGAAGCGCGAGAGATTCCGTACCGATGCGGGGCGCACGGTTTACGGTGGTGGGGGAATTACCCCGGACGTGATCGCGGGAGACAGTGTCACTCCGATCGCGGATGGAAACTTCATCCGCGCGCTCGGTGCGAACGCGCGCCAGTTCCGCGATGCGGTGACGGACTACGCGCGCTACCTGAAGGGGACGCGCGGCGTCGCGACGCCGGATTTCGTCGTGACTCCCGCCATGCGCGACGAGGTTTGGCAGAGGATGAGAGCGCGCAGAATCGACATACCGCGCTCCGTGTTCGAGGAAGCGGAATCTCTCGTCTCACGCTTCATCGCGTTCGATATCGCCCGTTACGTATTCGGCAGCGAGACGGAGTTCCGCCGCCGCGCCGCCGTCGACAAGCCGTTACAGAAGGCGCTCGAGCTGGCGCGCGGCGCGCGCACCGAGCAGGACCTGCTGCGGAAAGCGGCCGCCCAGGCGCCGACCGCCGATCGCCTCGGCGCTCAGTGAGCGAACGGGTCTTCCTGATCGGGCCGGGACACGTGGGGCGTGGATTATCCCGCGCCTTTCGCGCATCAGGGATCCAGGTGGTCGGGCTTCACGGCAAGAGGCCCTCCGGGGTGGCGAGCTCCACCGGCGTACTTCCTCAGGAAATGGCCACCGCCAACGTGATAATCCTCTCAGTGCGGGATCTGCAGCTCGATGAGACCGTCGAAGAGGTGGCCGTTGCCGCCAGGGGCGGCCGAGTCGCGCGCGGCACCGTGATACTGCACACATCCGCGATTGCGGAGCCCGCGGGACTCGAGGGCCTGTCCGAGGCCGGCTTTCCCAGCGGCACGTTCCATCCACTGGTCCCTTTCAGCGACCCTGACGTGTCCGCGGAGCTGTTGGGTCATGGCTGGATCGGAATCGACGGCGATAACGCGGCGAAGGGTGCTTCACGCCGGCTCGCCGGCCACCTCGGCGCCCGCACGCTCGACATTCCTCCAGGAATGAAGGCGGCCTATCATGCGGCGGCCGTCATCTCTTCCAACTTTCCCGTCGTTCTGGCGGCGGTTGGGACCCGGCTGCTGCGCGATATCGGGATTACCGAATCGAGCGCGCATCAGGTGGTAGAAAGCCTGATGGGCGGCGCGCTCGCGAACATGAAACAGGCATTACCCGATGATGCGCTGACAGGACCCATCTTGCGGGGCGATGCGGAGACAGTGGGAAAGCACATGCGTGCGCTTCACGCCCACGCCGACGCGCTCGAAGTCTATCGCGCTCTTTCGGCGGCGGCGGTAGAGATTGCGCGCCGACGCGGCACCGATCCGAAAAAGCTCGCGGCGCTCAGCGGGATGTTGAAGACCCGCCGGGCGCCGCGGTGAACTCGAGGAGTAGCCGAGCGGTCTCGCTTTAGAAAGCTCCGCCGAGCGTGCTCTGGTCGACGATCTTCGCGCCCTTGGGAGGGGTGAAGCGGAATTTCGAGCGCTCGATGTCGGGATTCGCGGTGAAGCTGGTGACGACCACCTTCCGCTTCAGTCCATTGGCGCTTTCGACCTCGAACTGACGGATACTGAAATCGGCGTCATCGATCCACACCTTCGCCCTTGTGAACGCGGAGTTCTCACGCTTCGGTACGAGCGTCAGAGCGTGTGTCTTGCGCCCACCGACAATCGCCGTACCGGCTGACGTCACCGTGTAGCGGGTGCGCGGAGAGTTCAGGAATTGATCGGCTGGGTCGACCGCGCCGGCGTTTCCGCTATTGTATGGCATCCGGATGACCTGCCCGGGCACGCTGCTCGGCAGATACACCCAGAGCGTGGTGCCATCCGCGGCTACGCGATCGCCGTTGTTGAAGTTGATGGTCATCAGATTCGGCGTTCTGCGCAGGATCTCGCCGCTCGTGATCTGAGTGGTGCCGGTGAGCGGGTTGGTCAGCGTCTGCTGGAACTCCGCGCGCATGCTGTTGAGGCGATCGTAAGCGGAAGCTGCGCGATCGATGATGGCGTTGGGGCTTTGTGCGCCTGACGCGAATGGGAGAGCGGCCAAGGCTAGCGTAGTAAGGAAGGTCGGGATTCTCATTTATTTGCTTACACCACTGTTGCTTCTATGGTCCGAGGTTGGGACGGTGAAGACGCGTTGTGCGTTTACCGTTTATCCGTTTACCGTTTATCCGTTTTGGTTCGTGGAGGGAATGGGTGCCAACACCTTGGCGCGAAGGCCATACAGCATGCGACGAACGTCGATTGTATCAACACTCAGGGACTGCCACTCAGGGTGGCTGAGTATCCCGTAATCTCTCGCGAGCTCGAGCTGATATTCCAGTTCGGTAGTGGCGCACAACGCGCAGTTATCGTCCCCCACCTAACGGCCTATTTCGCGAGCGGAATATTGCGTCCAATAGCCGCAGCGACGGCGCGTAGCTCGCCCACAAGCTGAGTGAACTGGTCCGGGTAGAGTGACTGGGCGCCGTCGGAGAGCGCGCGATCGGGCTCCGGGTGAACCTCGATGAGTACCCCGTCCGCACCGGCGGCGACGGCGGCGCGCGCCATGGGAATCACCTTGTCACGCAACCCGGTTCCGTGACTCGGATCGGCGATGATCGGGAGATGCGACAGCCGGTGCACGATCGGGATCGAGGTGAGGTCCAGCATGTTGCGCGCGGCCGGATCGAAGCTTCTCACTCCCCGCTCACACAGGATGACGTTCTCGTTGCCTTCAGACAGGACGTACTCGGCGCTCAGGAGAAGATCGTTGATCGTCGCCGCCATGCCGCGCTTGATCAGCACCGGCTTGTTCATCTTCCCCACCGCCTTGAGCAGTGAGTAGTTCTGCATGTTGCGCGCGCCGATCTGGATGCAGTCGGCGACATCCGCGACCATCTGCGCGCCCTCGGCGTCCATCGCTTCGGTGACGATCGGCAGTCCGGTCTCTTCGCGGGCACGCGCGAGGAGCTCGAGGCCGATCTTTCCCATGCCCTGAAACGAATAGGGCGAGCTGCGCGGCTTGAACGCGCCGCCCCGGAGCGCCGTGCCGCCGGCCGCTTTCACGATGCGCGCGGCGGAGAGAATCTGCTCCTCCGACTCCACTGCGCACGGACCGCCGATCACCACGACGGTGTCGCCGCCGACCGTGACTCCGGGCGCGATGGTCACGACCGTGTTCTCCGTCCGCCATTCGCGCGATACCTGCTTGTAGGGCTGCGTGACGTGAATGATCTGCGCGACGCCGGGCAGCGCCTCGATGCGCGACGAATCGACGCGCCCATCGTTGCCGACGAGACCCACGGCGGTCCGCTGAGCGCCCGGCATCGGTCTCGCTTCGTAGCCCATCTCCTCGATGATATTGACGACGCGGTCGACGTCTTTCGCCGACGCCCCGTGCTGCATGACCACTAGCATTTACGCGGTGACTGGGGCCGTATCGTCGGCGGTGGGGGCCGGCTCGGGAACGGCGGGATGCTCCACGTGGCGGTGTCGTGCGTGCGCCTGCGAGGGCGGCCCGATGGTCTCGTCGACGGTTTTCCCACGCATTCTTACGCTGACGAGCGACGACACGCCCGGCTCCTGCATCGTCACTCCGTACACCGCGTCGGCGGCCTCCGTAGTCGTTCGCGGATTGTGCGTGATCACGATGAACTGCGTGTTGCTCTTGAAGCGGTTGAGCATGCGGACGAAGTGTCCGATGTTCTGGTCGTCGAGCGGTGCATCCACTTCGTCGAGCAGGCAGAATGGGCTCGGCTTCGTGAGGAAGATTCCAAAGAGGAGCGACAGCGCCACGAGCGCCTTCTCGCCGCTCGAGAGGAGGTGAATCCGCTGCGTGCGCTTGCCGCGCGGCGAGGCGTGGATCTCGATGTCGCCTTCGAGCGGAGTCTCGGGATTCTCGAGGCGAAGATCGCATTCTCCGCCGCCGAAAAGTGTCATGAAGATGTTGCGGAAGTTCTCTCTCACCAGCACGAACGTCTGGAGGAAGAGCTCGCGCGCGGTCGTGTCGATCTCGCGAATCGCCTGGTGCAGGGAAGCCTTCGCCGAGTTCAGGTCGTCGCGCTGTGTGGTGAGGAAATCGAGCCGCCTGGTCTCTTCCTCGTGCTCCTCTATGGCAAGAGGGTTTACCGGGCCGAGTGCCTCCAATTGCTCCCTCACCAGCGCCGCATCGGCGCGAAGCTCGTCGTCGCCGATCTCCAGTATCTCCGCCCCTGCCAGGAGCTCGTCGACAGGCTTTTTCCACTCCGCCTCGAGTCTCTCGCGAATCGCCGTCCGACGGCCTGAGAGCTCAGTGTAACGGAGCTCCGCCGCGTGCAGCTCTTCACTCAGTGCCGAGCTGTGGCGCCGCATCTCACCGAGTAAATGCTCCGCTGCCGAAAGCTGTTCGTCCACCTGCTTCACCGCCTGTTCAGCGTCCGCTAGTCGCGTCTCGACATCCTCGAGCGTAGCCTGTCTCGCGCCGAGATCGCTCTGCCACTGCGACAACTGCTGGGTGAGCTGCGCATCGGCGCTGGAGAGCGTGCTCAGCTCCAGCTGGAGCGATTCCAGGCGTCCGCTCGCCGATTCGAACTCCTCGCTGAGATGCCGCCGGCGATCGGATGCGACCTCGAGCTGCGCATTCGCCTGCGCGCGGCGGATCTGACTCGCCGTGCGCTGCTCGCGGGCCTCGTCCTGACTTCGCTCGGCGGTTGCCAGCATCTCTCTCGCTGTGGCCACGGCCGCTTCCTGTTCGGCAATTCGAGCCTGAACGTCAAGCGAGCTTGCAGCGAGCGCATCCATGCGTATGCTCACCGCGGCCTCGCGATCTGCAAGTCGCTCGATCAGTGCGCGCGCCTCCGCCGCTTCCCGGGTGGCGCGCTGGTGCTGTCTGGCAAGAGCCGCTGAACGATCCGCGGACTCGGCATTCGCGCGAGCCGCCTGCGATGCTGCTTCCTGCGCGACGAGCGCGGCACGCTCAGCCGCGGCGAGCGCGGCCCTTTCCGAATCCGCGGCGTTCGACGCGCTCTGCCGGGCCGAGGCGCTGTTCGTGACCGCCTGTCGCAGCTCGCTGATCTCCGCGCGACGCCGGAGCGGCCCCGGTCCCGATTCGGTCGCCGGCAGCCAGATCGCCCCTCGCGCGTCGACGAAAGCCGTGCCGCTCTCCATCGAAGTGACGCGTCCGAGCAGCGAGCGCACCCACCCGCTCGCGGGCGAAGATGCCTCGACGAGTCCAGCTAACCCCGATGCGCCGTCTGCGCCATCGGACGCCGTGAAATCGGTCGAATCGACGGGCAGGAGCAGCAGTGGTCCCGGCGACGCCGATGCGTGCCATGCGCGCACGGCTTCGGCGACGGACCGATCCCGGACGAGGACGGCGTTGACCGTCGCCCCGAGGAAACGCTCGACCAGCGCGGCGGATGGGGCGTCGGTACTGATGAAATCGCTGAGAGGCCCCAATATGGCGCCCTCTCCAAAAATGCCGCGCTCCTTTAGAAGACGTGCCGCCGCTGGTGCGAGACCAACGCGCTCTCTCTCCAGTCCCTCGAGCGCGTTGAGCTTGGCTCCAAGCGCGGTGTGAAGCTCCTCGGCGTGGAGCAGATCAGAGCGCGCCGTGGTATCGCGCTCGCGGGCCCGCTGCTGCAGCTCGCGCGCGGCTTCCGCCGCGGTTGTCGTGTCCGCGACCAATATCGCCGCGATCGCCGCCGCATCCTCCGCCTCGGTGAGCTCTCGGCGAGCAGCCTCGGCGGCGTCGAACAGCTGACGCTGTTCCGCCTCGAGAGCGCCTCTTCGAGTCGTCAGCTCTTCCCGTTCACGTTTGCCACCCTGTTGATCGAGCTCGGAGCGGTGCAGCTCTTCGCGTAGCTCGCGCAGAGTTCGCTCGCCCTGCTCGAGCCTCGACCGCGCGGCGCTCAGACTCGCTCTGACATCCTCTTCCTGGCGGGCGTGCTCGGCCAGCGCTGTGTCCGCCGCATTGAGCGCCGCCCCGAGCTGCGCGAATTCGTTCGCTGCCCGCTCGAGCTCGGTACTGACGCGACCCGCGGCGGCGTCTCCTTCACGGCGCTCCTCCTCCGCACGCTCTCGCCGCGACGTCGCGTTGCGGAGCCGCTCCTCGGCGACGGCGA
Organism: uncultured Gemmatimonadaceae bacterium; assembly: GCA_964391175.1. Lineage (GTDB taxonomy): Bacteria > Gemmatimonadota > Gemmatimonadetes > Gemmatimonadales > Gemmatimonadaceae > UBA4720. Next base: position 6,274 of record CAYMKQ010000006.1, on the reverse strand, counting down.
TCTCGCCGCGAAGCTGCTGTGTGCTCTCGCGCTGATCGGAGACGAGCCGAGAAAGCTCAGCGCGTCTTGCTTCAGCTGATGTTCGCTCCACCAGCGCGGCGTCTCTCGCCGACTCCGCGGCGCGGAGTCGTTCCTCTTCTGACGGAACCTCGGCGCGAAGCACCGTTACGCGCTCCTCGAGCCGGGATAGCTCGCCCCGCCACGCGTCCATCTCGCGCGAGGCGTGAGCGACTTCGAGAGTGAAGCGCCGGGCCATAAGCTCCGTGTGACGCTCGGCACGCTTCCGCTGGCGGGCAAGGGAGCGAACCTGACTCTGCACTTCCCCGATCAGATCGTCGATGCGGGAGAGGTCGGCCGTGGTCTCCTCGAGTCGGCGCTCCGCGCTCCGCTTACGGTCGCGATAGAGCCCAACGCCGGCCGCCTCCTCGAACAGCTCGCGCCTCTCATCCGGTCTGTCAGAAAGCAGTGCGTCAACCATCCTCGCTTCGATCACGACGCCCGAATCCGCGCCGAGGCCGGTGCCACGCACCATGTCGTGGATGTCGCGCAGGCGGCAGGGAGCGTTGTTCAGGAAGTAGTCGCTGTCACCGGAGCGGCTCAGTCTCCGCGTGATCACCACTTCCCGGAAAGGAATGCCCAGCGCTCCGTCGTCGTTCTCGAAGTGGAGCGAGACCTCGGCGACGTTGACCGCGCGGCGGGCCGACGATCCCTGAAAGATGACTTCTTCCATCTTCACGCCGCGGAGTGCGCGCGCCTTCTGCTCGCCGAGTACCCACCGAACGGCGTCGGAAACGTTCGACTTTCCGCACCCATTCGGGCCGACGATCGCGGTCACCCCCGACTCGAAGAGCATGTCGGTCTGATCCGCGAATGACTTGAAGCCGTGTATCTGGAGCTTTGTCAGACGCACTAAGGCGTTCTCCCGGTCCGGTAAACGAGAACGGGAGTCAATCCCGCCCCGCGCAATGTCTTGAGCAGCTCGGCCGATTCATCGGGCCTGTCGAACGCGCCGGCATAGAGCCGTGCGCCGCCATCGTTCTGCATCAGCGCGTAAACCGGCAGGCCACGCGCAGTGTACTTCCCAACCGCGGCGCGAACCGCGTCGTCGATTCCTCCCTGCGTGGGAACGCTGTCTACGAGCAGCGCCAGGGGCACTCGCAAAACGGTCCCCGCGGAATCGCGGAGGATCCTGGACTCTCTGAGCGCGAGCAAGAGGGAATCAGCCTGTGATCTCCTGGTATAGGCGCCGACGATCACCTTGTACCACGTAGTCCGCTCCGGGCCGATGGGCACCGGAGCGACCGTAGCCGACGGCAACACGGAGCCATCTTTCCGCAGCACAAAGTTAGCACCTTCAGGGGTGTTTGCGGCAAGCAGTTCCACAGCGAATGCGGCAGCCGAAGCCGAATCACTCGCGTTGGCGGGCGGAGCGACGAACACCATCTCAGCGGGTGGAGGTGCAGGCACCGGTAGCGGCGGGGCGGCTGCTGAGCCGGCATCCGTGCGTGCAGAATCAGAGACACGGCCTCGCATGAATGCAAAGGCGACCGCCGCCAGGGTGATCAGTGCGATGCCGGCGGCGCCTGCATACCACCCTCGCAAGCGCGGCGCGGCTATGCCTCCAGCTCCCTGGGAGAGGAGCGGTAACTTGAGCGTCTTCGTGGGGGAGGCGACCCGCGCCAGCACCAGGGCGGATGGCGCGTTCGGGAGATCCGAGTCCTTCACGACGACGACGCCGTCGAGCTGATCGATCAGCGCCGCCAGTCCGGGCGAATCGCTCCTCGCGACGAGAAGCAGCAGCGCGCCGACCTCGGTGAAACCCGCGCCGAGGCGTTTCCATCGGGAGCTCGCAATAATCTCATCGCTCAGCACCGGCTCCGTCCCGCTCGGCATTACGTACAGGTTCTCGGTTCCCTCGATCTGCCGTCCGATCTTGTTGAAGGAGACGCCGTAGAGAATGCTGTCCGAGATTCCGTGGGGATCGTCGTCTTTGACGAGATCTCGAAGCGGTGGGAGATCGCCGACCAGATCTCCGACGACTGCTCGTCTGTGCCTCGCTTCGGCGCGGGCGATACCGAGCGCGACGTGCGCCGCGGCAATGGGATCGGCGGACGTGACGACCACCGCGGAGTAGCTGCCCAGTACTGGGGCGATCTGCCGCCCAGCATCCTCCCAGGCTACGGGACGGCCGCCTGGGACACTCGCATTCAAGGGGAGCCCTCGTAGATCCAGTAATCGCGTCGCGATGACCGGCCGATCCTGTCTGCTTCCGCCCGAGTGGCAAATGGTCCCATCACCACGCGGAAGATCGGCGAGCCGGCGGTGTTGGTCGCGACGACGTGGGCCGCGATTCCGCCGACGGTGATCGACGCGGCCAGCGCGCGTGCTTTCTCCGCGCTCAACAGTGCCGCGAATGAGACGGTGAATCCGGTGGTGGCAGGTTGCGTACCGGCGGCGGAATCACGCTGCGCGGTTGTCGCTGCCGCCGCTGAATCGGCTCCGCCCGGCGTCGAGCTCGCAGTCAGCGAATCCTCGAAGGTGCTGTCGCTGTTGGGGAAGGTGACCGGTTCGTCCAGTCCCTGGGCGCGCGGCCGGAACCCGTCCCAGGCGAAGAAGTACCAGAAGTCCTTCGCTCCGGCGGCGATCGTGCCCTTCAATTCCAGCTTCTCCGGATCGACCAGCATCACGTCGCGCGCGCCGAGCAGCGCGAGAGAGCCATCGGGCGTGAGGGCGGGGAGGTCAGCTTCCCAGCGTGTCCCGACCGCGCCGACGAGCCGGTTCGTTCCGATCGCGATCACCCACGCCGAATCTACTTCGGGAAAACGGGCGAGGAGGTAGCGGCCGAGCGCGTCCATTCTCAGCTCGCTGGGCGTGGCCGGCAGCTGAATCCTCGCCTCCACGCGCTCCGAATACCGATCCACGACCGCGATCTCCTTCTCGGTGGTCGTGGCTACGTAGAGTCTATCGCCGCTCGGCGTTGGCGCGAGGGCGCGCACAGGGCTCGCGAACTTGACCGCTCCGACCGGGGAAAGGTCCTTCGCTTTCACACCGACGAGACCGCTGTCGACAGTGAAGTACACGCGGTCGCCCACCTGCGTTCGCACGCCGCGTCCGGAGAGAGGAAGAACCGCGCTGTCCTCGACTATCTCGTCGGGAGGCCGCAGTTTCCAGAGCAGCGTTTGCGCGCCCTTGTTCGCGGCGACGATGACATCACCGTTGGGCTGAGCGAACACAGAACGTGCTGGTACCGGCGGCTCGAACTTCCAATCGGCGCCGCTGGGGTTGAGGCGCGCGATCTCGCCCTTGGCCGTGACACCGTAGATGTCGGTGCCATTCGCCGAAGAGAGCGAGGTCAACTTCGTTCGAGTCGCCCTTCGCACATCGGTCTCTCTCAGATCGATGCGCCCGGGCAGGCCTTTCGAGTCGACGAAGGCGATGGTCCCCGCCGATGCATCGAAGGCGAGTATGCGGCTGAGGGAAGGAGCCTCGTCGACCGACCAGACCGCGGAATCAAGCCTTGGATAGAGATAGACACGCCCTGTTCCTCCTCCGCGCGGAACGCGGAGGAGGAGGGGGTCGGAGCCGCGACTTTCTCTTGCTGCCGGAGAGACGCTCTCGGGCGCGGCCCTTTCGTCGGTGCAGGCCGCCGCGAGCAGCGCCAGCAATAGGAGCCGGCGCAACGGTTAGAAGCTCGCTCCCAATGAGAACGTCACGTTCGGATCGCGGTCCGCGTCCAGCGGGCGGGCATAATCCCAGCGCAGAATCGCGAGGTTGAACAGGTTCACCCGCAGACCCGCTCCCCAGCTCCTGAGCGGAAAGCGCTGCGTGTTCGGGTCATAGTTCTCGGGCTTCTTGAGAAATGGAGTTAGTCCCTTGCTCCAGGCGAGGCCCATGTCGTAGAAGATGAGGCCGTCGACAGGCGGCAGACCGAAGCTGCTCCCGATGTCGAACCTGCGGATGATGGGGAAGCGGAGCTCGGCGTTGGCGACCGCGACGCGGCTGCCGGCAAGCTGCACGTTGTCGCACTGCGCCTGCGTGCCGATCGCCGTCGTGCAATCAAACGGGCTGAAGTTCGCTCGGTCGTAGCCGCGCACGAAGTCGGGCCGGCCGATGTACTTCTGGAAGAACGTCTCGTCCCGACCCACCGCCATCGATGTCAGAAAGCGCGTCGCGATCGTCAGCGTGTTGAAGATGATCGGGTCGTAGCGGCGATAGTCGGCGAGATAGTCGGTGAAGACGAGCTTGCCCAGGTTCTGCGACACCTGGAAGCGCATTCTGCGTCCGCTCACGGGGCCGGTCGTGCCGAACAGCGTGTTGTCGGAGACGAAGGCGGTGTTGGGCGTGATGTAGTTGATCGTCGGCAGCGACGTTCCGTCCTGGAACTGAATATCGCCACAATAAGACGAACTGCAATCCTGAATGACGGAGATGAGGCCCTGACCGATGCTGTTGAACTGCACGCCCGTCTCGAACCGCGTGAACCGGTTGAACGGGTATTGGCCCACCAGGAAAACGTTGCGAATGACGTAGCGGAGGTAGTTTTCCTGGCAGCGGAGAAGGGTTCTACTCTCGTTCGGAATGCAGCGGCCGCCGAGCGGAACGTACACCGGGTCCTGCGACACGCCCATTGTGTACTGGAGACGGCGGCTCAGATTCGCGTAGCCTAGGAACACGCTGGCGTCGCTCACCTTGCCGTAGATGTTCGCCGAGACCGCAATCTGATGATTGCCGAGGAGATCGCTGAATACGAACGCAGTTCCGCCAGAGAAATTCCCGTAGTTAGGCGTGTACCCGATCGACGGGTCGGCGATGTAGTCGGGGTGGAAGCCGATGCGATACGGGTATTGCTTGAACCGCGACGTATCGGGGAGTGCGAACGTCGGGTCGGCATTGAGCGCTGCCACGGTGGCCGGCGCGTTCTCGACCGTCTCGCTGGCGGGCAGGACGGACGATTGGCGCGCCCCCGTGCTTCCGCGGTAGGTCGACGTTGGCTCGCCGCTGCGCGGGCGCAGCGTCAGCGAATCGAGACGGATGCGTGACGCGATGGTGTCAGCTGGGAGAAGCCCGGCTACGAGGTTCGTCCCGGGCGAGCGATAAGCGACTGTCTTTCGCGCGCGCGGGTTATCGAACGTCCAGACCGTATAGTCGCCCCTCTCGTAGTAAGCGAACGCGATCTTGTCCGCCTTCCGCGCCCAGCTGATGGCGGGGCTGTATTCGGTGATCGCGGAAATGCCGCCCAAAACGTTCGTGATCTGGTAGTGCTGGCCGTCCGAAAAATCGTACAGAAAGATGTTGGGGATGCCCGTCCGATCGGATATGAAGCCGAGCTGCTGTCCGTCCGGCGACCACGATGGATTGAGGTTGAGCCCGCCCTGGTTCGGCAGCACCTCGATCGCCCCCGACTGCAGATCCATCACGGAGATCCGCCACTTCGCGACCTTTAGCACCGGGAGGCTGGTCTCCGGTCCGCGGTCGCTGGCGAATGCGATCTTCCGACCATCCGGCGACCAGGCAGGCTGGAGATCACCGAACTTGTCGTTGGTCAGCTGCCGCAGGTTGCTGCCGGTTGCATCGACGATAAAGAGATCGCTGACCCCGCCCCGCGTTCCGCTGAAGGCGAGCTGACGGTCATCGGGCGACCACACGGGGCTCGTCACGCCATCGACCGGTAGTTCGAGTCGCGCGCGCACCTTCGCGCTCGCGACGTCGAGCAGATACAGCACATCCTTGCCTTCGCGCTGCGCGGTGAAGGCCAGCGACCGACCGTCGTTCGAGAAGGAGCTCTGTGAGTAGAGAAGCCTCAGCTCCTCGAAGTTGGGATTGGTGGTGCTCTCGACCAGACGCTTGATGCGCTTGCCGGTCCGCGCATCGGCGAGCCAGAGGTCGATGAAGACCTCTCCCCTCTTCGCGGCACCGTTCGAAAGGAAAGCAATGCGGCTGCCATCGTTCGAGAGGGCAGGGGCGAGGAAGATCTGCCCCCCGCTCCTCTTTTCGGTGAGGAGTGGCTGCGCGAACGTGCGCGGACGGTCGAGCTGCGCCGCTTGCGGCAGGTTTTTGGCGTTCACCGCCTCGCGCCAGTCATCGCTCAGCTCGTGCAGCGTGAGACCGAGCTGCCGCTGAAACGCCCTGGCGATGCCGAGCGTGGTCGCGTTCTGGAGGATCTCGCCGATGGCGGCATCGCCCCACCGCTCACCAATGTACTGCCAGAGAGACTGTCCATAACGATAGGGGAAGTATTTGTCGGGACGCTCGGTCATCTGCTCGATCGAGGGCA
>CAYMKQ010000005.1:38573-50901 GCA_964391175.1 uncultured Gemmatimonadaceae bacterium | reverse complement strand
CCGAACCTGCTCCGCGCCGCGCTGTAAATGAGCTCCGCCGCGCCCTCGATGCCTAATCGCTCGGTATTCACGCTGAGATCGTAGTTGTCGTGAGCGCGCCAGTCACGCTCCCAGTGGTGTCTCACCCACTGCTCCCTCTCCTTGTTCGTGTCGTCGACGAGACGGGCGGCTTCCTCGGCATTGAGGTTGTCACGCTTCATGGTGCGTGCGATCAGAGCCTTCCTCGGCGCGTAACAAAAAACGTGTAGAGCATCCGCGCGTTCAGCCAGCATCGCCGGTGCGCCACGGCCGACGACGACGACCGGACCGCGCGCAATGGCTTCCTGAATGATGTGCCGCGTGACCTCGAGTAGTTGCTCGTCTGTCGGACGCTTGGCGCCGGCAATCGGGGTCATCCACTCCTGGGAGCCCATCGTCATCGCCGATGCGAGCCGCTCGACGAGAGATGGAACTCTCTCTTCGCGCGCCTGCACCTCGGCCACGCTCAACCCCATTCGGGATGCTACGGCATCGACAACTTCATTGTCGAGAAGGGACCACCCCAGTCTTTTCGCGGTGATTGCGGCAACCTCTGAACCGCCCGACCCGTAGAGTCGCGACACGGTCAGAATCGCCACGTGTCAGTCCTGGTAGGGACGCCGGCGCTTCTCGTCCACGGCGCGGCCGTACTGACCGGCGTCCGAGCGAGCGATCTTCTTCCGCGCCACCAGCGACTCGAGCACGAGCTCGCACGCGGCCGCCACCACCGGGAGGTCGTGCATCGGAGCGAGACCCGCCGTGCTGACGACCTGCATCAATCCCGGCACGCTGCCGAATCCCTCGACCACCGCATCTACGGGAACATCGTCAGTGACCTGGAGCGCTCCTCCCACATCGAACCACATGATGATCTCGTCGGTGTTGATGCCGCCGGCGCGATCCTGATAGGTCGCGTCGGCGGCGCGGCGGATCAGCTCGCGCGCGATGTTGTGGCCGCCTACGAGCTCCCCCTCGTACTCGAGCTCGATCTTTCCCGTCATCGCGGGGAGCGCCGCGTAGATGTCGGCGATGCGCGGGACGATGTCGCGCTCTCCGGTGTGGATCGCGCGACGCTCGGCGTTCGAGACGACGTTCTCCAGCACAGTGATCGGCATGCGCTGCGAGACGCCCGATCTCTTATCGATGCGCTTGTCGGTTCGCGCCTCGAATGCGACGCGCTCGATCAGCTCGGCGATGAAATCAGGGACGCGCACCTTTCCCGCGCCGCGCGCGGTCCACGCCTCCTGGTTGGTGATGGCCATCCCGATCTCGACCGTCTCGGGGTAGTGCGTGCTCACCTCGCTCCCGATGCGATCCTTGAGCGGAGTGATGATCTTGCCACGCGCGGTGTAGTCCTCGGGGTTGGCCGTGAAGCAGAGCATGACATCGAGCGGGAGCCGAACCGGGTATCCTTTTATCTGGACATCGCCCTCCTGCATGATGTTGAACAGGCTCACCTGGACCTTGCCGGCCAGATCCGGCAGCTCGTTGAGCGCGAAGATTCCGCGATTCGCTCGCGGCAGCATTCCGTAGTGAATCGTGAGCTCGTCGGCGAGGATGTGGCCGCCGCGAGCGGCCTTGATCGGATCCAGGTCTCCGATGATGTCCGCGACCGTCACATCGGGTGTCGCCAGCTTTTCGACGTAGCGGTTGTCGGGATCTTGCCACGCGATCGGCGTATCGTCGCCGGCTTCCTTGATGAGATTCCTTCCGTATTTCGAGATCGGCGCGAAGGGATTGTCGTTGACCTCGCTTCCCGCGATGATCGGCATTGTGGGATCGAGAAGCGTCGTCAGCGCGCGTAGAATCCGCGACTTGGCCTGACCCCTCAAGCCGAGCAGGATGAAATTGTGGCGGCTGAGGAGGGCATTCACGATCTGCGGCATGACCGTGTCTTCGTAGCCGACCACGCCCTTGAAGACCGGCTTCCGGGTGGCGAGACGCGTGAGCAGGTTCGCTCTAAGCTCATCCTTGACCGAGCGGAGCTTTCGTTCCGGCGCAGCAAAAGTGGTGCGCTTCAGAGCGCCAAATGTTTCGGGATGTTGCTGCAAACGGATTCTCCGAGGGAAAAAGCGCGATCTGAGAGGTAATCTAGTCCCGGCGCGAGAGAGCTACTAGGCGGGCTCTACCCTTGACAGCGCTACCAGATGAGATAAATTTTCGGCCGCGCCAAAACGGGCACTGCGACCGCGTGCACGGACCGGCGATTTATTCAACGTTGGCCTATTAAGGAGATTGTAAATGAAGCGCCTGGTCCTTGTCGCCGCAGTCCTCGTACTTGCCGCATGCACCGCCAAGAAGGATGAAGCCACCACCGCCGATACCTCCGCTCCCGCCATGGCTCCGGCCCCGATGGATCCCGGCATGATGATGACAGACAGCATGATGAGAGACAGCATCCGCAAAGACAGCATAGCGAGGGCAAGAAGGTAATACTCTCTCTACGCTCACAACCCAAAGAGGCGCCACTACACAGTGGCGCCTTTTTCGTTTTGTTCGATCTGTACGCTGCACTCGCCTCCCGCCCACCTCGCCTGCAGCGTCGTTCCGGGCGGAATCTCCCGCCGCACCATCCCCAAACCCACTCCGCCGTAGCGCGGCGAGAGCGCGGTGCTTCGAATGTCGCCGATGACCTTTCCGGTCTCGTCGACCAGCTCCGCTCCGCGCGGCGGAGCGGGACGCGTGACGAAGCGGATGCGACGGAGAAAACGATTCACGTGTCCGCGAAAGTGAACGCGCGCGACTGTCTCCTGGCCGATGTAGCAGCCCTTCGTGTAGGAGATCGCGCCCAGCTCGTCGAAGTTGGCTTCCTGTGGGAGAGTGGATTCGTCCATGTCGATTCCCCACTGCGGCCGTCCACTCTCGATGCGCGCGATGTCCCACGTGTCGGAGGTTCCAGGCGACACGCCTTGCGCCAAAAGCTTTGCCTTGAGAGAGCCTGAGGCCCCGCTCGGAACGAAGATCTCGAAGCCGTCGAAATCCAGCTCCGGAACCTTTGCGATCAGGAGAGTCGCATCCTCGAACGGTGCGCTCACGTGACCGTAGGGAGGCAGTGCGGCGAGATCCCTGTCGTCCACTCCAGTGACTCGCGAGGTCATCGCGCGCGCCGACCCGCCGAATACGCCCAGGTCGTTGATCTCCGCCGTCACATCGTGGTAGGGAGCGACGCGCGGATTGATGTACTTGCGAACCATCTCCTTCCAGCCGGGCGCCGCGGCGGCGGATGTGTCGATCAGCAGTGCATCGGCGAGCGCAAAGATGCGCAGATCGGCTACGATCTTTCCCTTGGGAGTGAGAGCCGCGGCGTACTGGCCTTCGCCCACCGCGAGCGCGGAGACGTCGTTCGTCACCATTCCGGTGACGAGCTCCGCGGCTTTCTCACCGGCGATTCGCATGCGCACCCGGTCGCTCCGGTCGAAAAAGAGAGCACCGTTGTTAAGCGCCGAATACTCGCTCATTTCCGACATTATCTGCAATTAAGCCGGTGCCCTCGGCGGGCGCTACTGCCCCAGGACGGCGTACGATGCGTCGAGGAGGTCGACGGGGTGAACGGATCTCGCGGGGATCTCCGCGCGGATCAGTCCGGCGCCAATCTGCATCAGGCACCCAGGGTTTCCCGTCGCGACGAAGGGCGCACCCGTCGCCCGGATGTTGACCAGCTTTGGCTCGAGCACCGCATCGGACGTGTCGGGCTCGATCAGATTGTAGATGCCCGCGCTCCCGCAGCATTGATCGGAGTCGTGGAGCGGGACGAGCTCGAGACCCGGTATCGCCGCCAGAACGGAGAGAGGAGCCTGCGTGACACGCTGCGCGTGCTGGAGATGGCAGGGCGCGTCGTAGGTCACCCGAAGGGGCAGTGCTCCCCCGATGCGCGGACCGGCTGCCGCAAGCAGCTCGCTGATGTCGCGGACGCGGGGCCCGAACGCCTCGGCCCTCTCGCGCCATTCCGCGTCGTCCCCGAGAAGGTGGCCGTACTCTTTCATTATTGCCCCGCAGCCGGCGGCGTTGACGGCGATGAACTCGGCGCCCGATTTCTCGAACGCCGCGATGTTGCGGCGAGCGAGCTTGCGCGCGTCGTCGAGAGCTCCGGCGTGCGCGTGCAGCGCACCGCAGCACTGCTGGCCCGGCGCGTCGACGACGGCGTACCCGTTCACGGCGAGGACGCGCTCAGTCGCGCGATTGGTCGCGCTGAAGAGTCCCTCCATCACGCATCCCCTGAGCATCGCCGTCCGGCCCCGATCGGCTTTCCCTGACACTCTGTACGGCGAGCGCTCTATGGATCTGCCGGTAGATGCCAGCATCGCCATCGCGAAGCCGATTCTCCCCTTCATTCCGGAGAGAAGAGTGGGTATCGGCGTCGCCGCCAGAATCCTCGAGAAGAACATCGTGGTGCCGAGCAGCCATGGACGCGCGAACACGAACAGTATCAGTCGCGCGACCGGCGGGATCGGTCTGCTCTCATTGAGGGTGGCACGCGTCGCCTCGAGCAGCTGTCCGTAGGGCACGCCACTCGGACAGGCCGTCTCGCAGGCGCGGCATCCGAGGCATTGATCTATGTGCTGGTGAACGCTCGGGTCGTCGGGCGTGACAGTCCCCTCGAGCAGCGACCGCATCAGGAAGATTCGACCGCGCGGGCTGTCGTTCTCGTCCTCGAGGTTGAGATACGTGGGGCATGCCTGCAGGCAGAAGCCGCAGTGCACGCAGGCGTTGATTCCCGGCAGCGCGTGCGCGAGCGGCGTGTTCGGTAGCGCGCACCCCGGCATCGGATCGCTCGGAAGCGGATCAGCTGGGGCTCTCGGGGGGGGGGAAGTTGGGGCGGTCAAGTTCAGTCGCCGAGGATGCCGGGATTGAGCAGATCGCGTGGGTCGTAGGCTTTCCTGATACCCTGCGACAACGGATCGGTGACGGCGGAGGGAGCGAGAACGGGCCACAGCTCCGCGGGAAGGCGCTCGAATATCTGCGTGCCGAGGGATAACCTCCGTCCCGCGTGCGCGGAATCGTACCCGAATTGCGTCGCATCGAAATCCGAGTCTCGCGGGAGCGCGTTGCGAAGTCGATCGTGATCTGCCGAGCGGATGGCGACGCGAACGGAGCCGCGGATCGGATTGGCGTAGGTGAAGCTCTCCGGAAAGTCGCGGAAGACCGGACGCTGAAACGTTCCCATGAAATCGGTGGGAAGGTTGGAGAATCTGATCACCGCGTCCGCATCACTCTCGAGCGTTCTGAGCCGATCCCACACCTGGCTGGTGATTTCGTGTGTTGCACCGAGCTGAGAAATCGCCCTCGCCTGACTGTCGGCGACCGCCTGATTGCCGCCGAGTCGAACGAGAAACGCCGGGCGATCGCCGAGACCGAGCGTGCGCGCAGTAGAGGGACCGACGAGCTCGAGCGCAAAGGGCATGATGGGCGCGCCGCGAAATCCCTGGACCTGCTTCATAGGCTGATCGTCGCCGCGATCCATCGTCACGCTGAACGTCCGGTCCACCTTTGGCCGCGCGTACAACCTGAGCGTCACCTCGGTAATAACTCCGAGCGTTCCCCACGATCCGGTCAGCAGCCGGGAAAGATCGAATCCCGCGACGTTCTTGACGACTTTTCCACCACCGCGAACCACGTCGCCACGGCCGGTCACGAACTCGAGGCCGAGGAGCAGATCGCGGGGCGAGCCGAAGTTGTGCGCGAGCGGTCCCGATGAAGCGGTGGAAATCGTAGCGCCTATCGTCCCATCGGGAGAACCATAGGGGTCGAGCGGAAGCCACTGGTCGTGCTCACGCGTGACGCGCTCGATCTCCGAGAGCGGAGTGCCGGCGCGAACCGTCAGGGTGAGATCGCCCGGTACGTAGCCGACTACGCCGGCATCATCCCGGAGCGAGAGAGTCTTGTTCGCGCGCACGGGACGCCCCGCGGTCAGCCAGTTGGAGCGGCCGCAGATCCTCAAAGGCGTGCGGCTCCCCCAGCTCTCGCGAATCGCGCCGACGATCGCGTCCGTGCTCACCTGCTCACCGCGCCGACGGGTGAGCAGGCTCGGCCGCGAGTGGACGCGGCTCGCGCGCGGAGCGGACCGCATGCCATTCCTTGCAGGAGTGAACGGGAACGACCTTGCCCGGATTAGAGCGGTGCTCCGGGTCGAACACTCCGCGCAGCTCGCACATGGCGTTGAGCGATGCATCCGAGAAGATCGCCTCCATGTAGCCCATCTTGTCGAGTCCCACGCCGTGCTCGCCGGTGATGCTCCCACCGGCCTCGATGCACGCCTCCATGATCTCCGTCATCGCCTTGTGCACGCGCTCGCTCTCTGCGGGGTCGTCCGCGCTGTAGGCGATGTTCGGGTGAAGGTTTCCATCGCCGGCGTGGAACACGTTGCAGACCACGACACCGTACTTCTCGCTGATCGCGTGAATGGTCTTCAGGATGTCGGGGAGTCGCGTGCGCGGGATGACTGCGTCCTGCACGATCAGGTGAGGAGCGAGCCTTCCCATTGCCCCGAACGCCTTCTTTCTTCCCTGCCAGAGCTTGAGGCGCTCGATGTCGTCGCGCGCGACTTTGACGTTTCGCGCTCCGCCCTGGAGGCAGATCCGCTTCACTTCCCCGAGATCCGCGTTCACTCCGGCCTCGAGTCCGTCGAGCTCGATCAGCAGAATCGCTTCCGCGTCCTTCGGGTATCCGGCCGCGTAAATTGAGGACTCGACGACACGGATCGTCGGACCATCCATGAACTCGAGAGCGGCGGGGACGATTCCGGACGCAATGATCGCTGACGTCACCCGTGCCGCTTCATCGACCGACATGAAGTCCGCGAGCAGCGTCCGCACCGTTTGCGGGCGCGGCGTCAGCTTGACGGTGATGTCGACCGCGAGACCGAAGCATCCCTCCGACCCGATGAACGCGCCCCGGAGATCGTAGCCCTCGCGCTCGCCGAACGCGCTGCCCAGCTCGACCACATCGCCGCTGGGCAATACCACGGTCATCGCCAGTACGTGGTTGAGAGTCACTCCATACTTGAGACAGTGCGGCCCGCCCGCGTTCTCGGCCACGTTGCCCCCGATCGTGCACGCAGCCTCGCTCGAGGGGTCGGGCGCGTAGACGAGCCCATGGGGCGCGACGTGCTTGTTCAGCCGCATGTTGACGACACCGGGCTCGACTGTGGCGCGGCGATTCTCGACGTCGAGGGAGATGATCTGCTTGAGGCGGTGGAGACCGAGGACCACGATGTCATCGGCAAGCGCGCCACCGGAGAGGCCAGTGCCCGCGCCACGAGGAACGAAGGGGAGCTTCTCCTCGGCGAGGAGCTTCACGACCGCTATCGTCTGGTCGCGATTCCCCGGAAAAACGGCAAGCTTGGGTTGACGCCGGTAGCCGGGGAGTCCATCCGAATTGTAGACCAGCAGCTCGCTTGGTCGGCTCAGGACGAATCGCTCGCCCACGATGTCGGCCAAACGCTCTGCTATCGCTGGCTGCCCCATGCGGGGAAATCTAGCTATTCACTCGCTTGCGGCGTCGGGACCACGAGGCGTATCGCGTCACGCTCGATGCGATAGTCGAGTGGAGATTCGAGTCCTTTCAGCTCTCCATCGAGAGCGACCGTGGCGCTCGGCCGCGTGAGATCGATGCGGCAGCTGTCCACCAGAAAGCTGTCGAACTCCGGAAGCCGGGTGGCCTGCTCTATTCCCTTCGATATGCCAGCCAGCGCGATTGCGAAGAGCCTTGCGCGCTTCCGCCCGTGAACGATCATCACGTGGAGCGCTCGCTCTCCATTTTCCACTCTGCTCCCGAGCTTCGGAAGCTGGAGCTCGCGCTCGCCGACTCCGATGAAGACGAGCGGCGTTCGATAGCTCTTCTTCGCTCCTTCGACCTCGAGCTCCACGCTGAACGTGCGGAGAGCGGAGAACATCCTGAGGAACGCGATGACGCTGGCGATCTTGTAGCCGAAGGTCTTCTCGAATCGCTCGCGGACGCGAACGAACGTCACGTACGCTCCGATGGAGCTGGTGTTGAGGAAGACGGAGTCGCTCACGTAACCGATGTCCGCGCCTTCGATCCCGCCGTCACGCGCAACCACCGCCGCCTCGGCGAGGTCTGACGGGATCCCGTGCTCCTTTGCGAAGTGATTGAGCGTTCCGGCCGGAAGAATCGCGAGCTCGGTCTCTGTCTTCGCCACCAGAGAGGCGGCCGTACCGATGGTTCCATCGCCCCCTCCCACGACGAGCCGCTTCGCTCCGTCGGCGATCGCGCGCTTCAGTCTTGGCTCGAGCTCCTCCGGCTGGATCTCTTCGACCTCGAATCCTGCCCCGGCCAAGGCTTCCCGCGCGCTTTCCGCGCTTCCACCGGCGGCGTTGAGAAAGGCTTTCACCGGGGTGTGCCCGGTTTCACACCCGCGCGATCAGCGCGATCTCAGCTCCAGAACCCGGCGAGCGCCGAGCCATCCGGAGATTCGCGCAGCTTCTCGAAAGCGCGCTCGCGGATCTGCCTGATGCGCTCGCGGGTGACACCCATGAGGGCGCCGATCTTCTCCAGCGTCATCGCGTCCGAGCCCTGCTCCAGACCGTAATAAAGGTGGAGGATCTTCCGCTCGCGCGGAGTGAGGTACTTCCGGAAGACGCGGTCGATGAACTCCCGCATCAAATGGAAGTCGGTGACATCCTCGATCTCACCGCCATCGACGCCGGCGAAGCGCTCGCCGAGGGTGCAGGCCTCGCGATCCGATCGGTCGATCGGCGCATCGAGGGAGATCTCCGTAGCCGACATCTGCTTGGCGGACCGAACGGCGTCCGGCGTCTCCTCGAGGAGGCGGCCGATCTCGTTGTCGGTGGGATCGCGCTTGAGCACCTGGGACAGAACGGTCTGCGCGCGAGCGAGCTTGATGAGCTGCGAGTTCTGGTTGAGCGGGATTCTGACGCTGCGCGTCTGCTCGGCGAGCGCCTTGAGAACCGCCTGGCGCACCCACCACACTGCGTAGGAGATGAACTTGACGCCCTGATCGGGATCGAACTTGCGAACGGCCTTGAGGAGTCCTTCGTTGCCGATCGCGACCAGCTCACCGAGGTCGAGGCCGTGACCCTGGTACTTCTTCACGTATGAGATGACGAAGCGAAGATTGGCGGTGACAAGCCGGTCTGCGGCTTTTTCATCCCCTCCTTGCGCGCGACGCGCGAGCCTCCGCTCTTCTTCGGCGTCGGTGATGAGGGGAAGCTTTTGTATGTCCTGGAGGTACTGGTCGAATGCGGTGGAGGGGGAGGAACGGAAGAAGCCTTTCGATCTACTTTCGCCCGTTGTCTGCATAAGCCCTTGTTGTCTCGGCAAAATCGTTCGGGGAGCCTTGGGCCCGCCCGTTTAGGAACTGAACGGGCACGTTAACTAGGGGCACACTCCAGCGTCAACAGCCACGTTTCATGCCACAGGGGGAACTGGGGGATCTTTGGGCTTCGTTCGGGTTGTGGCCATCAGAATGCCGATTCCGAGCGCCACGACGACCCCAACGACGATCCAGGTGCTGGGCACGTTCACCAGATAAGCAGCGATCGCCAGCCCGATGATGAGGACGAAGAATCCGATCAGGTAGGTGCTGAACGAGGACATGTGGGATCTCGGTTTGAGGTTTCGCGCCCCGAATCGAGCAATTGTAAGGCCAGATGCGACCCGTCGAAATGCCGTCCGCTACCGCTCGGCGAGTCCGTCCCAGCGAAGCGGAGTCGCCGCAATCGGAATCTGCTCGACTTCGCGCGCGACGAGCACCGCGCTCCCCCAGTGGCGTCCGAAGCGCCTCGCTTCCCGACAGTTCGGGTTCCAGATATCGACTGTGGCGCCAAGCACGTTGCCACCAGTGTCATCGACCAGGTAGCGCCCGAGGTACTCCTCGCCGAGGAACACGTCGACATAGCGGGCGAGCGGGAAGATGCGTGGGTCCGCGGCCAGTATTCCGTGACGCGTCTGGCGTCCGCGACGGGTCTCACCCTGAACGCAGTACTGAGTCAGCGAGACGGGGATCGTGACACCCTCCTCGGCGCGCTTGAACTTGGCGGGAATGAGCGGAAGAATGCCCTTCTTCATCTTGATCGCTTCGTGAGCGGTCGCGCGCAACGCCCCGGCGGCGGAAGACCGCGCCTTTGAAGCCGAAGCTTTCGGGACGCTCTCCTTCACCGGCTCGGCGATCATGCTCGCGCTTTCGCGAACGCTCTCGATTGCGGTCATGGTCTCCGCCTCGAGCTGCGGACCCTTGACCGGAGGAAGCTCCGCTTCCGCCACGGACACGAGTGAGGGGAGCGCGACAGCACCCGACCCGATAAGGGCGATAGCGAGGGCCAAAGCGATTGCCGTACGAAAGAATTCCACGCGAGAGACTAAGCTTTTCTTCATGCCAGCACCTCCCGAAGCTGATCGTCAGTGACTGAAACGGTCCATCCGGTCTCCGCTCCCGCCATCGCTCCAATACGGAGCGGAAACGAGAACATCATCTTCCCCGTCCTTCCCTTCTTGTCCGACCGCATCGCCTCCAACAGGGCGCGGGTGTCGCAGCCGGGGGGAATGGTCGTCGGGAGTCCGGCGAGCTGAAGGGATCGGGTGATTCTGGCCGCGGTTCCGGCCTGAGCAAGCCCGATCCTTTCCGCCAGGGCACCCTCGAGCGCCATCCCTATTGCGACGGCTTCACCATGGAGCAGTGAGTAGCCGCTGACCAGCTCAATCGCGTGGCCGATGGTGTGGCCGAAGTTCAGAGTCTTCCGAAGCCCCTCCTCACGCTCGTCGCGGGAAACGACATCGGTCTTGATCTCAACACTGCGGACGATGAGCGAGCGCATCCTGTCACTGCTCGAGCCTTCGCTCGACAGGAGCTCCGGCAGGCCATCCGAGACCTCATCAAAATAAGCCTCGTCCGCGATTACGCCATGCTTAACTGCTTCTGCAAGTCCTGCGCGAAGCTCCCTAAGTGGAAGAGTAGCAAGCACTTGCGGGTCAATCATGACCCCGGCGGGAGGGTGGAAAGCGCCGACCATATTCTTGCCCGCCGGGGTGTCGATCGCGGTTTTTCCGCCGATCGAGGCGTCGATCATGGCGAGGAGCGTGGTCGGAACCTGGACGACGGGAATCCCCCGCATGAAGGTGGCGGCGACGAAGCCGGCAAGGTCTCCGACAACACCCCCTCCAAGCGCGATGATGGCGGAGTCCCGGCCGTAGCCGGTGGTCAGCATCCGGTCCGTGAGGGTTGCCCACATCTCGCGGGTCTTGCTCGCCTCCCCCGCCGGAATCGTAAGGACATCTATTGTATCGGAATCGAACTGATCGGTGACCCGATCCGCGTAGAGCGGGTGGAGGTTCGAGTCGGTAATGAGCGCGTATCGGTGGGCGGGGGCGAGCTCCCGAATCAGCCCGCCGACCTTCGACAACAACCCGGGCTCGATCCGGATCGGGCTGCCGCCGAGCCGGATTTCCGTGGCTCGCCGGACTACCAGGTTACTTCACCGGCTCCCGTGCGTACGTTCGCCACGCGAGCGAGCATGAAGAGAAGATCGGACAGGCGGTTGAGGTAGATCACGACGAGCGGCGGGATCTCGACATCCTTTTGAAGGCGCACGACCCTTCGCTCGGCGCGCCGGCAGACGGTTCTCGCCACGTGGAGGACGGCTCCTTTGCGACTGCCGCCTGGGATGATGAAGGCGTGAAGCGGCTCGAGCTCCTTCTCGCATTCGTCGATGGCGCGCTCGAGGTCCCCGATCCGGCGCTCGTCGATATTCGCCTTGGAGAGATGGCTCTCCATCTTGTCACGGTCCGGGGTCGCGAGCAGCGCTCCGATACTGAAGAGGTCGCGCTGCATTGGGACGAGGATCTCGTCGATGCGGGGCATGGGCTCGATGGCGCGCGCCATCCCGAGCACGGCGTTGAGCTCGTCGACATCGCCGTAGGCCTCCACCCGCGGGTCATCCTTCTGCACCCGTCCGCCGCCAAAGAGGCCGGTGTCGCCCGCGTCGCCGGTTTTCGTGTAGATCTTCATCGGCTGGAAATGTAACGCTGGCGGTTGGGGCGGGCGGCTCTGTTCGCGAGGGCGTATACTCAATCATCCTCCACGCCGAACGATGATGCGCTTACCCGACGACGATGAGCTGGAAAAAGACTTCCCCCTCGGCCATGGGACCGCCGAGACGTCCGCGTCGGTCTACTGTCCGTACTGCAACGAGACCGTGGAGATCACCCTCGACCCCGGCAGCGGACCCGCGCAGCAGTACGTCGAGGATTGTGAGGTCTGCTGCCAGCCGTGGACGGTGAGCGTTCAGTACCGGGAGGACGGCGGAGCGGACGTCAGCGTGATGGCGCTCGAGCA